>NZ_JAQOSP010000055.1 GCF_030068475.1 Roseofilum acuticapitatum BLCC-M154 | reverse complement strand
CCACTCCGACTCCATCCCGAACTCGGTAGTGAAACACAGCAGCGGCGACGATACTTTGGGGGTAACCCCAGGGCAAAATAGCTCGGTGCCAGGTTACTTTTCCTCAAAACCCCTTCTTACATCAAGGGGTTTTGTTGTTTTAAAGGGTTAAGTTTGTTTTTGATTTTTAATGAGTTGACCGTTTGCGGTAGATGAGTTCGAGTTGGCCGCCATATTCTTGGATGAGGGCAATTTGTCGGCGATATAGGCCTCGGAATAGGTTAGTAAAGAGTAGGGTAACGATCGCCACGACTAACCCAGCAGCAGTGGAAATCAGGGCTTCACTAATGCCTGCGGTTACGCCAAGATTGTCTGTACCACCGAGATCGCCAATACGCAGGGAAGAAAAAGCATGTATTAAGCCGAGAATGGTTCCCAATAAGCCTAGAAGAGGGGCAACTGTAATCACCGTTTCAAAAAGGGTATTAAACCGCTTTAGGATGGGAATTTCTGCTTGTCCAGCACTTTCAAGAGCTAATCGAAATTCTTCTGGGGTGGGTTGATCGAGTTCTAGGGCAGCCAAAAAAATTCTGGCTAGAGGTAAATCTCGATTCTGATCTAATTTGATCAAAGTTGTTTTCACATCCTGACGATAGATCTGTAATACTTCTTGTGCCAACGGTTTTTGGCGGCGCGTAATCTGCCACCAAAAGAGAAGCCGTTCTAAGATTAAAGTAGTTGCTAGGAGAGAAAATCCTAACAACGGCACAATGACAATTCCACCAAAGGAAAATAGGTTGTCGATCACGTTTAGCGAAGAAATAAGAAGCTAATTACCAGGAAAACGATCGATTTGAGCATAGCCGCTAAAGAGTAAGTTTTTGCCTTGGGTTTCTAAGCGATTAATCCGTAAGGTTACCCCATCTAGATTAAATCGATCTAGATCAACCATATCATTCAAGAGGTCAGCCAGCACTTGGGTAAGAGATTGGGCACGATCGCAGAGTTCTGGGGGAATAGCCTCTGATTCAAACTGAGCATCACTAAATAAGATGCGTCGCCGACGTTCCACCACCAGTGTTGCTCTCATGGCAATGGGAATTAAATCCGAACCACCCACATCGGTTTTAGCAAAGAGTCGAATTTGGTTGTTCGGGAGTAACTCAACTGAAACCTCCTTAAACGAAACGGGATTTCCTCCAGACAAGGCGGTAAAAGCGGGTTGATTCAGATTCTCCAAGCGCTTAGTCACCAATTTTGCCTGGAAAGATTGGTTAATGCCAGATTCAGACAGAGTGATTTGGGCAACGGCTTGAGTGGGTTGCTTGAGGCGCAATTTACCCCCAAGGAGGGCGCTGAAATCGAGGGCTACAGCGTCCGTCTGAAAAGACATCTCCTCCATGGGAAAATCATTGCGAATGAGCAAACCTCGCCCTTGCATTTGCAAACCATCGATCGCCCCTTGTAGAAGTTTGCTTGATGGATAACAGCGAATAGACACCTCAATCGATTCACTGCGGGTGAATAGATGACGAATAGACTGGCTCGCCACGGTATTGAGGAGCTTTTCTCCCATATCTGTATTTCCAGGACTGCCAAAGAAACCGGTGACACCAGTAAACATGCTGTTTTTGGGTTAGATACAAGTTCTACACTCGATTAATGTAACAAATTGTAAAGGAACCGACAACAGGCTCACCTCTAGCTAGAGACAGATCTAGCTATGGGGGCGGGTTTGAGCATCAGGGAAGAGGATAAAGGGGTACTCTGGTGTCTTCAAGCCTGCGATCAAGGATAAAACCGTCAAGACTCAGGGCTTATTGGGGGGGGAATTCATCAAAAAATGTAAAAATCTTTATTAAGAATCAATTCAACACCTTGAGAATATTTTAAGGTTGAGGCAACCTAGTAGAAGAGAGGTAAGCCAGAATTGAGCAATTCATGGATTAGTTAAGTCCCATTCTAAGTGTCTTCCGAGGGTATAACCATGCATACTTTAAATCACGATCTAGATACTAAACTTATAGAGGCGGATGGCCGATACCTAAATACACAAGAACTGTATCCGTTAGAGCAGTATTTTCAAAGCTATCAACTCCGGCTCAAGACCTATCAGCTTCTCAGTGAAAACAGTGAAAAACTGATTGTGAATACCCTCCGAAAATTTGCCCAAGCCTACCCAGAATTGATTAAAAATCATGGCGCTCGATGCAAATACGATATGGGGTCTGTTCTTCGTTACATTGCCTTGTCAATTCTGCGGAATGATGAGCTATTCTTCAAAGAACAAATGATGTTTTGGCTTGATACTATCTTAGTGGCGTATAAACGCAGTAGTCATTGTACGAGGGTTTATGACTATTTGCATAAAGAAGTCGATGACTTATTACCACCTGATTGTAGTAGTTTAGTGCATCCTTATATCAAAATTATTACGGTGATGTTGAACTCGCATGTTTAAGTAAACCCCAGAAATGTTGTGGAGGAAAATAAACCCATGAACTGCCCCCCTAAACCCATAACCGTGAGCCGCACTTCGTCAGAAGAAGAACGTCAGCAGGCGCTTACAGGGATCTATTACCAAGTTTTGGAGCGTCAACCTTATCAGTATGAACACAAGGTTTTGCAGAAAGCTGAAGATCAGTTTTTACATGATAAGATTGGAGTGCGTCGGTTTCTAAAAGAGCTAGGTCATTCATCGGTATATCTAGATTCTTTTTATCACCGTTACTCCAATGTGAAGTTCTTAGAAATCTGCTTGAAACACTTTCTCGGTCGTGCGCCAAAGGATAAGGCAGAAATTCAACACTATTCGCAGATTTTAACGACGAAAGGAGTCGATCAGCTCATTACTGCCATTCTGGATTCAGAAGAATATCGGAAAGTGTTTGGCTGTTTTACGGTTCCTTATGCGCGATCGCAGAAATATTATCAATCTCCCCAATCTTATCTAGAAACCCAGTGGTTAAACGCTGAACATATCGGGCAACGGGGAACGGCTATTCCCACGCGCTATTGGCATGACTTAGGTTTGGTGTGTGATGCTGGAGTGTGTCATCCGGAAGCTGATGTAATTCTCAATCCTCCCATTTCCAATGAAGTCGAACAAGCGGTTCAGAAGTTAGTCAAGTTAATTGAATCTGAACAAGGGCAAAAAGCATTAGCCTCCGTTGCCCCCCAAAAACTGGAAAAATTACGGGCAGTGATTGGTTAAGGATTATCAATTGTTCTGCCTTCATAACTCACACCTGCTTCGGCAGGTTTTTTTATGTGTAGAGGAATAATTCGATCGCTATCCTAAATTTGTTATCACAGAGGAGATCCTTTCATGTTTGAGCATGACCTTATGCCTAAATACACAACCCGGTGGATCTCTGGCCTGATCTTATCTTCACTGGTATTCACCCTGATTCTAGTCACCAGTAATTTAAGCTGGAGTCTATCCCCTAAGATCCAACCGTCTTCAGATCGACAAGAGTTAATCACATTGGTTAACCATCTAGAGCAGATGTGGAAAGAAGAGTTTAGCAACTACTTTCAATCTGATACCAGAGATATCCGAGGACTACAAGCACCAGAAATTGTCCAGTTTCTAGCTCAGAAGGAGAAAGAAACGGGAAAAACTCCAGCGCTTCTGTATATCCATCCGATGTTGGAACACCTAGAGTTACTGTTAATCGCGGCTCAGGGTAATGTGACGTATCGTGAGATTCCAGAAGCCTCTAGGGATAACCTGGTGAAGATAGCGGATGAATTTCGGGCTACAGTCACCAATCCCCGATATCTTCGCACGACGCGATATGAATCCTCAGCGCAACAACTCTACCAGTGGATGATCGCCCCCATAGAAGCTGAATTACAAAGGGAAGGGATCGATACTTTGCTCTTGTGTACGGGGAAGGGATTAAGATCGGTTCCGTTTGCTGCCTTATTTGATGGGAAGCAATTTTTAGTGGAAAAGTATAGCTTGGCGCTAATCCCAGCGTTTAACTTGATGACGGTGGGAGCAGATAACCCTCAAAAGATCCAAATTTTGGCCATGGGAGCATCGGAATTTAAGGATTTAGCTCCGCTACCGGCAGTTGCCCTAGAATTGGAATTACTCCGTGATGGGATGGTGCAAGGACAAAATGTCTGGGAAAGTCGAGCCTTTTTGAATGAGGAATTTACCTTAGAGAATTTAAAAGCCCAATTGCAAGCCCAGAATTTTAATATTGTTCATTTAGCCACCCATGCAGAATTTCAGCCGGGACAGCCGAATCAATCCTATATTCAATTTTGGGATACTCAGCTTACCCTGGATCGGATGCGGCAATTGCCCTTAGATAATCCGCCTTTGGATTTACTGGTATTGAGTGCTTGTCGAACGGCTATTGGCGATCCGGAGGCGGAATTGGGGTTTGCGGGATTAGCGTTTGAAAGTGGGGTACAGTCTGCCTTAGCGAGTCTGTGGTATGTCAGTGATGGGGGGACGTTGGCGCTGATGAGTGAATTTTATCAGCAGTTACCTGGGGTTTCGATGAAAGCGGAAGCTTTGCGCCAAGCGCAACTGGCTCTGTTGCGAGGAGAAGTGAGTTTGGGCGATCGCCAATTGCGCGGAAGTCGGGGAGCGATACAACTGCCTTCAGAGTTGGGGAATTTAGCCATTGATAATCTAGCAGCTCCGTTTTATTGGTCGGCGTTTACGCTAATTGGTTCTCCTTGGTAGACAGAGGGTAAGGGGCATCAGCGACAATGGGAACGGATTGATCTTAAGTGGAGAATATACTGATGATATTTAGATCTCAAGGGAAACAGTGGGTTGCATTGGCTCTGGCAAGCGTGCTGGTTCTATCCGGTTGTGCGGGAAGTACCGGCTCGTCGTCTTCGAGTAGTAGCCAACGGAATGCGGCTCCAGCCGTGAGTCAGGAGGCACTTCCTGGTTCTAGTTTTAATCGCTTTTTCCCTAAGTCTGGGGATGGGTATGAGGTGGTTGCGGCTCAGGAGAAAAATGGGTTTTCTGAGTATAAGCTGAAGAGGGGAGGAAGCGATATGGCAGTTTTGTCGATTTCCGATACGATTAGTTTGCCTGCGGCTCGGAAAAAGTATGAAAACAGCAGTCGGAGGATTGGGGGATTTCCTGCGGCAAGTCAGGGGAGCAATATTACGGGGGTTTTGGTGGCGGATCGGTTTCAAGTCAAGGCCCAATCTCGCGATCAGTCGTTTACAGAGGGCGATCGCCAAACTTGGTTGCAAAAGTTTGATTTGCAAGGGTTATCCAGACTGAAATAATGGATTAGGGGCGGGTTAAACCGCCTCTGGAATGACCGATCGATGGACAGGGATGAAAATGACAAATTTGGCGGTACTGGAACAGACGGTAGCATCGATGTTGAATCCTAAACTAGCTACTCCTGATGCGGGGGAGGTGGTTGAGGAACTGTTGGATTGGGAAAAGCGGGCGAAAAGGGAGAAAGTGCCCTATGGCTTCGAGCAACTGGAGGGAGCTTGGCGCTTGTGTTGGATCGCGGGGGAGAAACAACGGGGGCGATCGCTTAATTTGACGCAGATGAAGTTAGCACAAACCCTGCTGCGGGTGATTCCAATTCAATTGGTTTATCGTCCCTTACCCGATTTTGAAGCGCTTGAACGGGATAAGTTTGAAGCCGGAGAAGTCGAAAATCGGATTCAAATCGGCTTATTTACCCTAGTCGTTTTCGGCCCTGCTAAACATTTAAAGTCTAATTCTATTATAGCATTTGACTTCACTACTATGCAAGTCAAATTCTTCAATAAAGTCCTCTTTTCTACCCTAATTCGCAACGGTGAAAATCGCAATGCCCAATTCTATGGTGCGCCCATCCGGGAACTGGCTTTTTTCAACTATTTTCTAGTGAAAGAGAACCTGATTGCGGCTCGCGGACGCGGGGGTGGGTTAGCCCTTTGGGGGCGAGTTAATGAGTAATGAGTAATTCTAGAAAAAAAACTCCCCTTTAGCAATGGAGATCACTGCACCTCCGACTTCAACCGAAATACGATCCTCAGTCCGTTTTGCTCTCAGTCGTAATAGGGAGGGGCGATTGATTTCATAGCCTTGTTCTACCCGCACATTAATCTCCTGGGTTCCTAAATAATTATGTTCCACTAAATAGCCTGCAAAACAGCCATTAGCGCTACCGGTTGCCGGATCTTCGGGAACCCCTAAATAGTCGGCAAACATGCGAGCGCTAAACGTATTTTCCGGATGTTCAGTTTCCGGACAAAAGACAAAAATCATTTTTACCGGTTTGTCTTCTATAAACTCATAATAGAGAGATTGCTGAATTCGACATTGCTTGAGAGCCGCTTTATTTTTCAGGGGGACAATCACAAAAGGAATGCCCGTAGAGACCGTTTGGATGGGAAATTTATCATCAATATCTTCAGGTTTGAGACTCAAAATTGGGGCAATTTCTTCCCTCCAATAAGTTTCTGTAAATTCGGGAGGATTTTGCGTCATCCATAAAATATCTGAACCTTGATCTTCAGTTTGCCAATGGACAGGAATTTGTCCAACTTTAAGGTTTAGGGTGACTTGATGAACGGCTGAGGCAATAATTGCTTGCTGGATAATGTAGGCAGTTCCTAGGGTGGGGTGTCCCGCAAAGGGAAGTTCTTGCGTGGGGGTAAAGATGCGGACTGGGTAGCCACCATTTTCCGGGCGATCGCCTAAAATAAATGTGGTTTCTGAAAAGTTGATTTCCTTGGCAATGGTTTGCATCATTTCCGTCGTCAAATCTCCCCCGTTGAGGATGACAGCTAATTGATTACCGCTATAGGGTTTCACGGCAAAGACATCAACGATATAAAAGGGAACAGAAGCCATGGAAAGTTAGATGATTAGGGTTGCTCTATTGTAGTTTATCAAAAAATTAACGTCTCAAACCACAAAACGATGAATCGAACCTCAGTCTATTGGAAAAGAAGCCTACAAGTTCTTCTCGGTATTCTTCTCGCTGTCATTATTGGGCTAGTGAGTGGGCTTTTCTGGAGTGCTTCCGCCTTTGAAGTACGTCTGTTGCACACCAACGATCATCACGCCCATCTAGAACCGGTAGAGATGGGAGAAAATCAGACCTTGGGAGGCATTTCTAAGCGCAAAACCCTAATCGATCAACTCAGAGAAGAAAGTGCGCTCGCCAATCAGCCAGTATTAGTCTTAGATGCGGGGGATGTCTTCCAGGGAACACTTTATTTTAACACCTACCAAGGGCAAGCAGATGGTAAATTTTATAATGCGTTAAAGTATGATGCCATGACCCTGGGCAATCATGAATTCGATCGGGGTCAAGAGGTGTTAGCAAAATTTATTCAAGGGAGTGATTTTTCCTTGGTTTCGGCCAATCTCAAAATTGCGTCTAGCTCTCCTCTCTCTGGGTTAGTTAAGCCCTGGACTATTCTGGAAAAAGAGGGGCAAAAGATCGGGATTTTGGGACTGACTACTCCGGAAACTATGAATATGGCAGAAGTTGGGGAAGGAGTAGAATTTTTAGATCCAGTGGAAGCGGCCAAAGAAGCAGTCAAAGCGTTAAGCGAAGAAGGAATTAATAAAATCATTGCCCTCACCCATCTGGGAATTACTGAGGATCTAAAGTTAGCCCAACAAGTCGATGGAATAGATGTAATTATTGGCGGCCATTCCCATACCAGAGTCGGAGATATGCCAGAG
Source organism: Roseofilum acuticapitatum BLCC-M154 (assembly GCF_030068475.1). Lineage (GTDB taxonomy): Bacteria > Cyanobacteriota > Cyanobacteriia > Cyanobacteriales > Desertifilaceae > Roseofilum > Roseofilum acuticapitatum. Next base: position 4,030 of record NZ_JAQOSP010000055.1, on the reverse strand, counting down.
GCAACTTATCCCTATCCCATTGTGGAAAAAACACCCAATGGTCAACCCATTTTAGTTGTCACGGCTTGGGAATGGGGGAAATATTTAGGGGATTTAGATATTACGTTTAATCGCCAGGGAAATCTCCAGAACTGGCAGGGAAATCTCCATCCTGTAAATGCAGAAATTACCGATCATCCTCAATTCCAGGAGATTTTAGAGACCTTCGCTCAACCCATCGATCAAATGAAGGCTAAAGTAATTGGCAAAACTCCGGTTAAACTGAATGGCGATCGCCCGGATATTCGCCAAAAGCAAACCAACCTAGGCACTCTTTTAGGAGAAGCATTGCTGACCAAAACAGTCCTTAACAATACTCAAATTGCAATTATTAATGGAGGTGGAATTCGAGGAAGTATTGCAGCCGGAGAAATTAGCATCGGTGATGTTTTAGAAGCTTTCCCTTTTTCCAATACGATTATTGAAGTAGACTTAACGGGAAAACAGATTAAAGAGCTTTTGGAATATGGGGTGAGTCAAGTGGAGACACTCGATGGTTGTTTTCCCCAAGTGGCGGGACTGAAACTGGATTGGAGCGCCGATTTACCGGTGGGTTCGCGGATGCTGAGTATCGAAACTCGACAAGCTGATGGTTCTTATGTTCCTCTGGATTTAGAAAAAACTTATCGGGTGGTGACTTCTAGTTTTCTGTTCAAAGGAGGAGATGGATATAGCCTATTTGCTGAAGGTAAAAATATGATGGATACGGGGTATTTATTGTCTGATACTCTGATAGAATATATCCGCGATCGCTCCGACATTAACCCGTAACCCTTGGTTGTCCCTATCCCATGTTGTTATCCGTCCTCAAAAAGCGCCTAGGCTTATCCGAAGATCAACTGAAAAGGCTAGGCGCATTTCTGCTGCTGGCCTTAACCTTAGTGGGAACTCAAGGGTTAGCGTCTTTGCTGGCTCGTTCCCTGTTTTTGGCTAATGCAGGGGCGGATCAACTGCCTTTACTCTATACCTTAACCCCGATTTGCATTATTATCATCTCTGGTTTTTTTTCCCAGGTGATTGGTCAATTTTCCCATAAGCGCTTGCTGCAATTGCTGCTGTTAGGTAGTGCCCTGTTTATGTTGGGGTTAAGAATTTTGGGATGGTTAGAGTCTGGACTCTATATTCTGTTTATCTTTTATATTTTTTCCGAAGTCGTCAGCGTGCTGGTGATTAAAATCGGCTTTTGGAATTTGGTGGCGGATTATTTTACGGCGTTGGAACTGAAGCGCTATACCTCCTATTTAAATTTAGCTTCTAGTTTAGGCTATTTACTGGCGAATACGATCGCCGGTATTGCCCTTCAGGTGATTAAACCCTCTGTGCTGGTGATGGCGCTGCCGGTATTGTATGGGCTGGCGATCGCCGAAATGGTCTATATTGAAATTGACCAAAAGGATATTGAGGTCAACGAACCGCAACAACAAGCGCAGCAACAAGCGCAAACCCTCCGAGAGTCGCTCCAGCAATTTCCCCAACTGATTTCCCGCTATCCCATTGTTCTCTTTCTGACTGCCAATACCTTCCTGCTCTTACTCTTACGCTTGTTAGGGGAATATCAATACTCCGCCATCTATGCTAATACCCTGGGAGATGCCCAAAAATTGGGCAGTTTCCTAGCAGTAATGGCCAGCCTATTGAGTCTATTAGAATTTGGCTTATCGTCTTTGGTCACCCCCGTTTTAATCCAAAAATTGGGAGTGCGACGGATGAATTTGATTTATCCTCTCGCAACTCTGGCAAGCTTTGTTGGGTTATGGGTTGCTCCGGGTTTGGGTTCGGCGGTTTTCACTAACATAAACCAACGCTCCCTCAATTATGGTATGGCAGAAGCGGTACGTCTGCTGAACTATAATGCGGTTCCCCCGCGCATTTTGGGGCGGTTTCGAGTTTTGAGTGAAGGGCTATTTTCCCCGATTGGGCAAGTGTTAGGGGGTTTGATTCTTCTAAGCGCCCAAAAGTGGGGAAATTTAAGCACAACGGCCTTATTGGGTATCGGTTTAAGTGTGATTTATAGTGGGGTGGGTTATTTGACCGGTCGCAGTTATCTAGATTCTTTAATGTCTATGGTAACGGAAGGATTGGTGAATTTAGAGGGGGTGAAAACGGGATGGGTAAAGCTTCCGGCTTCCTATCAAGAGGAAGTAAAAAAAATGCTCACGGGTGGCGATCGCCAAACTCAGCTTTTAGGGCTACAATTAGCTACTCGTCTCCAGAACCCTAGCCAGGTGTTGCCGGAAGTGAAAACCCTGTTTTCCCACACCCACCCGGAACTGCGCCAGGGGGTAGTGACGTTTCTGAGCCAACTTCCGGCTGAGGATCAAAGCTTTTGTACCCGGAATTTGTTAGAGTCAACGGATCGCCTAGGACGGGCGATCGCCTTAGAATTGTTGATTATCTGTCAAAAACCGGTTCCTGAACCCCAGCGATCGCAGTTTTGGGAAACGGGAAACCCAGAAATTCGCGCCCTGATTACCCTGGCAGACCTGCAAACCTCAAAAACCTCATTACCCGATGATTTAGACGCTTGGGCGGCCAATTTGCCCCCCCAGAGCCAACAAAATATCATCCATATCATCGCTCGCACCAGTAACCCCGATCTATTCATTCTGCTTGACCCCCTGATCCGCCATGCTCCCTTGGAAGTCCAGCAACAGGGGTTAGAGTATATAACCTGCCTCAACTGCGAGCTGTTTGCCCAGATCCGGGAGTTGGCCGCTTCCCAGTTGGGTCATAGCGATCCCCAGGTGAGAGCCACAGCCATTGAAATTTTGGGCAAAGCGCCGGAGGAAAAGCTTCTCCCCTATTTAGCCCAAGCTTTAATGGACGGCCATCCCCATGTGCGCGAACAAGCTGCCCAGGCCTTAGCCCATGGGGGAGAGAGGGCCCTATTTTGGGTGGAACCCTATCTAGAGTCGCCCCGTGCCGAAGTGGTGGATGGGGCGATCGCCACCTTGGGATATATGGGCACACCCCGCGCCGAAGATCGGCTCTATCACTATTTAGCGCCCCAGTTACAGCAATTTAGCCGCAGTTGGGACTGGCGGCAGCAGATTCCCGCAGACCGTCCCCAGTGGCAACTTTTGGCGATCGCCATCCGGGACTATCAAAAACGGGTTCTAGACCGGGTGTTCCATACCCTCTCCAGCCTGGGCTGTGGCGATACTCTGGACGCGCTCAAACAGGTGATTCATTCCCAGAATTTACGCGATCGGGCCAATGCAGTGGAAACCATCGCCTCCCTGCGCTATCGTCGATTTGTCCAACCCCTACTCCCCTTCCTGGAAACCTGGGCTAGTGGTGGCTTGCCGCAACAGGACATCGAGACCGATGCCCAATGGATGAAAACCCAGGGCTATAAACTGATTTTAGAGAGCCTCGCTTCCCAAGACCGATGGTTAGAACTCGGTGCAATGGTAGCCCTGGTGGACATTCCTAAGACTCTGATCCAAACCCCCGATCCTCTGGTGCAGCAGGTGGCCAAAACCCTATTTCCCGCCGGAAGCCAAACCTGTCACCAGGAGCAAACCCTAGAGCGGATCTATATCCTCACCCGCGTTCAGCTCTTCCGCCATTTTTCCTTAGATGAGTTACTGTTGATTAATCAGGAATTAATCGAAGAACAGTTTGCCCCCGAAGAGGCGATCGTTACCGAAGGATCTCAACGCCACCATCTCTATATTCTCGCTTCCGGAACCGCTCAGATTGTCAAAACCATCGGCGGGAATCCCCAAATCCTGGCTACCTTCCACTCAGGGGATTACTTTGGAGAAGCCCAACTCTTTAACCAAACCCCCGCTTGGGCGGATGTGATCGCCCAGAGCAATTGTACTTTACTGAAATTAGAGAGCGATCGCTTCCTCGATTTGGTCTACCAAAAACCCGATATGATTATAGAAATTTGCAAACGCTTCAGCGCCTTCCTCAAGCAAAGTCTAGAAGAAACCGAGATTACAGTCTAGGAATGGGGGGATGGGGAGATGGGGAGATGGGG
>NZ_JAQOSP010000054.1 GCF_030068475.1 Roseofilum acuticapitatum BLCC-M154 | reverse complement strand
CTAGGTTTTAGCCGCCTAACCCACCCTACGGTAATGCCCTCGCTGTTGTTTTCCCTAGGTAGAGGAATGCGAGCATCTTGCTCGCTGTTTTTTTCCCTAGCGAGCGAGACGCTCGCACTCCTCGCTTTGGCTCATTTTAGTGGGGTCACGGCCACTCCTATCAACCCTAACCCCGCATTTTTTGCCACAGGTTTTGAGTGCTGTTGTGGGTTTGCTCTGAGAGGGGTAAGAGAAATTCACTCTTAGATAAAACCGTAAGATCGGGGAATTTGATCCCAGATTTGAGGAGAGAGGAAGGTAAGCTTTGCTGGTTAGCTGTGATTAACAGGGGGGAAACTGCATCACTAAATTGGGAGAGTTTGAGGGCTAAATCCGGATTTAAAAACTGATTGATCCATTCCTGAATACCAGAATTTTTAGGACTGAGGTTCGGACTCACCCAGAGATTTGCCCACAGTGCGGTTCCAGATTGGGGAATGATGGCTTTTAGTTTATACCGGTTTAATACGGGGAGAATGTCCGTTGACCATCCCAAAGCTAACCAAGTATCCCCTTCAATTAAAGGTTGTAAGTATTGGTCGGAACTATAAAACTTAACTTGTTGATTCAGTTTTTTCAGGGTGTTGGAGAGGTCAGGAATTGTTTCTAAATCGGGATAATTATAGGAATAACCCAGGGATTTTAGGGTTAAACCAATCACTTCCCTGGGTTGATTGAGTAGGGAAATATGACCTTGTAATTCTTCGCGCCATAAATCAGACCAATCGGTGGGTTCCCAACCCAAGGATTTAAATTTATCGGGTCGATAAACGATCGCCGTGGTTCCCCAACTGTAGGGGACTCCCCAGACTTCTCCATTGGGATCGAGATTCCCTTGGCGATCGCGCATGACTAGGCTTTGCCAATTCGTAGGTAATTGATCCCAAGAAAGCAAAGAGGTATCGAGGGGTTGAATCAGTTGATTGGCGATCGCCTCCGTTAACCAAGCATCTCCAAGGGTGACCAAATCGGGAGCAGGGGGAGCGGTTTGCCAAAAAGCTAAACCCTGAAATCCTCCCTTCCCAGAAGTCTTGGGTTCCTGCTTCAGAGAGGCAAACAGGCGATCGAGTTGGCTAACTGGGATCACTTCTAAACCGGCACTCTCAGGAACAGCTTTTTTGAGTTCATTAATCAAGGTAGCCGGAATCGACCCCTTGAGAATATAAATCCTTAAGCGAGTCGTGGGACTACATCCGGTCGTCAAAACTGAGGATAACGATAGGCTTGAGAGCGCTAAACTGGCTGTTTTCAGACTTCCTGACAAAAAACTTCGACGATCCATAACTGAGAAAATATTAAGTATTTATTTACATTTTTTACTAAAAGTTAAATGATTCAAAAATAAATCAAGAATCTTCTCAAAGCCTATCTAAAATCATAATGAACAATCCTCACCTATAACATCTGGAGTCCCCAATGGAAATCCTAGAAACCCAAATCATGATGCTCATGGAAAAAATAGAAAGCATGTCCCATGCGATAGAACGGCTTAATTCTAAATTCTCTTCCCTAGAATCGCAACCTGGATCAGCCCCTCACGCAGAAGAAGAGAATCATCTGCCAGAAAGGGCTTCGAGTAACCACTCCTATACCCATGACTTATCCGATCTACCCATTTGGGATCATAAAGATGTGTTAATCGATGATGATTATGAGAATCGTCGCGATTTTTCTGAATCTCGATCGGATGCCTATTTATCTCCTGAACTCCAGGTTCAGCGCTTAACGGCTCAACTGACGGCCGCTTATAATCGGATTGCGGCTCTAGAAGAGCAATTACTCTCTAAGCGGATTCATTTATAAGCTGGCTCTAGAGTATGGAGGAATAGCGTTCGATTAAGGTTTCGATCGCCTTAAGAAGATCTTCTTGTGTCCAATTTTGGCCTAGTGTCGCGGCGATCGCGCAACCCCCTGCACCTACTCCTTCTTTGACAAACCCTTGTTCATACACTCGAAGTTGCCGATAGCGAGATCCAGCAAAACTCAGTTGAGTGGCGATCAGGGGAACTGGAGGCAAGAGTTTCGCTAAACCCACCGTATCTCCAGTCGGATCTTCTGCCACCCATCGCGTTGTTCCTACTACCACTTCAGTCTTATCCCAAAGGATATTTTCTTCCTGAGCAATGGCTCCCATTAGAGCATACACCGCTAACATTTGAGTACCGCCAGCCAAAAGTACACCACAATGTTGACTAGCGGCGATCGCCATCCCAGCAGCTACAGGTTGCATGGGATCGCCTACTGCTGCCATTAATTCCCACACGGATCGCTGTTTTTTCCCACCTCCTGCACGCTCTAACCCCTGCTTCACTACCTCGATCTTCTGAGCATGGTTGCAGGTGGGATGACTACTGTTGACTTTACCCGATGCGGGCAATCCTAACCCAGTTAAAATTGCTAAAGCGGTAGTTGTTCCCCCCACCACACATTCACCAATCGTCAAATAATCTGTTTGTTGTGCTAACTGCGCTCCCCATTGGCAACCTTGGTTAAATAAATGACGAACGACCTCTAGATCTAAAGCTTGTCCGCTACTGACACATAAGGCAGGAGTTCCGCCCAAATCTACTGCTTCTACGGGGAGGCGATCGGGTAATCCTGCATTAAACAGGGTAATGGGAATTTGGAGCGCTTCACTAATGGCACGGGAGATAAAAACGGGAGAAATGCCTGCATGTAGGGGAGGTAAGGGATAAGCATATTCAGGATTCACCCCTTTAAGCAAAAATTCAGCATCCGCTAAACAAGTATAACGTCGGTCTTCCGGGGTTGCTCCCGCCGCCGAGATCCCCGGAATTAAAGCTGTTTGGGTAAAGCCGAGAATACAAGCAAAATGCGCTCGACTCCCTCGATACTTCTTTAACCAATGCTCTCCCCGTTCAATCTCAGTATAAATATTGATCATTGTGGTAATATCAAGTTCGGTTTCCGCAAGCGGACATGCAAATGATATCAAATCCGGTGAATCAGTTATAGTATGTCATTGCGAACGGAACGCAGTGGAGTGAAGCAATCCCTTCTATCTCGCTAGTCTCGGCGATTGCTTCCCGGAGGTCGCAATGACAAGTGTTTAACCGGATTTGATATGAGTTAAACTAGCGGGCAAGATGCCCGCACTCCCTCAATCGTTTGTTAAACTAGCGGGCAAGATGCCCGCACTCCCTCAATCGTTTGTTAAACTAGCGGGCAAGATGCCCGCACTCCCTCAATCGTTTGATATTACTGGAGTGGGAGCATCTTGCTCCCTATTCCCCCATCACCCCATCACCCCATCACCCCATCACCCCATCACCCCATCACCCCATCACCCCATCACCCCATCACCCCATCACCCCATCACCCCATCACCCCATCACCCCATCACCCCATCACCCCATCACCCCATCA
>NZ_JAQOSP010000053.1 GCF_030068475.1 Roseofilum acuticapitatum BLCC-M154 | reverse complement strand
ATGAAAATTTGTTAAGAAGCGGGCAAGATGCCCGCACTCCTCGAATTCTTTGATATGACTGGAGTGGGAGCATCTTGCTCCCTGGATTTTTAATTAGGGTATTTCCGCTTCGCGGACATGAATAAGCGAACTTGATATAATCCCTTGATACAGCAGTTTTCGCTGCTATGGGGTACATTTGAATCGCCCTCAATCTGCCCTTATACAAGACTCAGAGGGACTTTCTTACTCATTACTCATTACTCATTACTCATTACTGGGGCAGCGCAAAGCGCTGTATTACTGGAGTGGGAGCGTCTCGCTCCCTAAATTTTTAATCATGGTATTCCATCAGACTTGGTATTATACAATGTGCCCATAACCTTTGCACCTTGTTTTGATGAAAACTTTAGATTGGACTCGAATTCTTCGCAATGCGGTGATTACAGCCTGTTTAGCCTATGGCTCCATGGGTTTTTGGGATCGAGCCAGTGGGTCTACTTTTGTGTGGGGAGCGGCGATCGGAGGATTGGTTGAGCTAGGATTTCAGGTATGGCGCGATCGCGTTCAACACCGCCAACCCCCTAATTCTTAATAACCAAAGGTTCAACCAATTCCAAAATTTTATCTAATCGATAATTTTGAGCCAATTCACTCATCCCCTGTTTAGCCAATTCAGACTCTGGTAACTCATCCAGCAATTCCATCACCTTCTGATCGTCCGCTTCACAACAAGCTTGATGCATTTTTTTAAGCCAAACCTCAGAAAGAGATTCAACACCTGTTTTCAGAGTATTCCAAGATTCGATAGAACCACTCACTCTACTCACACTTTGGGGTTCTGTATTGGAGAGTCTCGTCTGACTTAAATGAAGTTCTACCTCAGCATCTAATTTTGGGGAGGGTAAAACAATGCTAACCTTAGTGCCTATCCCAACTTGACTCTCCAATTGAATTTCACCCCCCATTTGATCCACTAACTTCTTGCACAAAGGTAATCCTAATCCCATTCCCTCCTGAAATCCTCCCGTCTTCACATGACGGGAAAAAGGTTGAAATAAATTTTCCCATTCTTCCGGTTTAATGCCACACCCTGTATCTTCAATTTCCCATTGAAGCCAATCAACTGGGGTTGAATTAAACGTTAAATAACTGGGCATCTTAGCTGATAAGCGATCGATGTTATCTCCAGACAACAAATTGACTTTGATGGTGATTTGACCTTCAGGGGTAAACTTAACCGCATTATCAACTAAATGCTTTAATATGTTTGTCAAACCATAAACATCCGTTTGGATATACTGCGGAACCTTCGGTTCTAGGTGGTAAGTTAGAGACAAGTTTAAACTTTTCAATTGACCTCTAAATCGATCTATAACTTCATGAAGGACATCATCAACTGCTACAACACTGAGGGCTAAAGATTCTTCTTTTTGATCTTGGTTACATAGAGAAATGACATTATTAATTAATTCCAATAACTTGTAACCACTGGCTAAAATTCCTTGAACAAAATGCTTTTTACCATCAGATATCTCATGATCTTCATCTAGAATTTGGCTAAATCCCAAAATACTATTCAAAGGAGTTCTTAATTCATGACTCATTTGGCTAATGAACTCACTCTTAACTTGATTCGCTTTTTCAGCAATCTGATTAGCGGTCTTCAGTTGATCGATTTTAATTTGCAACTCTTGATTCATTAGCTCTAATTCATGGAAAGAGTGATTGAGTTTTTCGGTCATGATATTAAAACTCATCGCTAGTGTACCGAGTTCATCTTTACTCAATACAGGTACATGACAATTCAAATTACCTTGAGAAACTTTTATAGCTGCTTCGGATATTTCAGTCAGTGGCTGTACTAATTTACGAGAAATCCAATAAACAATGAATAATATGACAATCAATAAAAAACAACCAATTAAAAAGATTTGACGAGCGAGGTTTTCGGCTAAACTGAAGGCTTGTTTTTGAGTTATTTCAGCCACTAAACCCATATTTTTGTCTTCAATCCACCGATACAATCCTAAGACTGGAATGTTTTGGTGATTAATATATAAGCCTGAGCCATTTTTTCCTTCAAGAACAGTATCAATGGCAAAACTATCAACAAAATCAAGTTTTTTTTCTTGTAAAGTCAGGGAGTTTACAAATGTGTTTTGCCCGCCAATTCGACCAACCAAGTAAATCTTTTGATCTTGCTCATAATCGTTGCTATTATGCAAAAAATTGTCTATTTCACCCAAGTCTAACTCTATGGAAATATAGGCAATTTTTATATTGTCTTGATTGTAGACTGGAGTAACAAATGTAATCGCTTTATTTTGAGTAATAATAGAGTTATAAAATATGGGATTAATGGGAGACTTTGGGTCAGTGATATAAGTTGTTAAATGACCTAATGGCTGGTATGTTTTTTCGAGTAGAGGATTAGTTGAAATCAGAACAATTCCTTGATTGCTCACAACAGAAGCAATTTTTATATTGGATTTTAGTTCAGTAACTTTATTGAGGATATCTTTGATTTCTGAATAGTATTTTATGTATTCATAATCATCAGACTCTTCGATGACAAAAATGGATTGCCTCAAGTTTATTAATGCATCTATTTTTTGAGTTGATTCTGGTAATTTTGATAATAGAAAGACATCCTGAAGTTGCAGCAAGAACCATTGATTAATTTCATTCTCTTTGAGTGAAACGGCTAAACCAAGCTGATTGATTACGGATTGTTTGAGGGAAGAACGGGCTAGGATATAAGCACTGCTGGCAACTAATATGAGAATCAAAAATGAGAGGCCAGAATAATAAACTGCGATCTTTCTTAGGAGGCTTTTTTCCAATAAGCGCATCATGATAAAAAGGCTTGAAAACAATATTGTTTTGAGTGCATAATCAGCAGACTATGTAGGCTAGAGTGGATACTATCGATTTATATTTTGTAAAAATTGTAGAAATGGCTTCCAATTATCATCGATCATAATTGCGTTCCAAATGGTTTCAATTTCTGGACGTAAGAGATGGACTTGGGGATTAGCTTTTTGTAGGCGATCGCCAATTTTGACTACCTGTTCCTCCGAGTTTTGAGTTAATACCCTATGATACAATATTTTCCAAGCTTGCCAAATTGAACTGGGGCCAGCACTAGACCAATTGGGAATTGCATCGACCTGTTGTAACCAACTGGGATCGAAGTGATCCCGGAGACCGCTAAAAAATTGAGGGTATCCTTTCTGGGTATCTTTGAGTAATTTGAGCGTTAACTCGATTAACTCCTGTGCTTCTTTTGCCTCGATTCGATTGGGTTCTAAGCCTAAGCGACGTAACATCAACTGCTGATAAGCCTGTTCATAATGAACATTGAATTGATCTAAACTCTCTTGCATGGCCGATTTAGGGATCACTTTACCCAGAGCGACACTGAGCAGTTCTAAATTGAGCTGACAAACCAGGGGTTGATTGCCATAGCTGTAGCGTCCGGAATAATCAAAATAGGCGGCGGTAAAATTGGGGTCGTAGTGGGGAATGAAGCCATAGGGGCCATAGTCGAAACTTTCACCGGTAATGGACATATTATCGGTATTTAAGACTCCATGACAAAAGCCTGCGGCCATCCATTGGGCGGCGAGTTGGGCGACCCGTTGCACTAATTGATCGTAAAATCGGATGTAGCGCTCTGGTGAGGGTTCAGGCTTGACTAGGGGGAAGGGAGCGGGATAATACTGTTCGATGACATGATCTAGGAGTTTGGTAATTAAGTCCGATCGCTCGAAATAGCGCAATCTTTCAAATGTGCCAAAGCGAATATGGGAGCGACTCCAGCGTACCATGACACAGGATCGCGTCGGAGAGGGTTCATCCCCTCGCCATAAAGACTCTCCGGTTTCAATTAAACTCAAACAGCGTGAGGTGGTAACCCCCAAGCGGTGCAGCATTTCCCCGGCTAAGACTTCTCGCACTCCCCCCTTGAGAGTTAACCGGCCATCTGCGCCTCTGGAATAGGGAGTCATGCCCGATCCTTTTGTGCCAAAATCATAGAGTTGGCCATCCACTGCTCGCACTTGGCCATACAAAAACCCCCGACCATCGCCTAACCAGGGGTTGTATTCTCCAAATTGATAGCCATGGTATCTGAGGGCTAAACAGGGGAGAGAGCTGTTAAATTTACCGAAAAAGTCGATAAAGTGGCGATCGCTCACCTGTTGGGGATCGAGTCCCATTTGGGGTAAGAGATCGTCATTACGCCATCGGAGAATATGCTGAGGAAATTGGGCGGCTGACACGAGATCGTAATAATCATCCCCTAAATTTTCTAGGGCACTTTCAGTGTTCAAACTCTGAAAAGGATTGTTATCTACCCTGTCTATCATCGCTGCTCCTCATGATTTCCCTTATCTATTCTGACTCAGGATGAGCATCTTCGGCTTGTCCCAAACGACGAATATTGAGAATATCACTCATATTACGAATTTGAGTAAACACCGATTCGAGTTGGGGGCGATCGCGAATTTCCATCCCCAGATTAATCACGGCCGGTTTTCCGGTCTGGGTTTTCACGTCCACATTCCGCACGTTAATCCCTTGGTCGCTTAACCGCGAAAGAATATCCTTGAGAATGCCTACCCGGTCAATGGTTTGGATTTGCACTTGCACAATATAAGTCATGGGAGTGGGGGTTGTTTTATGATTTTTGCCATTCCAACTAACCGGGATCAGGCGATCGCCCTCCACATGCTCCACATTATGACAGCCTTGGCGATGAATCGAAATCCCCCGTCCCCTGGTCACCACCCCAATAATCAACTCTCCGGGAATGGGATTACAACATCCAGCCAGATAATAGAGTAAACCTTCAATCCCCACAATCGGAGAACTCTGATCCCCAGCAGCAGCAGATGAGGCAGAAGAGGAAGAGGGAATCACGGCCTCACCCTTAAGACTTGATTTGCGATCGGGTTCCAGGGGTTGAGTGGCACGAATGGCATCCCGCAAACGGTTCACCACCAAATTTAGGGTCAGCTCACCATATCCCAAAGCCGCCAACAGATCGTCAACTGAATGATAATTACACCGTTCGACCACCCAGTGCATGGGTTGAGATTTCAGCAAAGCCTCAAATCCCGATTTGCCCATTTCTTTTTCCAACAGTTCCCGACCTCTAGCCACATTTTCGTCTCGATGCGATCGCTTGTACCATTGACGAATTCGGTTCCTTGCCCCTGCGGTCTTGACAAAATTAAGCCAATCTAAACTAGGATGGCTATTTTTTTGCGTCAAAACTTCCACAATATCGCCATTTTTCAACACCGTACTTAAAGGAACCATACGCCCATTCACCCTTGCTCCCGCGCAATGGTTGCCCACTTCCGAGTGAATGCGGTAGGCAAAATCCACCGTTGACGATCCCGAAGTCAGGGATAGCACATCCCCACGGGGCGTGAAGACATACACATCATCTTCAAATAGATTATCCTTGATGCTCTCCAAATATTCCTGAGCATCCTTGAGATCATTTTGCCAATCCAGCAGTTGACGCAGCCAAGTGAATTTTTCATCCGCATCGGTCATTTGGCTATAATTCGATCCCCCTTCCTTATATTTCCAATGGGCCGCAATCCCATATTCGGCCACCTGATGCATTTCCTGGGTACGGATTTGCACTTCTAGGGGCCGTCCTGTAGGGCCAATCACTCCCGTATGCAAGGATTGGTAGCGGTTAGGTTTGGGCAGGCCAATATAGTCCTTAAATCGACCGGGGATTGGTCGGAAGGAGTCATGCACGATCGCCAAAGCCCGATAGCATTGATCGTGGCTTTGGGTAATCATGCGAATCCCGGCAATATCGAAGATTTCATGAAATTCCTTTTGCTGCTGTTGCATTTTGCGATAAATGCCATACAGATGTTTGGGACGGCCACTAATTTCTACGTTAGAGATCCCAATTTGTTCCAGGCGAATCTGGAGAATTTCAATCACATTGTCCAGGCGCATTTCCCGGTCTGTACGCTTTTCTGCAACTAGGGCTTGAACCTCCCGATAGGAAAGCGGTTCTAAATACTTAAAGGACAGGTCTTCTAATTCCCATTTAATCCGCCCAATTCCCAAACGATTGGCTAAGGGAGCAAAGATTTCACGGGTTTCTAAGGCGATCGCCCGTTGTTTATCCTCCTTCATAAATTCTAGGGTTCGCATGTTATGAAGTCGGTCAGCTAACTTCACCACGATCACGCGAATATCTTGAGCCATGGCTAAAAACATGCGCCGAAAATTTTCGGCTTGCCGTTCAGTTTTGCTGGAAAACTTAAATTTAGACAGCTTCGTTACTCCTTCCACCAAGTGGCGCACTTCTGAGCCAAATCGCTCTTCGAGTTCTTCTGGGGTAACATCGGTATCCTCCACCACATCATGGAGGAAACCAGCCGCAATCATGGGGGCACTTCCCCCCAATTCGCGCAATAATCCGGCGACTGCGACGGGATGGGAAATATAAGCTTCTCCTGATTTGCGGTATTGCCCTTGATGGAGTTGATAGGCAAATTCAAAGGCTTCTCGAATTAAGCGCTGATCTTGCGGGGCTTGACAAATAGGAGGGGGATCAATGACCACTTGCTCTGGGGTTAAACAGGCGGTTAACCAGTTGGGAAGGGTTAGATCGAGGGAGTTGGATTCGATGATGGTTTTCATAGCGGGTGGATGTTTGGGGATGATCGATAGAATAGCCAATCTGCTCTCGAAATCGTCCAAGGTCTCCAGATTACGAGATGAGGATTATAGTAATGGCAAATAGCTGGTGGTGGAGTTAATGCAGAAGTTTACCCTGATGTCAGGTTACCTCTAAGCCTCTGTTATTGAATAATATAACTTTACACCTCTAAAAAAGCGAGGGGATGAAATACCTGTATGTTATCTAAAGAGCATGTACAGATTTACCAGAATTTTCTGGAAATTTTAAATAAAGTTTTAATTTTGTCCACAACTGAGACAACTCCAGACCGATTCATTTCAGCTAGTCAGGAGGCTGAGGATTTTTTTGGGCAACAGATTGCACCCTTGGCTGGGGATGGAGTCGATCCCCCCATGGGGATGGCTTGGCAGTCGATTCACACGGAGATGCATAAACAGATGAAATTATTGGTAACTGAAATTACATTTTACCAAATTAGTCACCAAAAATTGGCGAAAGAGCAGAGAAAAAAGAAAATTAGTAATTATACTCAGGCGCTGATTCGCTATAGCGAGATGATTTTGGGAATTGAGGATTAGGGTCTAGCGGGTAAGGTAATGGTAAAGGTGGTTCCTTGGTTGAGTTGGCTATCAATATGAATGGTTCCATTGTGTAAGTCAACACATTTTTTAACGATGGAAAGACCGAGGCCGGTTCCGCCAATATTGCCAATATTGCTGCCGCGATGAAAGGATTCAAAGAGATGCTGTTGTTCGGATTCGGGTATGCCAATGCCTTGATCTTGGATCTGAAATTCAATGGTATTGCTCAGACATCGGACACGAATAAATACTTTACTCCCCTGGGGAGAATATTTTATGGCATTGGAGAGTAAATGAACGAGCATTTGTTCGATTAAGCTACTATCGAGCGTCCAGGAGGTTACGCAGTCTTGGGGGAGAAATTCTAGGGAATATTGGGAACCGGCGATCGCCTTCATTCTGGCGATGACTTGTTCAAATAGGGGAATCACCTCTACGACTGTGGGGTTAAATTCCAGCAAGCCAAAATCCGCATCCTTGATAAACAGGATATCCTCTAAGAGGCTGGTCATATGGTTAATGGCTTTATGAATGCGGTCAAAATGCTTATCCTGCTTTTGCTTATCCCATTTATCTCGATAGCGCTCTAGCATCCCCACAGATAACCCAATGGTGGTGAGGGGGGTTCGATATTCATGGGAAATGGTGGTAATAATGCGGGATTTTAGCTCATTGAGCGCTTGTAGGTGATTTAAGGCTTGGTTTAAATAAGGGTCAATGAGGCAGCGATCTTGGGGATTAGAGACGCATAGTAAGCTGGCAATCCGTTTGTTGAGCAGTTGAGGATGGATGGGTTTGGGTAAATAGTCATCAGCCCCCATGTCTAAAACTTGGGTAATAAAATCCGATTGGCGGCAGGCACTGATCGCTAAAATGGCCGGAGGGTAAGCTGGGCAATCCTTTTGATAGGCGATCGCCTCAGCAAGCGGTTTTAGGTTCCCACAGTTGACATCCACAATAATCAGATGAGGTTGTTCTGTTGTCAGTTCTGCAATCTCGCTGACGGTTTGAGTGACATACTGATGGGGAGCGATCGCCTCACTTAAAGGCGGCTGGATCGATAAACTTAACTCTTGAGCTAACGGAGGATCTTCCTCAACAATGAGAATCAACGAAGACATCAGAGAGTGGGTATAGGGCTTAGAGGGTACATCTATCATCTCAGATTAGGGATCTAAGATCTCAGGCTAGAGGGTGAGCATAGATAATTCACTGAAAAGTCATCCAACCTTAAAACCATGAATAATTTCACGCTACCCCAGTCCAGATGCACCTTCATGGGAATCAAAACTCTAATTGACGTAACTTGATGAAAACCTTCTCTTTACTGATGAATTTTACGATAACTGAGCAACCAATTGGCCATCGTTGCTCGTCGAGTTTGTCGCGGCCCAAATTCGCCAATTTTATATCCCTTAAATCCTAATTCTTGTTTCAGAAGCTGTTTATTTTCTGGAGGAATAGAGCGAGTTAGCTTAAGGGTTGCTGGACGGGAATCAATAAAATCTGGGGGTTCAGGATAAACTTCGCCCCAATCATCAATGACTTGGCTGATATTCCAGGTTTGGCTTTCCGGATTATAGCGATAGCCTAAATAATGCCAGACTAATTCATTAACGATTTGATCGTCTAGGCTATTATGTAGGCTTTCGTCTACGATCGCCCAAATGGTTTCATCAGTAAGTGGGGGTAAATTCGACATGGATGGACTATTGAGCGAACCATGGATGAACGGGCCAATTATACCGGTTATCCCCAGTGTTAGTTACCACAATTCATTAATATATCTTTAAATGCTTGGGTATTCCACAGCTAACCCCCAATCTCTAGAGCCATCAGCACAAACCTTAAGGTAAAGATGACTGCAATTAGCCATACCGCAGGGCGAACTTCGTGCATTTTCCCTTGAAAAGATTTGAGTAAGGGATAAGTAATAAATCCGATCGCCAACCCTTCAGCAATCGAAAAACTAAAAGGTATAAAGACTAACGTCAAGAACGAAGGGATAGACTCCGCCGGATCGTCCCAATGAATTGACCGTACACTTCCCATCATTAGTACCCCAATAATGACTAATGCGGGGGCAGTAGCAAAGGGAGGAATACCCGAAATTAGGGGAATAAAGAAGATCGACAGGGCAAAGAATAGGGCTGCAACCACGGCCGTAAACCCCGATCGCCCCCCTTCAGAAATTCCTGAAGCTGACTCAATATAAGTGGTGACCGTTGATGTGCCTAAAATTGCTCCAAATGTTGTTCCCACCGCATCGGCCATAAACGCTTCGCTCGCACGGGGTAGCTCACCGCGCTGATTAATCAAACCGGCTTTCATGCCAATCCCGGCTAAGGTTCCTACGGTATCAAATAAATCGACAAACAGCAATACAAACAGGATAGCCAACAGATCCCAAAAGGGGATTTGATTGAGGTTAGATAACCCCACAAACGCTTGACCGAACAAATCACTAGGCCATTGAGGAAGGGCCAAAACCCCACTGGGTAGGGGGGCAACACCCAAAATCCAGGCTAAAACGGCTGTGGCCAAAATCCCTAACAACAGGGCCCCACGAATCCGGCGAGCCACAAATGCAGCCGTAATTAGGATACCAAAGATCGCTATTAATGCTACAGGATTACTTAACTCTCCTAAAGCCGTTGTGGTGACCTCATTCGCCACAATCAAACCACCGTTTTTGAGACCAATATAAGTAATAAATAAACCAATCCCAGCCGAGGTAGAGTGCTTAATACAAGCGGGAATTGCGGTGACAATCTGAGCGCGAATATTGGAGAGGGTTAAGCCGATAAAAATGAGACCTTCAAGGAAAACCGCCGTTAAGGCCACCCGCCAATCAATTCCCAATCTGAGGACAATGGAGAAGGTAAAATAGGCGTTTAATCCCATGCCTGGAGCTAGGGCAAATGGATATTTGGCATAACATCCCATCACTAAAGAGGCGATCGCCGCCGAAAAGGCCGTAGCGATTACCAACTCCCCGAATAAGTCACGACTCTCTTGTAAAAAAACAGCATTCGACAAAATGTCCGGGTTGACGACCAAAATATAAGCCATGGTAATAAATGTCGTCGCCCCAGCCAAAACTTCCGTCTGCCAAGTGGTATTCAAAACATCCCATTGGAAAAACTCACCCATCCTGTCTAGGAAAGATAAGGAAGGAGACTCGGAGTGTTCTTGCTCTTCATTCATAAATGTTCAAACTAAGCATTTCGCCCACACCATACCACTGTCTCCCCTCCTACAGAGCAACCCTGAATACAAAATTCAGGGCCATGGTGGTTCTCTATGGTGGTCATAGAGGATATCTATTTATATCTTACCCCATGACCTAGTTACTTGACCCCCATTGGGGGGAGTGCTATGGTGAATTTAGGTGCAGGCATCCCTTTTGGGAGTGGCGGTCGAGGGTGAAAACTCTGCCATACAAGCCTTTTTAATCAATCGGAGCGGCGGGATTTGAACCCACGACCCCCACTACCCCAAAGTGGTGCGCTACCAAGCTGCGCTACGCCCCGGTCACAGATTTTCATCATAACACAGGATTTTGAAAATTAAAACCCCTCTAAGGTATTTAAAGCTTGAATTACTTCTGGAGTGACGGTTGCCGGCCAACTTCCTTCGGCTCTACGACCGGTGTTGAGGATGAAATGGAGGCTAAAGCTATGGGGGTAACCTTGAACTTCCATCCACAGAAGACGACCTTCGGCTTCACAGGTTATTTTTTCTTCGTCCATCAGTTCGGGGGCGATTTGCTCTAGGCTGTGGATCAGGTGTTGCAAGAGGTTCTGAAATTCTTGTAGTTCTGGGGCAGTCAGTTCGATCGCCCAATCTGCACCACCGAGTAAAGCGGGATATGCTGAGGCTTCAGGTTTCCAGCCAACGCGCCATTGGAGTCCTTGCTTAATCACGCTGTGGGTTTTGGGGATTATAAAGACTAACGAGGACATCAATTAAAGCGTCCCGTTGCGATCGCGTCAAATTTTCCACAGCTTGACGGTCTCTCTTGAAGGGATTTTCCGTCAACACATCTGCACTAGGATAACTCTCTTCGTACATAATCTCATTCGCTCCCAAATAATCGGCTAGGGTTAACTTCCAATCTAATCGATAGAGGGGCGTGCGTTTTTTAACATAGAGATGATAACGAATCAGCCTCTCGACTAGGGTATTGTCTGGGTTAACTTCCCCAGTCAATGTGCTGACGTAATCATTTTCAAGGGGGAAGTCGGGGAGTTGTTCATACACCAACCGCCACAGATCCCTAGATCGAATCCGACTCTGGGCTAAGGCGGCTGGAGAATGGAACGGCTGTAAGGGCATGAAGGAGAACACCATCAGCCCTAGTACAGCTAAACCGATGACCAAAAATCGTCCTTGTTTCATTCACCAATGATTTCGGGTTGGGTTAACTCATCTGACATTTCGATTACGGCTCGAATGACGGGTTTCATTTTCGGATCATCGAGGCTATCAAATTCTTCGTAGCGGCGACGTTGGGCGCGATGGGCTACTTGTACTGTAATCCGATAGCGATTGGATGCAGCACTAATGAGTTCTTCAGCACGACGCATTAATTCTTGGTTGTCTACGGAAGAGCGCTTTAGCATAGGGGAGTGTTTAGGAGTTAACTCAATACTTTTTCTAGTTTACCGGTTCTGGCTAAAAGTCGAGCAGCACGGAGGAATTGGCGGCCACAATTTGGTTACGGCCGTTGCGTTTGGCTTGGTCGAGAACATAGCGGGCAAGTTCCAGGAGGAATTGGGGTTGGGTCTCGATACGGGGGATGAGGGCTGCTACTCCCATACTGAGGGTAACGTGGGGGGCGACGGGGGAGGTTTTGTGTTCTAGATCGAGGTTGATGATGTTGTTTTGAATCATATGGGCAACATGGGCGCTGCCGGAAAGGTCGGTATTGGGGAGGAGGACGGCAAATTCTTCTGCGCCATACCGAGCCACGAGGTCGGCGGGCCGTTTGAGGGCTTCGCGCACGGCATCAGCAATCAGTTGCAGGCAAAAGTCACCGCTTAAGTAACCGTAGGCTTCGTTGTAGAGTCGGAAGTAATCTATATCACAAAGAATGAGTCCGAGGGGCGATCGCTCCCTGCCCAGTCTTCGCCATTCTTGTTGCAGCACTTGCTCGAAACGGCGACGATTATATAGTTGGGTGAGGCTATCGGAGGCTGCCAGTTGTTTGAGTTCTTGGTTGGCTTCTTTGAGTTGTTCGTAGAGTTGGGACTGTTGAATGGCAATGCTGAGATGATGACTGATATCTTTAAGCAGTTCAGTTTCCCAGGGTTCCCAGGTTCGGCATTGATGGCATTGATGGACGATGAGCAGCCCCCAAAGATAGCTATCATAGAGGTGATGGTGATGGGGGGCGATGGGTAAATTGGACTGACCTAATTTAAAGGTGTTTTGGGTGGGTTGGGTTAAGGGAATTCCCAGTTGAATGGGAAAAACTAATTGCGATCGCACTTCCAGCTTACTCAGAAATTCTCGCTCAGTTTCTGGGAGTTCAGCCATTTCTAGAGTGTTGATTTGGCTCCATTGTCCTTCTTGATAGAGGCTCACTTGGTCTTTAGTGTAAAACTGTTCAATGGGCTGATCCAAAATAGAATTACAAGTTGAATTTAAGGCTTCAACCACCACTGTACCGCTCCAATCTGGATTAAAATAGTAGATAAAGGCTCGGTCTAATCCCAAGAAAGTTTGCAGTCGATCGACCGTTAATTGCAGTATTTCTTCCAGCTCCACAGATTGACGGATCTTTTCAATCATCTCTCGTAAGAGGCGATCGGCTTGGTTTTGTTGGTTGAGTTGCTCTTCCCTGCGATCGGATTGAGTTTGATCTTCAATCATTACCAAGTATTCCGCTTCCCCCTTAGCTTCTTGCTGATTCGGAATTGCCATCAGAGTGATCTTGAGGTAATTCTCACCTAAATAGCCTTCTTTCTCTACTGATGGGTTGGCGAGCAATTTCTCTAAATTCACAGATCTTAAAAACAGAAACTTTTCCCGAAGATCGCCACCAACCTCAAGAGAGATTTCCGGAAAAACACAGTTAAAATTATCGTCAGCATCTAC
The DNA here is from genome assembly GCF_030068475.1 of Roseofilum acuticapitatum BLCC-M154. Classification (GTDB taxonomy): domain Bacteria; phylum Cyanobacteriota; class Cyanobacteriia; order Cyanobacteriales; family Desertifilaceae; genus Roseofilum; species Roseofilum acuticapitatum. The sequence continues at coordinate 39,420 of NZ_JAQOSP010000053.1, read as the reverse complement.
GATCGAAAATTCTGAATTAACAATCGCATAAGTTACTTTATATTTAAGGCTTAAAATTTGATTAAATAGACAATTCATTACTGGTTCTCTCCTTCGATCTTCAAGTTTTGAAATCTCTCTTTCCCCAGAACTGGGTTAAATTCCATAACTTGTTAAGCGAATCTAAATAATTAAGGGTTCATGAACTTGGAGTTCAATCAGTATTGTTTTTGATGTTAGAAGATTTCCTTTACAGGAAGAGGGGCTAAGATGTAGATTCTTTTGCTCTTATCTTAACACTTCTCTCAGGGATTGACAATCTAAGAGGATAAAGCCAGCATCTCTTGGGTTAAGATTCTAGCTCAGTTCACTTCAGATATAACCACTAATTACCTAAAAAATTACTAAATTTCTGGATTTAAATTCCACCGCTCTAAGGTAATTCCCACACTCCGATCCAGACGAGTTAAAGCATCAAGATACTGAATTAAAATTCGTAATTCATTTTGTTGAGCCTGGGCTAAATCATTTTGAAAACGAATAATATCGGTTAGGGATGTCCCTTCAATGCCCAAACGTAGTTTAATTTCTTCTGCTTCCAGTTGCTCTTGCACCAACTGAGTTCTACTTTTAGATTGCTCAAACTGTTCCCAAGTGAGTTGAATATTGCGGATTAAATTATTCAGATCAATATTCAAGCTAGAATAGATTTGATCGAGAGTATTTTGAGTTTTGTTCACGTTAACTTGGCTTTGTTGAAAGCGCTGTTCGGGCTGCAAATCTCCCCAAGTTTTACTCAAGGTCAAGGCGAGACTAAGATCGGATCGAGTGTCAATTAAATTACTAGGAAGCCAATTATAATCTGCCTCTAAATCTAAATTCCATCGCCGTTCATCTGCTGCTTCTATGAAATCATAGTTAGCGATTTCTTGGTTGAGTTGTGCGACCAAGTAGGTAGGGCTATTTTGTAGGGCTAAAGCCAATAATTCTTGGATCTCTAATATGGGTCGATTTTCTAGATTGGGGGGTTGAGCCACAATCGCTAAATTTTGATCGAGTTCTAATAGATTTAACAATTGCAATCGAGCTGCATCTAAAGCATTTTGAGCATCTAAAACATTGAGTTCTTGATTGGCTACATCTGCTGCTCCTTGAATACGCTCTACTGGGGCCCGTTTTCCTGCCTCAATTAAAGCTTCAGTGACTTCTAGAAGACGGCGGGAGTTTTCTAGGGTTAATTGGGCAATTTTCAGTTCTTCTTGACGTTGAAAAAGTTGACGATATAATAAAATAGATTCAGTGACTTTATCCATTAATGTGGATTGCACTTCTAAAATTTGCACTTGATTCCTCAATCGGGCACGCTCAATAGATGCTTGATTAACTTCAACCCCTGAACCTCGCAATAAGGGCTGTTTGAATTGCAGTTGAATTTCATGATTTAATGTCCTTCGATCGAAGGGATCGGTGGCACTATATTGTCGTTCAAAACGGCGTAAAGTTCTCCAGTTTAGAGTAATTTCACTGCCGATAGGGAGTTGGGTATTTAGGGATGCACCAAGGTCTAAGCCTTCACTTTGGGCAATAATGGGGCCAATGGATTCTCGACGAGCGTTAAGTAAGAGTCTAGGGGTAATATTGGGGTTAAATTTATCTTCGGCAACCACGAGATCTTGGCGTTGAGAAATGCGATCGAGATAGGCGTTTTTGATTTCTGTGTTATTTTCAATCACTAATTGTACTACATCGGCGATCGCCAAAGATAAGGGTGTTCTTTCAGTAGTCTGTTCAGAGTGAACATTTTGCTTGGGGAGGGGAGTTCCTTGAGCAGAAAGGAAGCCACTAAAACCTAGACTAGATAAGGTAAATAGCCATCCAGAGGCAATAAAGAGAGTGATTCCTTTTCTGATGCTCAACAAGTATTGATAACGGCTCATAGTGGGTCTTTCGGTAAATTTTTAACGTGAATTTAATCTGAAATTAAATTTGAGGAAAACAGGAGATCCCTTGCCTATAAAAGAAAAATAATGATGCTACAATCAAAATTAGAAAGGAAATGTACAGATTGAGAGAGCAACCAGTCAGGTACACCAACACTGAGATCGCAATATGGAGATATGGTTAACCCACCCCATACAACCCAATCTGGACTGATTCTGATTGTTGATGATAATACCAACAATCTCAGGGTGCTATTTAACTTGCTGAAAAAAGCAGGGTTTAGGGTATTAGTGGCTACAGATGGCAAAAATGCCCTAGATAAAGTATATCAAACCCATCCAGATTTAATCCTGTTGGATGTGATGATGCCAGAAATCAGTGGTTTTGAGGTGTGTCATCAACTGCAAGGAAATCCCCAGACTCAGGATATCCCGATCATTTTTATGACCGCTTTATCCGAGAATGAAGATAAGGTAAAGGGATTGAAACTCGGTGCGGTAGACTACATTACTAAACCTTTCTATCAAGAAGAAGTGTTAAGTCGGATTCAACTCCATCTGAAGCTACGCTCCTTAACCCAAAATTTACGAGACAAGAATGAGCAACTACACAAAGAAATTCAAGCCAGACTATTAGCGGAAACTCAATTAAAACATTTAAATGAAGATTTAGAAAGTCGTGTAATCGAGCGCACTGAGGAACTCTCATCTGCCTTAGAGCAACTGCAAGCCAGGGAAGAGCAATTGAGTTATGAAGCGTCTCACGATCATTTAACGGGATTATATAATCGGTTATGGGTGACTCAATATTTATCGACATTGTTAGATAATTTTTCTGGTTTGTATCAGACTAATTATGGAATTTTTTTCTTGGATTTAGGACATTTTAAGCGTATCAACGATCATTTAGGCCATCGCATTGGGGATCGAGTGCTGAAAGTGGTAGCCGAGCGGCTATTAGGATGTTGGCGAGGACGAGGACAGGTGGCTCGTTTAGGGGGGGATAAGTTCTTATTAATACTAGAAAAACAGGAAAATATGGATTTAGAGGCGATCGCCAACCGTATTCTAGACCATTTGCGATCGCCTATTACCATCGGTCACTACCCCATTTGCCTCCATGCTCGCATTGGCATCATTCCATCCATCCTCGGTTATCAGCAAATGACCGACATTCTCCGCGATGCAGATATCGTCATGTCAGAAGCCAAACGTGCCGGAAAAACCGGGTATTCCATCCTCAACCCCCAACTCCAATCTCGCGCCTTACAACGCATTCAACTCGAAGCCGAATTACCTTTAGCCATCCACAATCATGAATTCGAGCTACACTATCAACCCATTATTGCTCTTGATAGCCATCAACTCGTCGGTTTTGAAGCCTTAATTCGCTGGCAACATCCTCAACGGGGACTCATTTTCCCCGGATACTTTATTGACCTAGCCGAAGAAACTGGATTTATTGAAGAACTAGGATTTATCGCGCTTACCTTAGCCTGCAAACAACTCCAACAATGGCATCAACAATTTCCCCATACCCAAAATTTAGTCATTAATGTCAATCTCTCCCCCTTACAACTTCAAAATTTTAACATCCTCAAAACCCTCACAACGATCTGTAATGAATATGATATTTTACCCCATCAAATCAAACTCGAAGTTACCGAAAGTGCCTTTTTAGAAAATGAAGGAATGCCCACTAAAATCCTAGAAGAAATTCATCATCAAGGCATCAAAATTTGCATTGATGATTTTGGCACAGGCTACTCTTCCCTAAGTCGTCTGCATTCCTTTCCGGTCGATACCCTAAAAATTGACCGATGCTTTGTTGCTCGTCTCGACAGTGCAGAAGGTTTAGCCATCATTCAAACCATCATTTCCTTAGCTCATCATTTGGATATGGATCTGGTGGCTGAAGGCATAGAAACTGAACAACAACTGAACATTGTCCAAGAAATAGGGTGCGAATTTGGCCAAGGTTTCTTATTTTCCCAATCCCTAAATCCTGAAGCGGCCACTAATTTTATTCAAACATTACCCCATGAATTGACCTATGAATACTTCTTCTCTGGATCAAAAAACCCTGCTAGTGGTTGACGACAATCCCACGAATATCAAAGTTTTATTCAACTTTCTCAAAGAAGAAGGATTTAAGGTATTAGTCGCCAAAGATGGCTTAAACGCCTTAGAAAAACTCACTTCTATCCAGCCCGACTTAATTTTACTCGATATCATGATGCCGGGAATCGATGGCTTTGAAACCTGCCGTCGCATCAAAGAGACTCCCAAAATTAATACGATTCCCATTATTTTCATGACTGCCTTAGCTGATGCCAATAATAAAGTTAAAGGACTCAGTTCTGGAGCTGTGGATTATATTACCAAACCCTTTCAACAAGAAGAAGTCTTAGCCCGCATTAACTTACATCTAAAATTACAATCTCTCACCCAAGAACTCGCTAGTGTAAATGCTTCATTGGAACACAAAGTTGAGGAACGAACCGCAGAACTCAAAAAAGCCCAATCTCAATTGGTTCTAACTGAAAAAATGTCCTCTTTAGGGCAACTGGTCGCGGGCATTGTTCATGAAATTAATAATCCCGTTGGCTTCATTGCGGGCAATATTGCCGAAGCCAAAAATTATGCCCAAGACTTAATTAATCTGATTCAACTCTATCAAGACAAATATCCTCAACCTGATGAGGACATTCTGGAGGAATTAGAAGCCATTGACTTTGACTACTTACAGCAAGATTTTCCCAAACTCCTTAAATCGATGGAAGAAGGAACCAATCGCATTACTAACATTAGTCAATCGATGCGTACCTTTTCCCGTGCTGATAGCGATCAAAAAGTGGACTTTAACTGTCATGATGGCATAGACAGTACAATTATGATTCTCAGGCATCGCCTAAAAGCGAAAGACTATCGACCTGAAATTCAAATTACTAAAAACTATGGTGATTTACCCCCCATTCCCTGTTATCCGGGACAATTGAATCAGGTGTTTATGAATCTGTTAGCTAATGCTATTGATGCCCTAGAAGATTCTAATCAAGGCAAAAGTTATCAAGACATTCAAAATCAGCCCAATGAAATTGTGATTACTACCGGTTATGATGGCGATAACAATCAAGTGAAAATTGAGATTCACGATAATGGCATAGGCATGAAACCGGAAATTAAAGAGAAAATCTTTGATTATCTATTTACGACTAAAGGAGTGAATAAAGGTACAGGATTAGGGTTGGCTATTTCCCGTGAAATTATTGAAGATAAACATCAAGGAACCCTAAGCTTTACCTCGCAACTCGGAGAAGGAACTACTTTTACTGTAACGTTGCCAGTCAAGGAATAAGCCATTTTAGGGGGATTTTTATCCCAGTTGGGAACTTTCTGTATGAGTCCCTCGTCACCCCTTTATGGTTTCTCCTTGGTGACCAGGTGGCGGGACGGCTTTAGGCAAGACCCGCCCTTTTTATGGCTTCAAAATGGGGATGAGAATTTGATACTCTTGACTTACCGTCTGGGAGTTTCATCCTATGCATCACTCATCCCTCCTATTTCTCAGTAATGGCCATGGGGAAGACCTCAATGGCAGTTTAATTGTTAAGGCTTTGCAAGGGTATTATCCCCAGGTGGAGGTTGCGGCTATGCCTTTGGTGGGTGCAGGGGGAGCTTATCGCCGCTTGGATGTGCCGATTATTGGCCCGACGCGGACTCTACCCTCTGGAGGGATATGGTATATGAATCCCCTTTATCTGCTCAAAGATTTGTTTTCGGGTTTGATTGGCTTAACTTGGCGGCAGATTCGGGCAGTGCAGCGCTATAGTCAGAAGTGTGACCTGTTGGTGGCGGTTGGGGATATTGTCCCCATTGGGTTAGCACAGTTAACGGGTCGTCCTTATGTGGCGTTTGTGGTGTCTACATCTAGCTACTATGAGGGCAAGGTTAAGTTACCATGGTTGACGGCCCAATGTTTGCGATCGCCCCAATGCCAAAAAATTTATACCCGCGATGCCTTGACTGCCAGGGATTTACAGCACCAAGGATTCCCCAACACCACATTTATCGGGTGTCCCTTTATGGATACCCTAACGCCAACGGGAAAACCCTTAAACCTAGACTCTAATCAACCCCTGATTGCCCTTTTACCCGGTAGTCGTCTTCCTGAAGCCTTAGAAAACTTTGCCCTACAATTGCGCCTGTGCGAAATTCTCTCATCCCAGAAACTCCTACAATTTCAAGCGGCCTTAGTTCCTAATCTTAAAGAGAGTCAAATACAAACCCTAGCGGCTGAAGAAGGTTGGCATTATAGCCCCGGAAAACTCACCAAAAACCACACTATGATTCACTATCATTTTGATGCCTTTCCCGACATTCTCCACCGGTGTAATCTGGTGATTGGTATGGCAGGAACCGCCGTAGAACAAGCCGTGGGACTAGGGAAACCCATTGTGCAAATTGCCGGTAAAGGGCCCCAATTCACCTATCGGTTTGCCGAAGCTCAAATGCGACTGTTAGGGCCATCCATTACTACCATAGGAACAGGGCCCGCGACCCCAGCTATTTTAGCAGAAGCAGCCGCCAAAATCTTGCACATTCTCGGCGATCGGCAGTATCTAGAAACTTGTGTTAAAAATGGCCAAGAACGGATTGGCTCCATAGGAGCTTCCCAGAGATTTGCCCAGGAAATTATCACAGTTTCCGCTAGGAGTGAGAGACATCTAGATCCGCCAACCCCAAACTCTGCCGAAAGTAATTCAAATCGGCCTTGATCTACTTCTGAAAATTAGTTCCCATGTTTTTAAAGTTGGGTATCCGGCGATAACTACTCAGTGTCCTTCGTGTCTCTGTGGTTTTTAATTGCGTGCCCTGCGCTGTCGCTAACACACTCCTCTCCTCTATTGCCTCATTCCACAGACGATCGCCCTATACTGGAGATCGAATTTATCCCTTATCCCTTATGCAAGCCAAACGCTGGATTTTAGCTCTATCTGGTTTATATTTAAGTGCCTCGATCGCCGGTTGTGCCCTTCCCGGTAATACCCAAGAGGCGATCGCCGAAATCAGTGTCACTCAGGTGAGGCAACTGGTGGCTGAAACACCGGGAACCTTAGCCCAAAAAGCCCTCTTTATCGACGTTCGCACCCCTCAAGAATACGCCCAAGATCGCATTGGCGAGAGTCCCTTAATTCCCCTAGCTGAAATTGAATCTGGAGAAGGAATAGACAAAATTCGTCAATTAGCTGGCGATCGCCTCGTCATCCTCTATTGCTTCTCCGGATTTCGCTCCGGCAAAGCCCAACAAATCCTTGAACAAGCCGGTATTCAAGCCGTCAGTCTAGAAGGAGGCATTCAAGCCTGGCGTAAAACTATCGCCCCAACCACCGAAGCTAACCTCTTTTAAACCCCAAAAATAGGGGGTGATTTTCACCCCCTAACCGGATCGCCAAGTTTTTAATTCAAGCACTCAACCCATCTAAAATATTGAAAAATATTTCTCAGAAGGTGGGCATTGCCTAAAAGAAGGGGAAATTATGGATTAATTGGATGGTTTTCCCATTACCCATTACCGCCCGAAGCGCTACGGGACTGTAGGAGCGGGATAAGATAGGACATATCGAGAACTTGCAAGAGTTTTAAGGTTCGAGAAAGGGGAATTTTCACCCAAGTGGGACGATGGGTGAGTTCGTAGGAAATGGCGTAGACCGATTTTTCTAGGATGTAAGCGTCGAGTAAGACTTGCATTTCCCTGGGATCGTGGGGGAGGAAGTTACCTTGGCTGGCGGTTTGCAGATAGGCTTTGATAAACACGAGGTTTACCCAACTGCACCAAAAATCTGACCATTGCTCCATTTCCGAGAGGTTTTCGGGGTCAATCATGCCATTATCGACTTCTTGTTGCAGGGCAACACTGGCAGCATAATGGAAGGATTGGAGCATTCCGGCTACATCTCGCAGGGGCGATCGCTTCATCCGTCGTTCGCTTAAGGGGCGGTTGGTTTCCCCTTCAAAGTTGGTAATCACAAAGTCTTTACCGGTATAGAGGACTTGTTCTAAGTGATAATCCCCATGGCAACGGGTTCTCAGGGCGGTAATTTTCAAATCGATGACCGAGCCAAAGCGTTCTAAGACTTGTTCCTTGCGATTAATGAGGGCCATGGCAACCGGTTGCAGGTCTTCTGGGAGTCGGTTGAGGCGCTTTTGCAAGAACAGGAAGGTTTTACCGCTCAGATTCCGCATGTATTGGTAGATTGAGCGTTGATAGAAGGAAGAAAAGGGTTCTGGGGCAAAGTGGGGATTTTCGCGATCGCCAGCTAGAGCCAGATGAAACTCGGCCATATATTGGCCCAGACGTTCCGCAGAACCCAGATAAGACCCAATCAGGGAGTAAACGACTTCGGGAATCTCATCAATGGGATCGTCGTTGTCTAAGTCGTCGGGTTTGGAGGTCACATCTAGGGTGAAGTCCTTGAGGGTAGGTAGGGGAAGATCGGCAATCTCGGTGGGAGTAGCCATCACTTGCTCAAAATAACCGCGCAGAGTATCCAGGGTGTACGACCAAGCGTCGCGGATATCGGGGATGAAGTCCCGCAGTACCCCAATGGTCATGGAGGGTTTACCGGGGCGACGATATTCTAGGGAGCCATAAAAGGGAGTAATTTGCCCCGATCGCAGGGAGAAGGTTTTGGGGTTGGGTTCTAGCTCTGAGCTAATTCTGCGGGTGAGAAATTCCCCAATTTCTAGATCGGCATTGATTCCTTCTTCAATTTGTCGGAAAAGTTTGAGAACCAGATGATGGCGATCGGCTTCTGTTTGGGGATCGCTATAGATAATAGAGGTATGTTTGTGTTCTCCCCGTAGTAGGTGTGGCTCGAAGGACTCAATCCCTTGCTCGAATTGTTCCGGTTTTTGGAACACATAGGGGACGACTTTGCCTTCAATGCCTTGATATTCCCAACCGTTGGCGATCGCCTCTAACATAAATTTCAAGAAGTCTGGATCGGCACTAGCTTCATATAAAATCCCCATTTCGCTCGCTTCTTGAACATTGATTTTGGCAATCATATGCTCTCCATGAAGGGGGTTTTCATCATCACTGATGGCTTCATAAGCAATGGAAAAAGCATAGGTTTCGGCTGAACCTTCGGTATAGTTCACCTGAATGAGCAGAATCTGCGCTTCCCGGTTTTGGTAAGCAATGGGAATCACATCACTGATTTGGGTCGATTGAATCGTGCGCGATTTCCCCTTAAACCAAGAGCGAGTCATCAGGTAGTGGGGCAGATGCAGTTCAAAGCGGGTTTTGGGTTCATTTTGATAGAACGCGCTCGGCCAGGGGCCTGTAGGCACTTCTAGGGTCGGGAGTTGAGTAACAGGGACGGGGGTGGGGATGATGTTCTCTTCTACCTGTAGGGTGAACCAGTAGAAGGCGTAGGGACTGAGACTGAGAAAATAGGGAGCATCCTCAATGGTGGGAAATTCCGTCCGCCCAAAGATTTCTACGGGTTTCATCCCTTGGAAGGGAGTCAGATCTAGCTCGACAGTTTGCACGAACCGGGAGAGGTTAGAGACAATTAGGATATGTTCTCCGGCATAGGTGCGAGTAAAGGCAAGCACTTTGCGGTTATCAGGATAGAGGAATTCAAAGCTACCGCGACCGAAGGCTTGGAACCGTTTGCGGGTGGCAATCAGCCGTTTCATTGACCACCAAAGAGCGTTGGTATTGCTCCGTTGAGCTTCCACATTGACCGCTTCATAGTGGTATTCGGGGTCGAGAATGGGGGGAGCATAGAGCCGTTGGGGGTTGGTGCGGCTAAATCCGGCGTTCCGGTCTGCGCTCCATTGCATGGGGGTACGGACTCCGTTGCGATCGCCTAAATAAATATTATCCCCCATGCCGATTTCATCCCCATAATAGAGGACGGGAGTTCCTGGCAGAGAGAAGAGCAGACTATTGAGCAATTCTATCCGGCGGCGATCGTTATCCATCAACGGACTCAAACGCCGACGAATCCCCAAATTAATCCGCGCTTGCGGATCTTGAGCATACACCCGATACATATAATCCCGGTCTTCATCAGACACCATTTCCAGAGTCAGTTCATCATGATTTCGCAAAAACAGCGCCCACTGACAATTATTCGGAATCTGGGGCGTTTGCTGCAAAATATCAATGATCGGAAAACTATCCTCCATCTTCAGAGCCATAAACAGACGCGGCATCAGGGGAAAATGGAAATTCATATGGCATTCATCCCCTTGGCCAAAATAGGCCGCCGCATCCTCTGGCCATTGATTGGCTTCCGCTAATAACATGCGGTTGGGAAATTTAGTATCCATATGGCTCCGCAGATCTTGCAAAAACTTATGGGTTTGGGGCAAGTTTTCGCAATTCGTTCCCTCCTCCTCATACAGATAGGGAACCGCATCTAAGCGCAGACCATCCACCCCCATCTCTAACCAAAAATCCACTACTTCCAAAACCGCTTTTTGCACCGCCGGATTTTCATAATTCAAGTCCGGTTGATGGGAATAAAACCGATGCCAATAATAGGAATTCGCCACCGAATCCCAAGACCAGTTAGAATGTTCAAAATCTTGGAAAATAATCCGAGCGCCTTGATACTTGTTCGGGCTATCATTCCAGACATAAAACTCTCGCTCTGGTGACCCTGGTGGTGCTTTTCTGGCTCGCTGAAACCAGGGATGCTGGTCAGAGGTATGATTCACAATTAATTCGATAATCACTCGAATCCCTCGTTTATGGCTCTCCCGTAAGAATTCTTTGAAGTCCTCTAGGTTTCCATAAATGGGGTTGACGCTATTGTAATCAGCAATATCATAGCCATCATCTCTGAGAGGAGAAGGGAAAAAGGGCAGTATCCACAGAGCAGTTACCCCTAATTCTTGGATGTAATCGAGCTTGTCCTTCAGTCCACCAAAATCACCAATACCGTCTCCGTTGCTATCGGCAAAGGCGCGGACAGGGACTTCATAAATAATGGCATCTTTAAACCAAAGGGGATCGTCTTTGAGGATGGAGTGGCGCATTTCTTCTATCGTCCAATGTTCTTGACTTTTCATTTTAATACCTGAAGCAAAAAATAGGGGTAGCCTGGGAAAATCAGTAGCTGACTAAAAAAACAACAAATCCGTCCCAGCGATCGCCGGGCACTTTTTGCCTTATTCTATGGAGAGGACGAATCGTCCGTATCTCTTGTAGAGTTTGTAATCACTATGGCTTTTGAACGCGCAAGTGGCATCTTATTACACCCAACCTCCTTGCCCAGTTCCTTTGGAATTGGCGATTTAGGAGAGAATGCTTATGGGTTTGTTGATTTCCTCGCTCGCAGTGGGCAAAAAATATGGCAAATTTTGCCCTTGGGGCCAACCGGTTATGAACATTCTCCTTACACCATGAATTACAGCGCTTTTGCGGGTAATCCATTGATGATTAGTTTAGAGCAATTAGCCGCAGAAGGATTATTAAATTCTGAAGAATTAACCCCTCTAAGTGGAGAAGATATTTCAGATAACCGAGTCAATTTCGATCGCGTAATTCCCCATAAGTATGGCTTCCTCAAACAAGCCTATGAAACCTTTAAGGAACAGTTAGCAGAAGAAGAAAATCCTGCCTTCACTGAATTTTGCCAGGCACAGGCGAGTTGGTTGGATGACTATGTGTTGTTTATGTCCCTGATGGAAGAAAATGGAGGACAAGCTTGGAATCATTGGGAATCGGCGATCGCCCGTCGTCATCCCGAAGTCCTCACTCAGAAAAAAGAAACCCTTGCTGATTCCATCCTATACCATCAATTTCTGCAATTCAAGTTTTTTGAACAGTGGCAAAATCTGCGCCAGTACACCAACGAAAAAGGCATTCAAATTATCGGTGATGTCTCGATTTACGTCTGCCACAATAGCGCCGATGTCTGGGCAAATCCCGAAATTTTCAAGTTAGATCCGGACACCTTAGAACCCGCTTGGATGGCGGGTGTACCCCCCGATTATTTTAGTGCTACCGGGCAATTGTGGGGCAATCCGGTTTACGATTGGGATAAATTACAAGAAACGAATTATGCTTGGTGGATTGAACGCTTCCGAGCCACCCTGCAATATGTAGATGTGGTAAGGATTGACCATTTCCGAGGCTTTGAAGCCTATTGGCAAGTGCCAGCCGGAGAAGAAACAGCCATGAATGGAGAATGGGTTAAAGCTCCCGGATTTGAATTTTTCCAAACCTTGGCTGAAGCCTTGGGAAATCTACCGGTTTTAGCTGAAGATTTGGGCATTATTACCCCAGAAGTGGAAGAATTACGGGATCATTTTAACTTTCCCGGAATGAAAATTCTCCTATTTGCTTTTGGCGGTGGAGCAGATAATGCCTATTTACCCCATAATTATCCCCAAAACGCGATCGTCTACACAGGAACCCACGATAATGATACGTCAGTGGGATGGTGGAAAAACGCCGGGGAAAAAGAAAAACAGCATTTAGCCCAATATCTCGGTTATGCTTCCCCGGAAGAAATTACTGAGATTTCTTGGCTGTTGATTCGCACAGCCTTAAGTTCTGTGGCAGTTTGGGCAATTCTTCCTCTACAAGATTTATTCAGTTTAGACAATCAGGGACGGATGAACGATCCCAGCGTCAGTGCGGGAAACTGGCGTTGGCGCTATGATAATCTAGGGATGTTGAGTGATGAATTAGGCGATCGCCTGCGACACCTAACCCAATCCTACGGCCGCTAATCCTTTAAGACAAGGGGCTGAGAGCCAATTGCCCCTTGTCAGTTCCTTACTCATTACTGACTTTCGCAAGTTGACCGGAAAATAGTACAGTAGATCCAAATCCTAAAACTTGTTCTTCGATATGAATCACCGTGGTGTTACACTCTGGTTTACCGGCCTCAGTGGCGCTGGTAAAACCACCATTACCCAAGCCCTAGAAAAAAAATTACGCGCTGCTGAAGTTAAATTAGAAGTCCTAGATGGCGATATTGTCCGCACAAACCTGACTAAAGGATTAGGCTTTAGCAAAGAAGACCGAGATGAAAATATCCGCCGCATTGGATTTGTCTCCCATTTATTAACCCGAAATGGGGTCATTGTTTTAGTCTCTGCCATTTCTCCCTATCGCGCCATTCGAGAAGAAGTACGCCAGAGAATCGGGGATTTTGTAGAAGTCTTTGTTAATGCTCCCTTAGCCGTTTGTGAAGAACGGGATGTCAAAGGATTATACAAACGGGCTAGAGCGGGAGAAATTAAACAATTCACCGGTATTTCTGACCCCTATGAACCCCCAGAAAACCCCGAAATTGAATGCCGCACCGATCTCGAAGAGTTATCTGAAAGTGTGGATAAAGTCTGGAATAAATTAGTAGAAATGGGTTATTTGCAGTAGGGTATTAAGTAACCTAGCCTCCCCACTCGTAGATACTATATTAGAGGTTAAGGGGAGGCTTTTTGAATGGTTTAACCGGACTTGATAGAACATGAATTTTCAACCCCGCAAACGATTTGCCCAACATTGGCTCAACAGTGAATCGATTCTGAATAAAATTGTTGCAGCTTCCAATTTACAAGCCAGCGATAAAATCTTAGAAATTGGCCCAGGAATGGGAGTTTTAACCCGTCAACTCATTACCCATGCAGAGGCTGTAGTTTCTGTAGAAATTGACCGAGATTTGTGTAAAAAATTAGCCAAAAAGTTTAGAGAAAAGCAAAATTTTCTCCTCTTACAAGGAGATATCTTATCCTTAAACCTAGAAGATTTACTTTCTCCTTATCCCTTATTTAAAAATCTTAATAAGGTAGTCGCTAATATTCCTTATAATATTACCGGGCCCATTTTAGAAAAACTCTTGGGCAAAATTGCTTCACCTGTGCCCAAAAACTATGATAGCATTGTTTTATTAGTACAAAAAGAAGTCGCCGATCGCCTAGTTGCCCATCCCAGTACCAAAGCCTTTGGTGCGCTATCCGTTCGCGTCCAGTATTTAGCCCATTGTGAACTCATCTGCCCTGTACCCGCAAAAGCCTTTTATCCCCCTCCCAAAGTCGAATCAGCCGTCATTCGCTTAACTCCCAGAAGTCTAGAAAAACCCGCGCTTAACCCCCGTCATTTAGAACAAATTGTCACTCTAGGCTTTTCCTCCAAACGGAAAATGTTACGGAATAACTTAAAATCGATGATTGAGAGCGATCGCCTGGCTACCATTCTAGAGCAACTCCACATCAATCCCCAAGCTCGTGCTGAAGACCTCAGCCTAGAAAACTGGGTTAAGCTCAGTGATACCTTACAAGAAAGCGTCTCATAAATGATATCAAGTCCGATTGTTCATGTCCGCGAAGCGGAAATACCATGATTAAAAATTTAGGGAGCGAGACGCTCCCACTCCAGTAATATCAAGGGATTAGAGGAGTGCGGGCATCTTGCCCGCTTCTCCACCCTTTATCCGGACTTGATATGACAATTTAATTGCTCAAAAATTGGATTTAAGAGCAACCTAGGATCATCCTTAAAGAACATATGTCCTCCCTCAAAAAGCTGTAAATCAAACCTCGCAGAAGTATGTTGACTCCATTGCTCAAACTGCTCAGGAGTAGCCACCGAGTCGTTCATTGCTCCAAACATCGTAATCGGCAACTCTAAAGGGATTTTTGATTGATACTGATACTTCTCATTGACCCTCAAATCCGACCGAAAAATGGGTAAAAACAACTCCATTAAATCCGCATTTTGTAGCACCGCTTCCGGTGTTCCTCCATATTGACGCAACGCTTCAATTAAGATAGCATCTGACTCTGGATAAAGGGGATGATCGATCGGAATTTGGGGGGCACGGCGACCACATACAAACAAATGCTCTGGCAAAACACTACCTTGGCGGCGCAATTCGCGGGTGAGTTCAAAGGCAATTAAAGCGCCCATACTATGGCCAAAAAAAGCAAACTTTCCTTGCTCTAAAGTCGGAATAACTGCTTCTGTAAGTGCTTGAATTAATGGCTCTAGTTGAGTAAAACAAGGTTCTTTTAACCGATGTTCTCGACCCGGTAATTGAATAGCAAAAATCTCAATTTCAGCAGAGCTGTAGGTTAACCAAGGACGAAATAAAAAAGCACCAGCTCCTGCGGGAGGAAAACAAAACAGACGCAAGGGAGCGTCAAAGCGCTGAGGAGGAGGAATAATCCAAGGTGTAGACGGGGATGACGCAACCATAGAATACAGCAATAGAGAACAAGGAAGGAGCGATCGCCAATAAGACGACGAATCCCTATAGATCGCGTTAATTGTACCCTAAAATACTTGACCCAACGGGCAAAACTCTATTTCCCTTGATTTCCTCCCTTTCCCATATTCTCTCCACTCATTTAAGATAGAGAGACAGTCCTCAATGCTTCTCAGTAAGCATCAGTTCTCAAATCAATGGGTTACAGTAATGGCAGATAGCAATAGGACAACCCCTGAAGAGATCGCAGTTTTCAGTCACGAAGCCAGCAAAATCTTAGTGGTTGATGATGTTCCTGAAAATCTACGTCTGCTCAAAGGTCTACTGAAGAATGAAGGATATGATGTAAGATTCGCCCCTAATGCTAAATTTGCCCTTGCGAGTCTGACTCGATTTCTGCCCGATCTGATTCTCTTAGATATCATGATGCCGGAAATGGACGGATATGAGCTATGTGTGCATTTAAAACATAATCCCGAAACCGAAAATATACCGGTAATCTTCTTAACCGCGCTTAATGAAGGAGCAGATAAAGTTAAGGGTTTTCAAGTAGGAGCCGTAGATTATATTACTAAACCCTTTCAAGCCGAAGAAGTTTTAGCACGGGTTGCCCACCACTTAAAGTTAACTGAACTTAACCTCCAGCTTCAGCAACAAAATCAAGCTTTAGTCCAGAAAAACTATCAACTGCAAGAAGCAGAGCGAGAAACACGGCTCTTATTAGAAGTCACTCAGTATTTAACCCATACCTCCACTTGGCAAGAGGCAATTGCCCAAATCATAAAAATTATTTGCGAGCGTATTCTTTGGACTTATGGAGAAGCTTGGCTACCCCAGGAAGATCGGCAAACCTTATCCTATCTGGCCAATCCTTTTGCTAATGACCCTAATTTTCAATCCTTTTGTGAATTCAGTGAAACCTTACACTTTCAGCCAGGGGAAGGGCTACCCGGAAAAATCTGGAAGACTCAAACCCTAGAATGGATTCAAGATATTAGTCAAAATCCTGAAAGCTTATATGTTAGACAATCCCAAGCCCTGGCTATTGGATTCAAGTCAGCTTTTGGTCTTCCCATTATTGTCGATCAAAAAGTGATGGCGATCTTAGTCTTTTACCAAAATAAAAATACCGCTTGCCAATTAAATCTCGTCGCCCTGGTTCAGGCGATCGCCAGCCAAATCAGTCTCCTGATCCAACGCAAACAAAGCGAACTACAACTGCAACAACAAGCCCAAGATCTCGCCCAAGCGCTCCACCAACTTAAAACGACCCAAATCCAACTGATCCAAAGCGAAAAAATGTCGAGCTTAGGGCAACTGGTAGCCGGAATTTCCCATGAAATCAACAATCCAGTTAGCTTTATTGCTGGCAACATCGAGCATATGGAAAACTATATCCAAGATCTCATGCATGTCTATTATGCCTATCAGCAATCCTATCCTACTCCCCCTCCTGCCATAAACGAACTGATTACGGATCTAGAGCTTGACTTTACCCTTACCGACTTACCCAATGTTATCCTTTCCATGAAAAGTGGAACCGATAGAATCACTAAAATTGTTAACTCCTTACGTCGCTTTGCCCACTTAGATGAAGCCAAACTCAAAAAGGTAGACATTCATGATGAACTTGAAAGCGTACTCACTATTTTGAATAATCGCCTCAAACTCCAAAATTCTCCTAGAACGACTGAAGTTAATGAACTGGAAATTAAAGTCGATCGCCACTATGGAAAACTACCAAAAATCGACTGTTTTGCTGGAGAACTCAATCAAGCCTTCATGCAAATTATGATGAATGGGATTGATGCGCTCCAGGAAAAATATCAAGCAGAAAAGGAGAACCCAAAAACCCCCTATACTCTAACGATTGAAACTCAATGGCTTGAAGATTCAGAGCAAGCTCAAATTGAGATTAGTGATAATGGTATTGGGATTCCTCCAGAGGTTAAACCCCGCATTTTTGACCCCTTCTTTACCACAAAACCAGTGGGTAAAGGAACGGGGATGGGCATGGCGATTAGCTATCAAATTATTGTTGAAAAACATGGAGGTCGTCTGAAGTGTACCTCTTCACCCCAAGAAACTAGCTTTATTATCCACCTTCCTAAAAGCCCGTCTTAAGGGTAATTATTTACTGGATTGACTCTTTTATTTCAGTGATTGTTTCTATAAAAATTCTCCAAGAACCACCTCACTCAATTAATTTGTAAAGAAAAAATAACAAAACCTTTGCAAAAGAGTATTCTCTGCTTAAATAGAATGATAGTGTTTGTCGATTAACCACAGAAAACATGACTAAACTAATCGGAGATAAAAAAGTCATTAATAAACTAGAGCAAGATGCAATGGACTTCTTGCTCGGTAAAATCAGTGGAAATTTATGGCCTTATCTGTATGGAACACCTGAAGATGACAACGATCCAGTTCAAGGTGGCATTTTGTACAATGAGATGCTCAAGGGTGAAAAAGATTATTACCTGTACAAGTACGAGGCTGAACTTTTCCAAGGTAAAGGCAATTTGCTAACGGAAAAAATTGGTGGTAACGCGACCTTTGTTGAGTTAGGCCCTGGAAGTGAGACAAGTATCCGCCTGAAAACGTTGCCCCTGCTTCGCTCTTGCGATGAATTGAAAGGATATTTGGGAATTGATATTTCCCAAGATTTTGTGGATAAAGTCGTTGAAGTGATTCGTGCTGAACTGCCTAACATTTCGGTTGAAGGAATGCAGCAAGACTTCACTCAACTGGAGACTCTACCCGAATATGAAAAACCGGTTGTTTTATTCAAGGGGAGTACCATTGCCAATCTGAGAAAAGAAGAAGTTCCCGTTTTTATCGCTCATATCAAGGAATTAATTGGTAAACCCCACTATTTACTCCTGGTTCATGATGCTAACCAAGATGAAGTTTCTTTGATGAAGGCCTATGATACGCCAAAAATGGCTGTTTTCATGGAGAACATTATGTTTCGTGTCGATCGGGATTCGGGTGCAGTGGGAATGAAACCAGAAGCCTTTAGTTATAAACCAGAATGGGTATCTGAAACTCACGATCTCAAGCATGTTTTGACGGCAACTGAAACGCAAAATATTGAAATTCAAGGACACACTGTAGTCATTGAAAAAGGGCAGAAAGTTCATACCTTGAGTTCTTTCAAATATCCCCCTGATGTATTTAAATCGATGATCGCTTCTGTCGGATACAAGTCTATTGATTATATTTTAGGGGATCACAACCGGATGGCGGCTCATCTTTTTCAAGGTTAGAACCGACGAGGAAGTGTGGTATTTTGCACTTGAGATAGGAGATTTTGGTCTTGGGGTAAGGGCTGAGAGAAGGGCAATAATATATAGATTATGACGGGGCCGGTTTTAGGGTTACAATAACCTACGGTTGTCCCGATCGCGGGTCATCGGTGAATAGGTCAGGTGTTTTTTGCATCGGCGATCGCACTTGACCTATACTTTCTCTATCCTCAACCCCCTGTCCATCTCACTCAACAACTTGTTCATCACGTTCTCCCCCGATCATGCCTAAAGTTCTCGTTTGCGACCCCATCGATCAAGCTGGAATAGATATCCTATCTCAAGTTGCCCAGGTTGACGTAAAAACCGGCCTGCCCGTAGAGGAGCTGGTGAAAGTCGTTCCGGAATACGATGCTCTTATGATTCGCTCCGGAACCCGCGTCACCCAAGAAATCATTGAAGCGGGTGTACAACTGAAAATTATTGGTCGCGCTGGGGTTGGAGTCGATAATGTCGATGTCCCCACTGCCACCCGTAGAGGAGTGATTGTCGTTAATTCCCCAGAAGGCAACACCATTGCTGCGGCTGAACATGCCATAGCCTTAATGCTATCGCTATCCCGCCATATTCCTGATGCTAACCAGTCCGTCAAAAATGGCCAGTGGGAGCGTAAAAAATTTGTCGGTACAGAAGTCTATAAAAAAACCTTGGGAATTGTCGGCTTAGGCAAAATTGGCTCCCATGTCGCAGGAGCCGCCAAAGCCATGGGTATGAAGCTCATTGCCTTCGATCCCTTCATTTCCGCAGAACGGGCAGATCAATTAGGCTGTCGGCTGGTGGATATGGATATTCTGATGCAAGAATCTGACTATATTACCCTCCACATTCCCAAAACCCCAGAAACAGCCAATTTAATCAATGCTCAGTCTTTGGCCAAAATGAAACCTACGGCGCGGATTATTAACTGTGCCAGAGGGGGGATTATTGATGAAGCGGCCCTCGCTGAAGCCGTTAAAAACGGTCAAATTGCCGGAGCAGCTCTGGATGTGTATGCGAATGAACCCCTGGGTGAATCTCCCCTAACGGAGCTAGGAAAAGAGGTGATTTTAACCCCCCATTTAGGAGCCTCAACCACGGAAGCTCAAGTGAATGTAGCCGTGGATGTGGCCGAGCAAATTCGGGATGTACTGCTAGGATTGCCTGCACGCTCGGCGGTGAATATTCCCGGACTGCATCCCGATGCCTTGGAACAATTGCGCCCCTATCTGCAATTGGCGGAAACTCTGGGTAACCTGGTGAGTCAATTGGTGGGCGGGCGTGTGGAAAGCCTCAATATTCGTCTGCAAGGGGAACTGGCGAATAATCAAAGCCAACCGATTGTAATTGCGGCGCTCAAGGGCTTACTTTCCCGTGCTTTGCGCGAGCGCGTTAACTATGTGAATGCGTCTATTGAAGCTCAAGAGCGGGGCATTCGGGTGATTGAAACTCGCGATGCCAGTATCCGGGATTATAAGGGTTCTCTGTTATTGCAAGTGAAGGGGCCTTCAGAGGAGCATGAGGTAACGGGTACATTGCTCGGTGATGGCGAGATTCGGATTACCACGGTGGATGGATTCCCCATTAATGTGCCCCCCAATCAACATATGCTGTTTACTCGTCACCGGGATATGCCGGGGATTATTGGTAAGATTGGTTCTCTGTTGGGTAGTTTTAATGTCAATATTGCCAGTATGCAGGTGGGTCGCCAGATTGTGCGCGGTGATGCTGTGATGGTGCTGACGATTGACGATCCCCTACCGGAAGGAATTTTAGAGGAGATTCTTAAGGTTCCTGGGATTCGGGATGCCAATACGGTGATGTTGTAGCTTTGACTGGGTGGAGCCACTGGCTCCACCATTGAGGGTTATGGGCTAGGGATGACCGATTGAATCATGGCCTGTTTTAAGCTGTGGCAAAAGGGGCCCACGGAGTCAATTCCCCGATCGGCGAGTCGGCGAACGATCGCACTGCCAACAATCACAGCATCAGCCCCCCACTCCACCACTTGCTGGGCATGTTCGGGCTGGGAAATGCCAAAGCCAACTCCGATGGGTTTATCCGTAACTTGACGAATCTGCTGAATTAAACCTGGCACTCTGGTGGCGACTTCGGTACGCACTCCGGTAACTCCGGTGACGCTGACTAAATAGATGAATCCTTGGGACTTTTGGGCGATCGCCTCAATTCGCTCTGGCGAACTCGTTGGCGCAACCAATAACACCACCTCAATCCCCCGTGCAGCCGCCGGTTCTAGGATACACTCTGCCTCTTCTAGGGGCAAATCAGGAACCACTAAACCCGCCACTCCCGCTTGACGAATTTCATCTAAAAATCGCTCTATTCCCCGATGGAGAATGGGATTGTAATAAGTAAATAAAATCACTGGCGCTTGCAAACGGGGACTTACTTGACTGAGCAGTTCTAAGACCGACTCTAGACGGGTTCCCCGTTGTAGAGCGCGGGTAGCAGCCGCTTGAATCACCGGGCCATCTGCCAAGGGATCGGAATAGGGAACCCCCAGTTCAATGATATCCGCCCCTTGGCGATCGAGAACTTGTAAGGCTTGAGCCGTGGTTTCCAAATCCGGATCGCCGGCAGTAATAAAGGGAATTAACGCTGGAGTGTTTTGCGATCGCAATCGCTGAAAACACTCAGTAATCGCATAGGTCATAACAGTAATATTTCGTCAATCAGGGGAGATAGAAGGATCGGATTCTGAAGCCACCTCGGCTTCCAGTTTTGCTCTCTCCTCTGGAGTTAGAGATTCCCACCGTTTTTGTAGCAGAGCCTCTTCATAGTCGCGACGTTGCTGATTGTAGGTCATGTTCTGGGTTCCCACCCGAAATAAATAGGTAGACACCCAAACCAACACCCCACCCATCAGGATTACTTGGCTCCAGCGGCCAGCATCCAGGCTATCTAACCCAGCGAGTTGAAACAGCCCATAGACCAAACCCCCCGTGGCCAAAATCGCCACGCAATAGATAATCACATCAATTCGTCGCACGTCCTGCTTACCTTTAATCGATGATGGAGTTTACGAGATTTGTCTGGGTTTGGGTCTCAGATTAATGAGGGGAGCCAATACCAGCATTCCAGGGAAGCACCAAAAGACCATGAAGTACATCAACAACCGTTCGATGGAACTGGCTACATACCAACGGCGATCGAGGTAGAAGTAGATCAGAGCCGGTAAGACTAGGAGATAGGTTCCCCCCAAAATTCCGTAGAGCAGTAACGTGATTATATCCATCTAGCTATACTTAATAAGTGAGCGATCCAGAGAGATCATACCACTTTTAGCCCCCTGGGTTTCTCTCCCCTTAACTCGGTTTTTACCCCAATTTGATTCAGAGACTTGCCAAAAAAACAGATTCATGATGTAATTATATATTGTGTGACATCTTTGATTCACCATCCCACACTCAGCTTGAGTTGGGGGGCATGGCGGAATGGTAGACGCTACGGACTTAGAAAACTGAGCCTTAGCAGAGAAACTTGCTAAGTGTAAGCTCTCAAACTCAGGGAAACCTAAATCTGGTAACAGACATGGCAATCCTGAGCCAAGCCTAAGAGAAAAATTGAGGATTACGATCCCCAACTGAGTATCAAAGGAAGGTGCAGAGGCCCGACGGGAGCTACCCTAACGTATTAAGCCGAGGGTAAAGGGAGGGTCCGATTCTCAAAACCGGTGAGCAACGTCTCAAGGCAACAGCGAAAGCTGTGGGAGAATGAAAATCCGTTGACCTTAAAAGTCGTGAGGGTTCAAGTCCCTCTGCCCCCATCAAGAACTAACGCTTACGGACTCTCACTCTCACGACTTTTAAGGTCATGGGAAGCTGTGCCTATGCCTAAAATCTGCCTAAAACGACTATGACCTTCCCTTTTTCGGGAAGTCAAGTAATGGGTCAAATCATAGAAGTAGATAATGGTTATCATAAGAATGTACAACAAATTTAGGCGAAAAAAATCCAGGCTCTTGGGCCTGGAGACAAAAACCCAAAAACCGGCAGAATTTAGGCTAACCCTCTTCTGTCACTCTTGGAACTTCTAATATCAAATCTATTTATTTACGCTTGCTGTTCTCTGTAGGGGCGGGTTATACCCAAATCTTGTAGACTGAAAACTATTTTTGTATTCATGTCCGCTTGCGGAAACCCGCACGAACCCACTACCTGCAAGCTTCCCCCATTCCCTTGCGGTTAAGTATCGGATTCTAGTAATTCGGCGATCGCCTGTTGTTCCTCTGGTGGCACAGGGGGCGGCACAGCACGAGTATCGGTAATCAACCAATCTAAAGCAGCCGATCGCACATCAATGGATGCCCCGGTTTTATCCACACAATAGCGTCCAAACACCAATTTATCGACCAATCGCACATCTGCACCCAGGCGGGAATACTCGAAAATAACACTATTTTCTACCGTTGCTCCGCTACAAATATGGCAATTTGGCCCAATCATCGCCGGGCCCACAATCTTAGCCCCATCTTCAATTTTGGTCATGCCGCCAATATAAACAGGGCCAGTAATATCGACCTTATCCCAATTAATCGCCACATTGAGACCTGTATAAATTCCAGGAGCAACTTCCTGTCCGGGAATGGACACATTCTTAATCTCTCCGAGCAGCACCCCACGCACCGCTCGCCAATAGTCCGGAACTTTGCCAATATCCACCCATTGGAAATCCATAGAAATGCCATAAAAAGGCGCACCCATTTCCACCAACTTAGGAAACAGTTCACCCCCAATATCATATTCTTGACCAGAGGGAATATAATTTAGCACTTCTGGCTCAAAGATATAAATCCCGGTATTAATATCCGTGCTAATAGCTTCTTCAACAGAGGGTTTTTCTTGGAAGGATTTCACCCGTCCGTCTTTATCAGTGACAATCACTCCATAGCTGGACACTTCTTCTTTAGGGACAGATTTCATAATCACCGTGGCGATCGCCCCTTTTTCCTTATGCCACTTAACGGCCTTCGTTAAATCCAAATCAATCAGGGCATCTCCACACAAAACCACAAAAGTATCATCAAAAAACGGATTATAATCTTGAATACGGCGCATCCCCCCCGCCGAGCCTAAAGCATCGCCGACGAGGGTTCCATCGGGTTCAATTCGTCCTTCAAAAGAATAACCAATTTGCACCCCAAACCGTTGTCCATCCCGAAAATAACTTTCGATTTCATTGGCCAGGTGGCTCACATTGACCATCACCTGGTCAAAACCATGCTGGCGCAATAGTTCCAGGAGAAACTCCATTACCGGTTTTTGTAGGATGGGAATCATCGGCTTGGGAATGGTGTAAGTAATGGGCCGGACACGAGTTCCCTTACCAGCCGCCAGAATCATGGCTTTCATAATTGTCTATTCCTCAACCACAGGTCTTTCTTCACTACGGGGATTCCAATACGCTAATCAGACTCAACCGATCAGGTTCTGGAGTTCGATAACAACCTGATCCATATGTGTATAGGTTATCAGTGATTTTACTCCTTAACTTCTGAATCTGTCGATTTTTGGGCAAAAAATCCTTAAGCCGGACTCAGTTCGCCTAGGACACGGATTTTTAGGTCTTGATAGAATTCTTCTTGCTTTAATTCGACTTTAGATTGGGCCGAGAGCAAAAGCAGGCCCCAGAATGTGCCCACGCGATCGCATTGGGGATGGGAAACCAGCAATTGTTCAAGTTCCAGCCATTCCGGTTTCTCCTCCTCAGTGGTTCCATATTGACCCAGAAACTTTTCCAATTTTTCTGCCACCTCCGATAAATTTTCTTCATGTGCCAATTGGCGGATAGCTTTGGCCGTTTGGGCGCGGGAAAGAGCGCGACGACGAGGGGATGTCCCAGAGCGATCCGCCAGAGTTTGGCTCATGGTTTGCAGTTGATCGATCAGCTCTTGTAGGGTAACGCGCCGTTGTTTCGCCGGTCGGGCAATGGCTCGGCGACGCAGTTGATTTTCTAAGCGAAAGGGGACACGAGGACGAGAACCATCAGCCCGATCTTCGTAATTCTCCATTTCGTCAGCGAAGTCTTCTGGCGAAAGCTCCTGACTATCTTCTTCTAGACTTTCGGCTTTTAAGAGGACGAGCATAGAAGCATAAAGAAACACTTGCCCAGACTCCGATAAGTCCGCCCGATTAACAGCCGACTCTTCCCCGCTCAGGGCAGCACGGGCGCTCAGTTGCTCTAAAACGCGATCGATCACATCAATCACTTGGACATCCCAAGGATCAATTTCTCCCCGTTGAGCCATTTCGATCAGTAATGAAATACCGATATCTTGGGGGGAAGAGGTGGACTGCCACGGTTGGGATTGACTTAATTCTGGGGGAGGTAAGGACGCAGAAGATAAATCCATCAAGCATTAACTCCAGATCGCACTAGACTTCTGTTCTACTATAGCCAAGAGGTGAGTTTACTTTAGGGGTAACGTAATGGTAAAGACGGAGCCGCGATCTCTAGCTGAATCGCAACTGAGTTTACCCCCATGTTTTTCTTCCACAATCTGCCGACTAATCGATAGCCCCAAACCCGTCCCTTGTCCGCAAGCTTTGGTCGTATAGAGATGATCGAAGATTTTACTCTGAATCTCTGCGGGAATCCCCTTACCATTATCCTCAATGCTAATCATCACTTCATTTCCAGAAGGGGACAATTGGGTTTGAATTGTAATTTTGTTCGGATTGGCTTCAATCTCTTGGAAGGTGCGCCCCTGATTGGATTCATCTAAGGCATCAATCGCATTGGCCAGCAAATTCATAAACACCTGGTTCAGTTGACCCGGATAACAGGGGACTTCTGCTGTATCTCCATACTCTTTAATAATGGCGATCGCTGGCCGTTCATCCGATGCCTTTAAGCGATGCTTGAGAATCAGCAGAGTGCTATCGATGCCCTCATGAATATTACTGATTACCTTACTCGTCGTATCCGATCGCGAAAACGTTCTCAACGATTGACTAATATTGCGAATCCGATCCGTTCCTTCATGCATTGAGGAAATTAAATCCGGCAAATCCTTAAGCAAAAAATCCAATTCAATCTCTTCATAATGATCTTGAATCTCTGCAACCGGTTCAGGATAATGATCTTGATATAAACTCAAATGTTCAATAATATCATCAATATACTCCTGGGCATGACTTAAATTACCCATAATAAACCCCACCGGATTATTAATTTCATGGGCAACTCCCGCCACCAACTGACCCAAGGTAGACATTTTTTCACTTTGCACCAACTGCACTTGGGCATCTTGTAAATCTTTAATGGCCTGTTGAAGCTCGGCAGTTCTGGCTTGGACTCGTTCTTCTAACTCTTGAGTTAAAGCCTGTAATGCTGCTTCGGCTCGATTTTTTTCCTCAATTTCCTGTTTTAGCATTTGATTTTGTTCGGTCAACTCTTTCGCCATTGACCTCAATCTTAAATGGAGCCTAACCCTAGCTAACACCTCTTCTTGAGAAAAGGGTTTAGTAATATAGTCAACTGCGCCTAATTCCAAACCCTTAACCTTATCTACTGTATCAGATAAAGCTGTCATGAAAATAACCGGTATAGGCTCCGTCTCTGAATTAGACTTTAATTGTCTACAGGCTTCAAACCCATCAATTCCCGGCATCATGACATCTAATAAGATTAAATCGGGAGGAGCATAATTGACCTTTTCTAAAGCACTTTCTCCGTCTCTAGCTACCCTAACCTCAAATCCAGATTCATCCAGAAAATCCGATAAAACAGCTAAATTATTGGGATTGTCATCCACAACTAAAATAATATTGGATTCCGGCTCGTTATAACTCATGGTTTTCTCCTCTGAGGCTCTGATAATGAGTTTCAATTAATTCGAGTAGTTCTTTTTCCTTAAACCCTTTAGCCAGGCGAATCACTTGCTCGCAGAATGGGTGGAGATCGGGATCGGCTTCAGCAATTAAATTGACTTTCTTTTGGATTTTCTTGAGATTTCCTTCCAGAGCCAAGCGATATAATTCAGCTAAATGTTCTCGATCGGGGATCAATAGCTCATCTGAGGCATCTGGGGCGATGGGAACAGCCAGAGTTTCAGGATTCATTTCTGTTGACGAGGACTCCGTGATCCATTCGAGATTTAACCAAGCTTGAATCTGTTCTAGAAGTCCATGGGTATCTAGAGGCTTGGGTAAAAAGGCATTCGCACCTACTTCTAGAGCGCGATGGCGATCGGCTTCAAAGACACGACCAGAGGATACGATAATGGGTAAATTTTGCCAATCTGGGTGCGATCGCACAGCTTTAATTAACTCAATTCCATCCATAATCGGCATTTCTAAATCGGTAATTATCAAATTAGGGACAAACACAGGCAGTAGTTCGAGAGCCTCTTGACCATTATTAGCTTCAGTGATAGTAAATCCCATTGGCTCTAGAAGATTCCTAATAATGGATGGATTTTCCCAATGATTATCAACGACCATGATTTTGGCAGTTTCAAGTCCTTCAAAACCGATAATTTTTTTCGTGGGAAGAGTATTGCTCTCTTCTTTATATGCTAACACTTCAGGTAACTCTAAATCGAAAAAGAATAAACTTCCTTTACCGAGTTCACTTTCTACCTGGATCTTACTGCCCATCATCGCCACAATTTTTTGACTGATGGCTAGTCCTAACCCTGTACCGGCAGCTTGTTTAGAGACATCTCCTACTTGTTCAAACGGCAAAAAAATGGACTCTAATTTTTCTGAATCAATTCCAATTCCACTATCTTGAATTTGGAAGCGAATTTTATGGATAGTTTGTTCTTCTTGCTCGATTTTCTCTAAACTCTCTATCTTAAAGGAAACTTTGCCCACATCGGTAAATTTAATTGCGTTTCCTAATAAATTAATTAAAACTTGACGAATTCGTTTTTCATCTCCATGGATGCCATGGGGTAAGTTTGGATCGGCTAAATAGTTAAAGCCAATTGCTTTTTGATCGGCGCGAATCCGACAAATCTCTGCCACTCCTTCTAAAAAGGTATGGAAATGGATATCTGATGGATGAATATCTAATTTTCTAGCTTCAATTTTAGACAGATCGAGAATATCATTAATCAGGGTCAGTAAGTGAGTGGCGCATTGATGAATGATTTCAATTCCATCTTGTTCTTTTTCGGGAATACTTTGGGAACGTTTTAAGATTTGGGTATAGCCTAGAATGCCATTGAGGGGAGTGCGTAATTCATGACTCATGTTGGCGAGAAACTCACTTTTAGCAGAATTGGCAGCATCGGCTGCTTCTTTGGCTTCTTTTAATTCAAACGTTCGCAATTGGACTCGAATTTCCAGTTCTTCGTAGGACTGACGAAATCGATCCGACATTTGGTTAAAAGACCGAGATAAAACCTCCAATTCATGGATTTTGGGTAGGCGTGATTGATGAATGTTTAAGGTTTGATCCAGGTTGCCTGCGGAGATTGATTCTAATGCTTTAATTAAGTTAAAAATAGGTTTAGAGATCCAACGGGCAGTCACTAATCCGAGGCTTGCAGCTACCATTAATGCTACAAAACAGAGGAGAATGGTATTGCGAATATTTTCATAAATCACTCCCATAAAGTCTGCATCAGGGATAATAACAACAATGAGCCAATCGAGGTCTTGATTGTTTTCGAGGGGCGTGACTTGCACAAATTGCCGTTGATGTTTAAATAAAAAACTCAGTTGATGAGACTGTTGAATTTGTTCAATATTTCCCAATTCATTTTCGATCTGTTTGGTGGTTAAGCGAATAAGAGCATTAGGGCTATTTTCTGCTGTCTTGGGGAAGGAGGTTTTGGGTTGAGGATTTGCCGATTTTTCGGGTAGAGAGCTGGCAATTAAATAGCCTTGACTATCTA
The DNA here is from genome assembly GCF_030068475.1 of Roseofilum acuticapitatum BLCC-M154. GTDB lineage: Bacteria > Cyanobacteriota > Cyanobacteriia > Cyanobacteriales > Desertifilaceae > Roseofilum > Roseofilum acuticapitatum. The sequence goes on along the minus strand of NZ_JAQOSP010000053.1, from coordinate 11,111 downwards.
TAATAAAGGTTTGACCCGATCGCCCAATCTGTAGTCCTTGTAAAAAATCTTGGATTTGGGATAGGCTGAGACTGCTTTTAATGACTCCGGCAATTCCCTTCTCTTTATTGTTCCAAATTTGACTTGCATTTAAAATCAATTCCGGTTCCCGATCGGGAGGAAATTCTTTCTGCTGTGTCCAGACTAGCCCTGAATGATTTAGGGCATTTTGATACCATGGCTCTTGTCTAGGATCGCCAGAGTTCCAGGGAATTGCTACTTTTTCAGGATTCCCTTGGTTATCCAGGGGATAAATATTTAAATTTTTTAAGTTGTTTTTATTACTGATAATCCAATGTAAAGACGGAGGATTCAACTCGTGATTAATGGACTGAAAATAACCGTTAGGGGTCAAAAATCCAATTTGGGCAATATGGGGAAAGAGTTTAATTTGTTGCCATAAATGGTTACGAACGGCTACTTCATCATTGATATCCAATTGACCACTAGCGATCGCCTGGATATTCATCTGATTAATCAAATGAGGCGTTTGTAGATAGGTGTCCAGATGTTGCTCAATGCGAGCGGTGAGTTCATTTCGCAGTTGAGTCGTCACCTGTTCAACGGCAGTTTGACCATTACGCAGAGAAAACCAACCGGTTAAACCCACTGCGGCAAAAATCTGAATCAGAAAAGGAACAATCAGAACCCAACCAAGCGGTACTTGTTTAGATTCTGGAAACAAAGGGTTTTTTACTTTCCCTGCCATGAGCGGGTTTGAAGGGGATAAAACAAAAGGATGGGTTGATAATATACGAACTAGCTAACCCTCAAGATTACCATAAGGTACAAAGGGGAAAGTAGAGTGTTCGAGGTGAACAGTCTGCCATCAAGATCCCCTTTTTCATATTCTAACTCCACAGCTCTGACTAGGAGTTAACCTGATTGCGTGCCTTCCAAGCCAATTCCAGTAATTTATTCCAGCGCTTTTGTAATTGTTTGGGGGTACAGCCGATCGCGGTAGCAATTTCAGTATCCTCAATTCCCGCTTGTTTGAGTTGGAACAGTTGTTGTTGCTCAGGAGCGAGTTGACTAAAGAACTCTTGCCATTGGGAAGGAGACAACCCTAGATTTTGATCGAGATCCGCACCCAGCCACTGATGAACCAAATGCCAGTTATGGAAGCGGGAGAATTTTTCCACATGATACTTAAACCGTTGTTGTAGATAATCCCGTTGGCGTGGGGTTAAGCCTAGGGTTTCATCAATTTCGGTAGCCGAGAAATCTTGCAGCTTCAGATTCAGGTAATCGATACAATCGAACTGTTCCTGAGATTGGAGATACTCGGTTAATTCCCGAATGACGCGATCGCGCAGTACCGACTCAGAAGGATCGATCGCACCGGCAACCATTTTCTCACGAATTTGATGCAGGGCAGGATCGCGGCTGTACATTTGCGCCTCTTCCGTTTTCCCCGATTCTACTGCCATTTCCATATCTACGGACATCTCTTGGGGTTGACGACGAGAAAATCCTTGCGCTCTGAGGACAATCAATCTTTGGGAAATGCCACCGGGTAAACCAATGCGTCGTTTGGCATATTGTTCCGTAAACGCCATATATTCAGCTAATTCTAAGCGGGTGCGGGGGCTATACTCTTGTGTCAGCTCATTTTCCCGACGGAAGGCTTTCAGGGTTTCCACATAAAAACCTTGCATGAAGTCTTCTATCAAACTATAGCGCGCCCTAAACCCTAAGCGAGCGCTCGTTTTAGCCACATGGCGATAGACCATTACACTCAGATTGCTGTGGAGTTCACTCCGACCTTGACGGGAACCGAGTTTGTAATACTGTAAGCATTTTTCAATCCGGTTATGGGCTAGAGTCCGTTGCCAAGATTCAATGATTCCCGATTTTTGAATGCGATCGCTCTTTTGGCAAATGCGCTCGACTTCCCGCGCCATCCGTTCAGCCACTCCCCGAATAGAGCGACAATTAATCTGCATCCCATTGCCAAGTTCAGCACTAATTAACCCTAGTAGCGCTTGGACATCCATCACGGGTTCAGAAGACTCCGGAATTGGGGCGCTTGGAGTTGCACAAGAGTTAAGAGCAGTGAAAGAGGGATTGGATTGAGCGGAATCGAGATTAGAGAGGGTAGCAGAAGGGCTGGATTTAGTATTCATCAGTTGAATCTCCTTTAGGTTAAATGCACTCGGCGTGATGACATCGTTTCGGGTTGAATCCCTCGCGCTGTCTATACTCTGACTGTAGATGTCCCTCAGAAAATAAAGGGGTTCTGCTGTGGCACTCTTCGATCAGGTAGATCGACTCCAGAACAAGAGCGCAGGGGAAGACTTGGCGATCGCACCTTGATGGGCGATCGTCCAAACCTTGGTCAACGCTAGACTTTAAGCCATTTTCAATTCCCTAATTGGGGGCTAGAGCAGCAAACCCCCTAGAGCAGTCATGAGTAGACAATTGCAGGAGTGGCTAAAAAAACTGGTGTGGGGTAGATGCCTCTGAAATTCCCTGATTCCGAAACCCTAGAGAGATCGTCCAACCCTAGGGGTGACGATCGATCCTCTAGACTAATCAGCATCGGACACCCAATCCGATGCTGCTTCCCATCCCAGACCTTCACGCACCACTTTTGGTTCCATCTGAGTTAAATCCAGAACGGTCGAAACTTGGGATTCAACCGGTAAACCATCATCGATAATGATATCCACCAGTTTATCGAGACGGTCAAAGAGTTCTTGTGTCGAAGTATATTCGGGAGCGCTGGGAGTGGCGGACATTTCCTCATCGCCCACCAAGTGCGCGGAGGTGGAGATAATCGGATTCTCTAAAGCCTCCAACAGACCTAAACAAATGGGATTATCCGGCACTCGAATTCCAGTCGTTCGGCGTTTGGGAGACATCACCAACCGGGGAACCTCCTTGGTTGCAGGCAATAAAAAGGTATAGGGCCCAGGAATTAAACGCTTCATAATCCGATAAGCCACATCACTCACTGTGGCATAGCTGGCTACATTAGAAAGGGAGGAACAGAGGAAGGTTAAAGGTTTATCATTAGAGAGTTGTTTAATCCGTCTGACGCGCTCGATACCGGATTTAGCATTCAGATCGCAACCGATCGCATAAACGGTATCAGTGGGATATAACATCACCGCTCCATCTTGAAGAGCTTCTTTGATCTCTTGGAGGGTTCGCTGTTGCGGTGTTTCGGGATGTAGGGTATACAGGATTGCCATAACTTTGGGGGTAGATGAATGAATAAAATCGGGTATCTGGATTGTCCCACGGGTTTAGCGGGTGATATGTGTTTGGGCGCTTTGGTGGATGCTGGAGTTCCTCTAGAATACCTGCAAGAGGGCTTGAAATCCTTACAAATCGAGGATGAGTATCAGTTACGCGAGGAAACGGTGACCCATCATGGCCAAGTGGGCACTAAGGTTCATGTAGATCTGAGTTATTCCCACGATCATCACCCTCATCACGATCATCACCACGGAAGCCGCCATTTACCGGAGATTGTGGAGATGATTAAGGATGCTCAACTGCCTCCACGGGTGGAAGAGCGCAGTTTAGCCATTTTTCACCGTTTGGCTTTAGCAGAAGCTGCGGTTCATGGCATTGAACCAGAGCGGGTACATTTCCATGAGGTGGGGGCAACAGATGCTCTGGTGGATATTGTGGGCACTTGTTTGGGGTTGGAGTGGTTAGGGATCGATCGCCTGTTTTGTTCGGCTCTGCCGACGGGAGGGGGTACAGTCAAGGCAGCTCATGGGATTTTACCGGTTCCTGCTCCGGCGGTGTTGAGGTTGTGGGAAATGGCCCAGGTTCCGGTTTACAGTAATGGGATTGAGCGGGAGTTGGTGACTCCTACGGGGGCGGCGATCGCCACCACTCTAGCCACAGGTTTCGGTTCCGTTCCCTCCATGCGCTTAGAACAGGTCGGTTTAGGAGCCGGATCGGCACAGTTACCCCTACCCAATTTGCTCCGCTTGTGGGTGGGTTCCCCAGGTGAACCGCAGGGTTTAGAGCAAGTAGCCGTATTAGAGACTCAAATTGATGACCTCAGTCCCCAGGCGATCGCCTACTGTTGCGATCAACTCCTAGCTGCCGGAGCCTTAGATGTATTCACCCAACCCATCACCATGAAAAAATCACGCCTCGGCGTACTCTTAACCGTCATTTGTCCCCCCACCCACATCACAGCCTGCGAAACCCTATTATTCCAAGAAACCACCACATTAGGCATTCGCCGAACCCTCCAAAACCGTTCCATTTTGCGTCGAGAACTCCGCACCCTAGAAACCCCCTATGGCTCCGTTCAGATTAAGCTCGCTTGGCAAGGGCAACAACTCTCCAATCTACAACCCGAATATGAAGACTGTGCCGAACTAGCCCGCCAACACCATCTCCCTTGGCGACAGGTTTATCAAACCGCCCTCGAATTAGCCCGATCCACATTTAACCATTAGGATTTACAGCGCTTTTCGCTGTGATAGGGGGATAGGGGGAAAAAATAACAGATTGGGTAGCGCTTTGAGCCATTTTAGTGAGACCCCAACGAGTAGGGCTGGCAGTGCCCACCTTACACATTGACTTACATAATATCAAGTCCGGATAAAGGGTGAACAAGCAGACTTAATATTACTCTTCCTCGTCCTCCAGGAAATCCTCATGATTTTCATGAACAAAATCAACGGGTTGAGCTTTGTTCAGTTGAGAAAATACTTTATACTTATCTAAGTTCGATAAGGACTGACTCCCCAAGCTCTTTTGGTCAATGCGAACCAAATTATATTGCACATTATCCGCATAAATTGCAAAGGCAATGTTCAACACTTCCATAAAATTAATCAGCCACTGACATTCATTTTCTGGATAATCTTTGTAGTAGTGAATTAAATCCGCAATTCTCGCTTCCAGGTGAACTCTTGTCGGTTTACTGATTAAGATTAACTTCAGCATCATAGTGACCAAAGTTAACGGGTTATTTTGAGCCACCCACAGCACAAATAAAGTTGAAGGAGTCTTACGATCTTCAGTCGTCAAATACTCTACCACTCGGTTACAAGTTCTCAGCAATAAAGCTTTATTCACCGGTAGATCGTCATAGTTAGAGTAGAGGTTATTTAACTGAACCGATAATTTCTTTTCGATTAAATGAATAAAAGCAGTATCATCTACAGAAAAAACCAGGTAACGTTGGAGAGCTTGCTTAAATTCCTGATAACTAATATCCTGGGTTTGTTGTAAAAAGATATGGGCTAAATTCACATAATTGTATGGCCCTCGTCTGAGGAGAATCATTTTAATCAGGTGTAAGACTTCATCCCCCAAGCGAGTGGGATTTTGTGGCGGTTCACTGTCCTGGTGATGGGTAAGCTGAGACCGGGTAGTGTACATAGCTAAATCAAATTTGAACTTTTCTTTGAGTTCGTGGGATCGCACTTTTGCTGCTTGGCGTTGTTCAGCCGAATTTTTGAGGTTAATATATTGGGGCACTAATAGATAGGATGTGTAGCGATCGCTCCATTGCTCTGAGTCTAAGTCAAACTTAGCACAAAACAGTTTGAGTTCTTGATAATCCGGACTTTTGACAAAGTTTATCGTCCAATTTTTGAGTCGCTTGATCGCTATAGAATGGCTATTACGACCAATGGTCTCTCTTTCAAAACTATTGACTAATTCCCGGACTGCATTATGATTTCTGTTGGCTTCCCAGTTATTAATTAAAATATAACAACAGCGTTTTAAGGTATGAGAAAAATTCTCTTCTTGATTAGCAAAAACTAGATTCAATAAAGCTTGGTTGATCGCCGGATCATCGATCTCAGTATGATCGATGAATAGCTGTCGAAATTTTTGCACCACTGGTTCGGGACTCTCCCTTTTGACAATGGCTAAAAAATAACAATAAATGGTTTCTTGATATTGACCAATATTCTTCCTCAGTTCTGTTGTCTTGAAACCAGAGGGTGGATAATTTTCATCCATTAAACTAGGTCCCATGGTAGTTGCCCCTTTTTAGATGGTTCTGCACCCCAAGCTCTATAGCAAAGCGTACTGAATTGAAGCTTTGCTATACCTAAACTACACTCAAAACTTTGAGTTGCCTCATCGATAGGATTGAACCGTATCTAAAATAAGAGGCATCTTTTTTATTCCTTTACTTATCAGGTTAACCTATTTCCGGTTGAACTGGGTATGATTTGAATTTCTTTAGGGGCTTACTTTTTAAGGGCAAATACTAGAAAAAGCAGGTATGTTCATTGGTTAATGAGTATTTCCCCTCTGACCCATCACTTGACTTCCCCAAAAAGGGAAGGTTATAGTCATTTCGTGTGAAATTTAGGTGCAAGCCTGCCTTACAAGCAGGATGTCATCGGTGAAAGTTTTTCTCTATATAAATTGATTGGGATGGAGGTAAACGGACTCGAACCGATGACATCCTGCTTGCAAAGCAGGCGCTCTACCAACTGAGCTATACCCCCAGAACATTTCAGCACGGGTGAAGACGTTGAAATTCACCCCACTCGATCTATTATACACATAAGACTTCATTTGAAAAGAGGTTGAGCTAATTTTTTTTTCGGGGGATGACTATGAGCCTTGTTGTCGCGACGTTTTATCACTTTTTTCCCTTTGCTGATTATGCCCAATGGCGATCGCCTCTCCAAGCTTTATGTGAACAACAAGAGATCAAAGGAACCATCCTCCTAGCTGCCGAAGGCATCAACGCCACGATCGCCGGTTCCCGTTCTGCTATCGATACCCTCCTCGCCTATTTGCGCTCCGATCCTCGGCTATCGGATCTCACCCCTAAAGAATCAACTGCTCCAGACTATCCCTTCGATCGCCTGAAAGTGCGGCTCAAATCCGAAATCGTCACCCTCGGCCAACCCGACGTTAATCCCAATGAGCAAGTGGGAACCTATGTCAGTCCCCAAGACTGGAATCAATTAATTAGCGATCCAGAAGTCACCCTCATTGACACCCGCAATGACTACGAAGTACAGATCGGCTCCTTCCGAGGGGCCCAAAATCCGCACACCGAGTCATTTAGGGACTTCCCCGACTATGTGAAAACCCATCTCGACCCCCAAAAGCATCCCAAGGTAGCCATGTTCTGTACTGGGGGCATTCGCTGCGAAAAAGCAACCGCCTTTATGCTCAAACAAGGCTTTCAGGAAGTCTACCATTTGCAAGGAGGGATTCTGAAATATCTCGAAGAAGTCCCCGAACCTGAAAGTTTATGGGAAGGGGAATGCTTTGTCTTTGACCAAAGGATCGCTGTCAAAACCGGCTTACGTCCAGGGAGTTACGATCTCTGTGCCGGATGTGGTTATCCCATTTCTGAAGCAGATAAGGCTTCACCAGAGTATGAAGAAGGGATTTGCTGTCCCCATTGCGGCGATCGCCTTACCCCAGAAAAACGGGCCCGTCAACAAGCGAAACATCAACAAAGCCAACTCAAGAAAACAAAGGATAACAAATAAACAGCACCCATCCTCCCACAAAAAAGATCCCAAACAGCCAGAGAAGAAAGGTTAGAGATCCTTTAACTTCCAGCGATCCCAGGATGGGAGTTGCTGAGATGAGCAGCAGAATGAAAAAAGCACCAAACAATAGCCACACCGAAGAACTATTCAGACCCATAATCTTGTACTCAATAACCTAGTCAATGAATACCCTAATCCTAAGTTACCCTTGACACAGAGCAGAGCATTTTTAAGGTTTACTTTTTAATTAGAAGCCGAAGTTTAGGGAGAGAGAAACCGGTTTTCTCCTAGAGATAATCAAGACCCTAAACCAAGCCACAACTGATACACTTAGAGGCGATCGCCTCCACATGCTTTGACCAATCGGAGCCTTTGAAGCGAATCGGGGAGGGCAAATGAGCAACAACCGCATTAGTTTTATACTTAATATAGTCCTCCGTATTGCCACTCGGTCGTAAGGGCCATTTTACGGTTTGACAGAACTGAAAATAGTTGTCTGCCGACTGTTGATAGACTTGAACCTGAAGGGTTAAGCCAAAGCGTCCCTCACTTGCTTCTAGCCACAGGCGATCGACGATCTGTAAATCTTCACAAGGAATCTTAGTAAGATCGCGGGGAGCTAAAAAGCGACTGAGGGGTTTACCTGCGGCTTGATGGAGACAGTTCCAGGTTTCCTCATCGGCTGCTTTCCAGCGTTTGAGTTGCAGGAGGCTTTGCAGTTGCGTATAATCCACTCCCATAGAAGAGGTTAATTTTGCGTAGATTTCAGAGGAACCAAAGACCCAAGTTTTGACCACATGAAGGGGGTTAAAGGGTTTCGGGGTAATCTCCGTAGGTTGGTTACTTAGAGCAGTCCGGCTCGAAGGAGGAGGGAGGGGTTTTGAGGTTTGGGGTTTTGGGGTTTTGGCTTTCGGTGCAGCGATGGCTGTTAAGGAACCTGGAGCAGCCGATAATACAGACAAAACTTCCGAGGCCGATTGAAAGCGTTGATTGACATTCCGAGAGACCATGCGATCGAGGGTTTCAGCTAAAATTAAATTCACCCGTTTTTCTGGCAGCAAGTAATCTCGCCATACCCATTTTTCATTAGCAATATCATAGAGTTCTAAAGGAGGTAGTCCGGTTAACAAATGCAAGCAAGTTGCCCCTAAACTATATAAATCGCTGGCAGGAAAAACTTTTCCCCGCAACTGTTCTAAGGGCATATACTCGGCACTCCCGACTATGGTTCCCGTTTGATTTAGGGTGGTTTGGGAAACCCATTTGGATACGCCAAAATCAATAAGTACCGGTAGATTATCACTTTTGCGGCGAATGATGTTTTGGGGTTTTATATCCCGATGAATGACATTATTATCGTGGACAAACTGTAAAACGGGTAATAGATCTCGTAAGAGTTGTTCAATTTCTTCCGGTTCATAAGACCCTTTCTGTTGGAGTTCTTGAGCTAGGTTTGGGCCGTCTACAAATTCTTGCACTAAATAGAGCTGTCGATCTTGCTCAAAATGGGCCAGTAAATTGGGGATCTGATCGTGTTTTCCTAGCTCATCGAGGCGCATGGCTTCTTGGCGAAATAACCGTTGCGCTTTATGAATAATCTGATCGCTAAAGCCCTTGAGGTAGAGTTGTTTGACAACCCGTAGAGGTTGGGAGGGAATATCTTCATCAATGGCAATAAAGGTTTTACCAAATCCTCCTTGACCGAGTTGGGTAACGGGTCTATAGCGTTGCCGGAGATACAAGGATGTGCCACAACTAGAGCAAAATTTAGCGCTATCGGGATTTTTGGGGGATTTGCAGTCGGGGTTAACGCAGTAACTCATGGGAGTATCCTGATCAGGAAGGTTACTTTATGGGGCTGAAGTTTCTTCTGCCTTCAAGATATGGAAATTGGAAAAAACCCCTAGGGTTTCAAATTCGTAGGCAGGCAGAAAGGCGGCAACTGAAAGGTTAGTTCGATAGATACTGAATAGTATATAGTCTTGCCGTTCAGTGCGTTGGGCAATGATATTTTGCAGTTGGGGTCTAGCGTCTTGGAGGAAGTTATCACAAGATTGTTGGAGGAGGTTGCCGAGGGTTTGGTTGGCTTTGTCACAAACGTTGTCTTGGAGATATTCGACTAGCTGTTGGGAGGCAAATTCTTCATAGTTGGGGGATTTGGGGTTGGTGGCGACCATTGCTCCTGCTATAGTGGCGATCGCCACTCCTCCGACTAAAGCCACCATTTTTAGCGCTTTCATAACCACATTCCTGTCTAAATGCCATTCTTGAGGATACATGCCAAGTGGGGCCATCTCCCGGAAACTGGAGAAAACTAGCCCACGGATACAGGAGCTGGATCGAGGTCTAATTTCCTGAGTTGGGCGATCGCCTCCTCTAATAAGGTTACCCCGTCTTCCACCGATTCTATCCGTGCCAGTTTACCGCGCAATTCTCCCGCACCATAAAACTCTTTTGCGTACCAAGTCATATGCTTGCGGGCCTGACGAATGCCGCGATCGCCCTTATACTCATACAAGGCTCGCAAATGCTCCTTAGCACATTCTAAACGGGCGATCGCCGACGGTTGCGGCAAGATTTCCCCCGTCTTCAAAAAATAATCAATCTCTCCCACCAAAAACGGATACCCCAACGTCCCCCGCGAACACATCACCCCATCCGCTTTCGTTTCCTCCAAACAGCGCACCGCAGCTTCTACGGAAAAAATATCCCCATTAGCAATCACCGGAATCGACAAAATCTCCTTAACCTTCGTAATCCACTCCCAACGGGCCGGCCCATTATACCCCTGAGCGCGAGTCCGACCATGGAGCGTCAACATTTTTGCCCCCGCATCCTGCATCCGTTGGGCAAACTCCAAAATATTAATTTCTTGATTTGACCAGCCAATCCGGGTTTTGACTGTCACCGGAACCTCGACCGCAGATGTCACTTCCCGCACAATCGCCTCCGCCACTTCCGGCTCCCGTAACAAAGACGACCCGCCCCCATTTTTCGTAATCTTATTCACCGGGCAGCCCATATTAATATCCACCGTATCCGCCCCTTCGTCTACCGCCATTTGCGCCGCTTCCGCCAAAAAATCCGGGCGACAGTCAAACAGTTGAATACTAATAGGGCGCTCATTGGGGTCTACCTCCATCAGCTTCGGCAACTCTCGTACATAGTGTAATCCCGTAGCATTCACCATTTCCGTATACATCATGGAACTGGGAGCGTAACGACGCACCAGGCGACGAAACACCAAATCCGTCACTCCGGATAGGGGAGATTGTAAGACCCTAGAGTTGACTTCTACCGTGCCGATTTTCAGGGGAGAAGAGAGTCGAGCTTGCAGTTCTGGAGACAAGGCAACCATGATCTGTTTATCTGATGAGAGTTTAATTGTTATTTTAGGCGATCGTAGGGGATACAGGGCTTTGCGCTGTATCGGTGGACAGTAGGAAAAGATCCCCCCTTGCCCCCCTTAAAAAGGGGGGGAATAGGAAAGTCCCCCTTTTTAAGGGGGATTTAGGGGGATCAAGATGTCCCACATAAAGCGCGAAAACTGCTGTATCATCTATTCGAGCAAGGCTATAGCAGTTGATTAAACAAGTAACCTACGCTAATAATGCC
>NZ_JAQOSP010000052.1 GCF_030068475.1 Roseofilum acuticapitatum BLCC-M154 | reverse complement strand
AGATCCCCCTAAATCCCCCTTAGAAAGGGGGACTTTGCCTTTAGATCCCCCTAAATCCCCCTTAGAAAGGGGGACTTTGCCTTTAGATCCCCCTAAATCCCCCTTAGAAAGGGGGACTTTAAGTCTACAACCCCCCTTTTCAAGGGGGGCTGGGGGGGATCGAGATCTGCCCATCTCACCCTACCTAGAAGCGCAAAAAGCCGCCAGTCAACTCGAATCTGCCCTCTTAGCCTCCACCTCCACTAACCTAGTTGCGGTCTTACCCTTTGTCCTCATTGGCGGCTTCTTCTCCCTGCTCTTTAATGAACTGATCCTCACCATCAGCTTTTCCGTCGCGGCCTCGATGATTGTGGCCTTGACCGTGGTTCCCATGCTCACCTCCCGATTATTGCGTGTGCGGCGATCGAGCGGCTTGAACAGGGTGGGCCCCTTACACTGGTTTAACGAGCAATTCCTGTTGATTACAGGGGGCTATGGACGGATTTTAAGGGGGGTGATTCGACTGCGAATTGTGGCGATCGCCTTGGCGGTGTTGATTCTCGGTTATGGTAGTGTTCGCCTGGCTTCAGAAATTCCCCAGGAACTGCTTCCCCAAATCAATACCGGACAAGCTCAATTATTTGCCCAATTTCCGCCGGGAACCAATCTCGAAACTAACCAGAAAGTGATGAAAGCGGTGGATCAAATTTTGATCGATCAACCGGAAACTGAATATGCCTTTACGACTACGGGCGGATTTTTGTTTGCCAATCTCACCATTGAAAACTTGCTGCGATCGAGTAGTAACATTACCCTGAAACCGGGGAGCAATATTAAGGCGTTTATCGGTAATGTGCAACGTCAACTGGATGAGCTGAATTTGGTGAATATTCGTTTGCGCTTATTTCCCGATTCGGTGCGCGGTTTAATCTTGAATAATTCCCCGGTTCGGGGTGATATTGATTTAGCCATTTCTGCGGCCCTTGGCCCCGATGGCGTTGAAGATCCAAGTATTCTGGCTGGGGCGGGTCGCCAAGTCCTGAAAGCGTTGGATGAAAAGGTGACTTTAGCCCAATTTCGCCCAGATGCTGACCCCTCCCAACTGGAGGTACAAATCCGTCCCGACTGGGAAAGAATGGCGGATTTTGGGGTGACGGCACAGGAGTTAGGGGAAACGTTGGAAACGGCTATATCGGGAACGATTCCCACAAGGCTGCAACGGGGGAATCGGCTGGTGGATATCCGGGTACAGTTGGATCGACAGGCTCTACAGAGTGTGGATGAGTTGCGACAAATGCCTTTATTTTCACAAAATAGCCGCCCCATTCGTCTACAAGATATAGCCCGTTTGGATAAGGGAACCGCGCCAGCAGAGATTCAGCGCATTAATGGGCGATCGGTTTTTTTAATTACGGGCAGTTTGAGTCAGGGGGCGAGTTTAAGTGATGCTCTCGCACAAGTGGATGCGGCTTTAGAGAACTTGGAACTGCCTCCAGGGGCGCGGGTTCTGCCTTCGGTGGCGGCCCAGTCGAATCAACAACTGCAAGAGGCGATCGCCGTTTTGGGCAGTTTAGCGGCGTTCTTGGTGTTTGTGGTCATGGCAGTTCAGTATAATTCTTTAATCGATCCCTTGGTGATTATGCTTACGGTTCCCCTGGCTCTAGCAGGGGGAATTTTAGGATTGTATCTCACGGAAACGGCGATCGGGGCCACAGTGTTGGTCGGCGGTGTTTTATTGGTGGGCATTGTCGTCAATAACGCGATTATCATGGTCGAATTAGCCAATCAAATTCGCGCCGAATCCGGACTAGATTATCGTAGCGCCATATTAAGAGCGGCTCCCCAACGACTGCGCCCCATTTTAATGACTACCATTACCACAGTTTTAGGCTTATTTCCCCTAGCTGTAGGTTCAGGAGAAGGGGGAGAATTCTTGCAACCCTTGGGTGTGGTGGTTTTTTCGGGTTTATCTTTGGCAACCCTCTTAACTTTATTTATGATTCCTTGTTTCTATGTGCTGCTCCACGAAGATATTGGCGAAAAATTGCTGAGATTGCCGAAAAAGTAATATCCAGTCCGCTTGACAACCCTAATTAAGAATCTAGGGAGCGAGACGCTCCCACTCCAGTCCTATGAAGGGAAAGGAAAAACATCTTGCTCGCTGGTTATATCCTCTAACTGGACTTAGTATTACCCATTACCGGCACATCAGCACTATATGTTTTTGTAGATCACAGCTCCGTCATGGTCGCGGTTTTCAACATTAACGAGTCCGTGCTTGGCCAAGCGATTGAGGATTTCCTTAACTTCTTCTATGTCGGCTCCAGTTTCCATAACACAATCACTGAGGGTTGCACCTCGATATTCTTTACAAATTTTGAGGATGCGTTGTTGAAGCTTGCGGCTGGGCAGTCCTGGTTTACTACCGTTGAAGCGGCGATCGAAGTCTTCATCAGAGGTTAACAGAAGACCTACAAAGTCAAAGATAGAGAGGAAAGCTGGAATAAAAGTCCAGCAGAAGACGAGGTAGAGAACGGCAAGAAAGGTTTGGCCGAGGTAAAACTTGTGGACACCAAACCAGCCAAAAAAGAAGGCGAGGAGAATCGCAAGAACTTTGTTACGCATAAAAAATTGCAACTCTATGCTTACTGTTATAAGTTAGCATATAATTCAGGTTAAAAAGGAAATATTACGCAGGAAACCTAGAGGCAGAGATCCCTCTATCTTCCTAGAAAAATAAGCCAATCAATGCTCTTCTCTCTCAAGGTTCTCTAAGGAGAATACTTCAAGGATTTACACTACATATTAAGTGATCGGTAATGAGTAACAACTCATCTCATCCCCCATCTGCCCGTACCCCTATACTCGATTACCGTTTTGCGTTAGACTGGGAAAAAGATGTAAAGATTTATGTCTGCAAGGGTTTCCCTCTGCAATAAGTAGATCCCACTGCCTATTGCCTATGGATTTAGAGACTTACACTGAATATGGCTCTAAAGTGAAACCCAAACTCAATCATTGAGAATACCTACTTGGAGAAGAAAGACACCATGGGATACGAACAACCCGCATTACCTTATGCAAAGGATGCTCTAGCGCCCCATATCTCAGCCAATACGCTGGAATTCCATTATGGAAAGCACCATGCGGCTTATGTCAACAAGTATAATGACTTGACAGCCGGTACAGAATATGCAAGCAAATCCATTGAAGAAGTGATTAAAGCAACGGCTGGCGATCCGTCGAAGGCTGGTATTTTCAATAATGCAGCTCAAGCTTGGAATCATTCCTTCTACTGGAATTGTATGAAATCCGGTGGGGGTGGTGCGCCTACTGGTGCTTTGGCTGATAAGATTAATGCAGATTTTGGTAGTTTTGACAAGTTTAAGGAAGAGTTCAAAACGGCTGGCGGAACCCAATTTGGTAGTGGTTGGGCTTGGCTGGTACTCGACAATGGTACTTTGAAAGTGACCAAAACTCCGAATGCTGAAAACCCCATGACTCAAGGACAAACTCCTCTGTTAACCATGGATGTTTGGGAACATGCTTATTATCTGGACTATCAAAATAGTCGTCCCAATTATATGACGACTTTCTTAGATAGTCTGGTGAATTGGGATTTTGTGGCTGAAAATTTAGCTAAAGCTTAGTCGATTAAAAATACCGGTGGTAGGGGTGTTTCATGTCCGCAAGGAAGATGAGACACCCCTACCTTTTAGGTATGGATGACAATCCTATCTACAGGCGATCTATAGTTGAGATTGAATGTGTAACTCCCAAAGCCATGACCCTTGCCCGTTCTAGTCCCCTTTATCTTGATGTGATTCCCATGCGTCTGCCGGATGCAGACCCGGAATTAATCGAAAATGACCCCTTAGCGCCCGAAGGTATTCCTTTATTGCTGATTCCGGGAGAACCCAGTCAGGTTATGGTGAAGCTGGGGAACCCTGGAGAACAACCCTTAGATGTGACCCTGGAAGTTAAAGGTAATTTCCCCCAAGCTTGGTATTCTTGCGAACAAGAATATTCTCAAATTGCTCCGGGAACGACCCAAGATATTGTGCTGGAATTTCAAGCGCCGGATGATTTTTTTGAAGGGTTTTTCGCCCTAAGAGACCATTCGAGTTTACGGATTAATTATAGTGGGCGACTTCAGGTGTATGGGGCGGTTCCGGGAACGGCAAGCCAATTAATTGATGTGGCGGATCTGAATTTTTATGTGCGTCCCCAATCTAAGTATTTAGACTTTTTGCCCCAAATCTATCGGGAAGTGGATTTTGTGGGGCGGTTTTTGAAGATTATTGAGGAAACCTTTAACCCGGATGTGCAGATGATGGGCAGTTTATCGGCCTATCTCGATCCGTTGACGGCTCCTGAATCGATGTTGCCGTTTTTAGCCCATTGGGTGGGTTGGGAATTGCAGTCTTATTTGAGTTTAGATCAACAGAGGTTATTAATTCGCCGCGCCCTAGAGATTTATCGCTGGCGAGGTACTCGCAGAGGGTTGCGATTGTATTTACATTTGGCTACGGGTTTACCTCTAGATGAAGAGGTGGAACGGGAGGAAGATAAACATATTGCCATTTTGGAAACGTTTAGCCAGGGCTTGGTTTTGGGCAATTCGATTTTAGGACAAGATGCCCTTTTGGGGGGCGGGCAACCGTTCCATTTTCGGGTATATTTGACCATGGATACTCCGGGGTCGGTGGATGAGGCTTTGGTGCGTCAGGTGATTGAGCGGCAAAAACCGGCGTTTTGTACCTATGAGTTGTATATTGGGTAATCGGTAATGGGTTCTTTTGGGAAAAGTTAATTAAATTTTAATTTTTGTCTAAAGATGACAGTTTTATGGTCATACTGTCTGTTACAGATGAGGATTAAATAAGGCTTGTGACTTTATCTGCTGATTCGGGAAGCGGTACAGAGTTTCCCTACCCTGTTCCTCTAGAACGGTTGGTTGTTCAGGATGGTTTGCTGTTAAATGCTTATCGTTGGCAACGGGCCCATGATTACCATCGACAGCGCCAAAATTTGTATTATCAGGCGCTCCATCAACCGGGAATTGTCTATGGTTTGGGGGTGCGGGTGATTTCTGCTCCTGATAGCATTGCGGCTCAGTATCGGGATGGACGCTGGGTGGAGGTGCAACGGGGGATGGCGATCGATCGCATGGGGAATCCGATTATTGTCGATGAGGCGATCGCCTTTCGCATTGCTCTCACCCCCAAAGAAACCCCGGTTACCGTGTATTTGGTTCTCAGTTATGTCGATCCGGAAACCCTACAGCGCAGATCTGAGGCGGAATGGGTGGCGGAAACCTTCCGCATTGATGAGAAAACCACAGCTCCATCGGGTTTAGAGGTGGAATTATGTCGGTTGCGGCTCTCTCCCGGAACGGTGCAGTTATCCCCATCAACAGATGTCTTTGCCCCCCAGATGAATCAGTTAGATCACCGCTATCGTTCTACTGTGGGAGTACGGCCCCAAGGAATGGTACAGGTGGCTTATATGCAGGGGGGAAATGGAGGCGATCGCCTGACCGCTTCTAATTTATCCTGTTTACTACAAGCATTCTTAGCCCTCGATCCAGGAATGCGAGGCATTGAGGGAGTCGCTGGGGTAACTTGGAGCAATACAGAGACCTCCGAAGGGGTAGAAGAGTCCTGGGAAGCAACGGCTGCTCGTCAGGGATTAGCTTGGCAACACTATGATTTAATCTATTTAAGCTATGAGCAAGCCCTGAATACCAATGAAGCTCAACAGGCCAGTTTACGAGCCTATTTAGGATTAGGGGGGGTTATCTTCATTGAGCTATTGGAAGACGAAACCCAAGTAGACGAGTTAACTTTTGTACAGCAGGAACTGTTAGAGGCGATCGCCGATATTGGCGATACGGCTGAGTTACAAGACGTAAAAACCCAGTTAAACGAAGAATTAGCCGCCTGTGAAGAAGAACTCACTCGCCAAATTGAAGAAATTTGTAGCTCCATCGAACAATTCGCCCTTAATCTAGGCATGTCAGGCGCTCATTTAGGGCAGTTATCCCCCTGGCATCCCCTGAAAACCCAACCCTTTTTATTTAGCGCCTTACCCAAAATTCAGCAAAATCCAGTACGGTTGTTTAATTGGGGAGGGGTGGTTTTGGCGATCGGTGATTTATCCTTAGCTTGGGGACTCGATAGTGGTCTAGAATTACCCAGAGAAAAAATCCGCAACGCCCAAGAACTGGGGATTAATCTCTTGCATTTTGCCTGGCGCAGAAGACACTTAACCCAACTGCAACAGTAGGTTCAGAGGACAAGAAGGAAAAGACATCATGAGGCAACCCGAATGAAACGTTGGCATAATAGTTTACTGATCCAGCATGTAGGATATTTTTCTCTCTTGTCCCTAGTTACCGTAGTGGGATTGGCGATCGTCATTTATTATCAATCCGTTGAGCTGCTCAAAAAATCCATTACCAGTCAAATGGAAGTCGTGATCTCCATCAAAGAAAATCAGATTGATAACTGGTTTTCCCAACAGCATAAAACCATCTTATTAATTTCACAAACTCCCACCATTGTGAACTCCTATCAAAACTATCTCAATACCAGCGATCGGCAATCCTATCAAGTGCTGAAAAATTACTTTAACACCATTTTAGAAACCGAAAATACGATTCAATCCTTATCCATCTCCACCAATAGCGGCATTGTCTCTATCTCCACTCAAGGAGAAGAAGAAGGAAACTATCAACCGTTGGGAAATACCGTTACTTACTTTACAAAAGAAAACTTAACGACTGTTCGCCCTACCTTATACACTTCTCCAGTAACCAGAGAAACAGCCATGACATTCGCAACCCCCTTACTCAACGATCGAGGGGAAAGAATAGGGGTTTTATCCGTTGATTTATCCCTAGAAAAAATCCATGAAATCATGCAAGAAGCGACTGGACTAGGAGAAACCGATGAAGCCTATTTAATCCGCAAACAGGGACAAGAAAATCGCTTTGTAGACACCCAAAACACAGACTTAGCCGATCAATGGATACGAAGCGCAGGAATTGATGCTGTCATGTCGGGTCAAGATGGTCTTGATTTTTATACTAATCACCAACAAGTAGAAGTGATTGGAAGTTACCGATGGCTAGAAGATAAAAACTTAGCAATTTTAGTAGAAATCACACGAGAAGAAGCTTTTCAAGTGTCGGGAACCATTGCCAAAAATTTACTCCTGTGGGGGTGTTTGGTTTCCGCTATTTTGCTGTTGGTTGTCTATATTTTATCCCGCAAAGTGACTCAACCTATTTTAATAATCGCCAAAAATGTTAATCAAGTGACCGAGGGAAGCTTAACTGTAAAATCTCAAGATTTAGAGAAAGTCAGTCGTCGAGGAGACGAAATTGGACAATTAGCACGGGGATTTGATGAGATGATTAAAGTAGTTGATTCTCGCCAGCAAAATTTAGCCGAGCAAGTACGGAAACTTAGAATGCAAGGTGCTAATTTAAATCAAGCTCAGGAATTAGAAATGGCTTACTTCAAAGCCCTAAAACGTAAAGCTCAATGTATTAGAAATAAATAATAAGTAACACAGGTTTATTTATGGTTTCTCTCAAAAAAATAATTCCTATATTAACGGTAACTCCGTTAATGGCAACATTAACATTTACTTGGATTTTAGCTAATTATAATGAGCGTAAAACAGTAGATGAACTCTCCCAATATTGGATTCGGGAATCGGTCAACCAAATTGAAAGTAATATCCACATGAATCTGCGGCAACCTGAGATTATCTATGAACTGAGCTTAAATCATTATCGATCTAATCCATCCATATATAATAATCCACAAAATTTAACACTTATATTGTATAATAAAGTTCGACTATTTACATCCATAAATAATATTTATTTTGGGGATGTAAATGGAGATTTTATTGGCGTTAAACTTAATGATAGCGGACAAATTACACAATCTTATGCGGGCAAAGAAACAAATCATGAATTAACGAGTTATACGCTTAATCGGGAAGGTAAACGGGGTCAAATCATCAGCAAAAATCCAGTATTTCATGCTACCCATCAACCTTGGTATCAAAAAGCAGAAAAAGCCAACAATCTGGTTTGGAGTCCAGTCTATCCAGATTTTACGACTCGCCAATTAGCAATTACCGCAGCTCAAGCAGTACGAGATCGACAAGGAAATTTAGTTGGAGTTTTTGGTGTTGACTACTTTCTCAATACGCTCCATGAATTTCTTCGAGATGTATCGATTAGTAAAGCAGCAAAAGTATTAATTATTCAAGACAATGGTCAATTGATTGCCAGTTCCGATCCCGATCCTTTAACCATACTCGATCCAGAATCAGAAACTCATTGGATGATTGCGGAAAGTCCAGATCCTATCATTCAAGAAGTTGGAAACAGATTGATTAACCAATTTAGTGATACGAGTCTCATTCAGGAAGCAAAACAGTTTGTTTTTTGGCATGATAATCACAAATATTTTACTTGGGTTGAACCGATCGAAAATGATTGGGATCTACACTGGATTGCGATTATCATTTTGTCAGAGTCGGATGTCTTTAATTCTGCCGATAAAAATTCGATTCTATTTTTTTTGTTTTTGACTGCGATTATTGGTAGCATTTTCGCTGGATGGAGTATGCATCAATTGGTTGTATCTCCACTCTTGCAGTTAAATAAAACTGCAAGACAAATCAAATCTCAAAAATTTAATCCTAACAAAATTGCTGGTTTAGTCAAACGGAATGATGAAATTGGTCACTTTAGTCGTGTCTTTGAAGAAATGGTCTTGTTGATTCAAGAGCAGCAAAGCAACTTGGAAAAAAGAATAGAAAACTTAAGCACCTATAAAACCAAAATCACGGATTCTGAGGAAGAACATAAATCTCCTGAAATAACTTTAAGCTACTGGGACTACTTAAAAGAAAAATCTCGGCAAATTCGCCAAAGTAACACGA
Organism: Roseofilum acuticapitatum BLCC-M154; assembly: GCF_030068475.1. Taxonomy (GTDB): domain Bacteria; phylum Cyanobacteriota; class Cyanobacteriia; order Cyanobacteriales; family Desertifilaceae; genus Roseofilum; species Roseofilum acuticapitatum. The sequence goes on along the minus strand of NZ_JAQOSP010000052.1, from coordinate 61,239 downwards.
TCAAGAAAAATGATTAAAGGACTATCTATTAAATATCGTTTGCCGATTATGATTGTTGCACCATCTGTTTTGATGGTAGGATTAATTGCGGTCGTTCGATTTCAAAAAAACCGGAAAAATATTAATCTTGTTTCTATTGAGTTAGCCCATACTATAACGGATCATGTGGACGATAAACTTCGGGATTATTTGTCTGTTCCCCATAGCATCAATCAACTCAATCTTGAAAGTATTGACTTAGGCACTCTGAATCCTGATAATTTAGGCGGCTTAGAATCTTACTTTTGGCAGCAAATTCAAATGTTTGAGGGTGTTACCCATCTATACTTTGCTAATCCTGAAGGTGAATTTAGAGGTGGAACGCTTCTTGAATCAGGAGAAGTAGGAATTACAAGAGCTGGAAAATCTACTAATTCTAATTTAATGACTTATGCAACCACTCCGGATGGCAAAGCCACTGAAATCGTTCAGCAAACCTCAAATCACGATCCGCGTCTTCGCCCTTGGTATCAAGCAGCTCTGAACTCCGATCAACCGATTTGGAGTAATGTTTATCGAGATTTTGATACCCAAGAATTAGGGATTACTGTGGCACAAGTGGTGAAGGATGCTCAAGGAGAAGTTAGGGGGGTTTTGGGGGTCGATCTGCTGTTTCGGCAGATTAATGAGTTTCTGCAAACTTTAACGATTGGTAAGACGGGACAAGCTTTAATTATCGATCGCGAAGGCTTATTAATTGCCAGTTCTAATCCTCAAGTCGTTGCAGAATTAGAGAGTCATGCTAATCGCTTAAATATGGCCGCGACTGAAAATCCGTTAATTGGGGCGATCGCCGAAAACTTATTAGCAGAATTTGGCAGCTTTTCTGAAGTGGACAGTACCCTGAATTCATCGTTTCGCTGGCAAAGGAAAAAAAACTTTTTTCAAGTTAAAACATTTCGAGATCAGCTCGGCTTAGATTGGCTGATTATAGTCATTATTCCTGAATCAGATTTCATGAAGCAAGTACAACTTCAAGCTCGGATTACTCTGCTTTTAGAAATCGTGATTTTGTGTGCTGCTGTAGGAGTGGGTTTAGGGGTCAGTCGCTGGATTCTACAACCCATTTTTCAATTTAGTCAAGCGGCGGATGACATTAAATCCCAATCGTTTGCTCCGCAAACCCTAGAGAATTTAACTCAACGTGAGGATGAGGTGGGGGAATTAGCTAGAGTGTTTGTCGATATGGCGCTGGAAACGGGCGATCGCCAACAAAGCCTCCAAGAACAACTCAACCTCCTCAATTTTCAGATTGGTCAATCCAAAGAAAACCCCTATGAACTCACGGCTTTGAAAAAATGGCAGAAAAAAGCCTCCTGTATTCGCGCTGTTTATGACTACCACCCCCATCTCCCCCAACTTCTCGCCCAAGTCCCCTACTATCAACACCTCACGGCTGAACAGTTAGGGCAGTTAGTCATGGAGGGCAAGATTAAACGCTTTCATGTCGGAGACTATATCTGTCGGGAAAACGAACCCGGAGATGAGTTTTATATCATCCTTACCGGTTCAGTTCGCATCTTTGTTGAGAAAATCAATAAGCCCTTAGTCACCCTCACGGCGGGAAAATCCTTTGGAGAACTGGCTCTCATGCTTGGGGGAAATCGAACTGCAACGGCGATCGCGATCGAAGAAACCATCCTCTTCTCCATCAATCGCCCCAACTTTGGCAAAGTCCTCCACCAATATCCCCAAATGGCCGAACAAATTGCCCAAGATCTCCATCGTCACCAAATTGAACTCCAAGAACGCAAACAACTGCTCGCAGAATATGGTCTACTCGAAGATGGAGAAACCGACCTCTTACAGCAAATTAAATCTCGGATGAAAACCCTCTTTAATCTCTAGCTCCAGCCATCACCATGAACGCCTATCCCCTCATTACCTGTCACCTTAACCCTCGTTCTAGAAGCGAAAGCAAAGCTCAATCTGATTCGGGTTTAGAGGTGGGTAGCCCAGAATTTGCAGCTTGGATACTCCAGCACAAAAAATTCAAATTTCACCTCCATTGGCAACCCTTAAACTATTCAGTCATTTATCGGATCACTTGTTATTTACGCTCCGATCGCTCTTGGTATGCCTCCAAATGTATCGGCGGCATTTTCAAACAACATGAATTAGGAAAAACCAAGCACCTCAACACCGCCAAACTCATCGAAGCCGTCCAATGGTTATGTCCAGACCCTCAAATGATCCTCCCCACCTTACCCCCTGAATCCGAAGCACCAGCAGATCCCATTGTGCAAACTCGCAAACCCAAATTCAATCAAGCCTTATACTATCAACTCCTTCTAGAAATCGAAGACCTACAGCAACAGTTAGAGCAACTCTGGCAAGATAACCAAAAACTAAAACTCGATCGCGAACAACTCTGGCAGCAACAGAGCCAGAGCCTCAAAATTAATCAAGAACTCCAAGCCACCATTGAACACCTGATTGCCGAGCGAGAAGAGTATCAAGAGCAACTTAAGAGCCTCACCCAAGTCGTCCATGAACTGGGAACCAAACTCCAATCGGTTAACTTAAAAACCAATCCTCGCTGGTACTATGCCAATCGCTATTATCAACAGTTGTGCGACATTTTAAACCCCGTAATCGAAAACCCAAAACAGAGCGCCGAAGATTGACAAACTCCCCGAAGCTTGGGGGTATAGTCCTACATTAGGCTGTCCACGTTCCCATAAAGTAAAGAAAAGTTTACTATCTGTTATCTTGTAAAAAGAACACCTAGCTTCTCTTAAACTTCGCTTAAAACAAAGATAATGAGTTTTCCTTTACCCAATTTATTAGTGCCTGAAAGAGCGCTGTCTGTGAGTGAATTCACTCGATATTTACAAATGCGCTTGGAAGGTGATGAACAGCTTCAGCAAATTTGGATTACGGGTGAAGTCTCCAGCGCTAGTCAATACAATAGTGGATTATTTTTCACCCTACAAGACCCAGAAGCAAAAGCCAGTCTAAATTGTGTAGTCTGGAACTCTGCCCTATCTCGACTGATGACTCAACCGACTGCGGGTGCTAAAATTGTGGTGTTGGGAACCCTGCGAATCTATCCCCCTAGGGGCCAATATCAATTAATGGTTAATCAAGTGCTTCCAGGGGGAGAGGGATTACAAGCGCTGCGCTATCGGCAATTGCGCGATCGCCTAGCAGAGGAAGGCTATTTTGATAGCGATCGCAAACAACCCATTCCTTCCCATCCCCAAATTGTCGCCGTGATTACCTCACCTCAAGCCGCCGCCTGGGGAGATATTCAACGTACCCTCAAACGCCGTTATCCCGGCTTGCATGTCCTCTTTTCTCCTGCTCTAGTACAAGGTGAGCAATCCCCCAATTCCATTATCAAAGCCATTCAACGGGTAGAAACCGATGGTCGAGCCGAAGTGATGATTATCGCCAGAGGTGGAGGAGCAACGGAAGATTTAGCCGCATTTAATGATGAACGAGTGGTCAAGGCGATCGCCAACTGTTCCATTCCCATTATCTCCGGCATCGGTCACCAGCGCGACGAATCCCTCGCCGACTTAGCCGCCGATCTCCATGTTCATACCCCAACTGCTGCGGCAGATCGTGCCGTCCCCGAACTCTCTACCCTAGAGAACGAACATCAAGAGCGCACTCTAACCCTGATCGATGTCACTCAAAACTCCTTCAACCAACATCAACATCAACTGAACCTCCTGCAAAATCGTCTGCGTCGTCTACAACCCGATCGCCAAATTGCACGAGAAGAGCAAACCCTAGACTGGAAGCGCCGTCAACTGATTCAACTGACTCTACAAACCTTGCAACAACAAACCCAAAAATGTGACTATTTGCGCCAAAAACTAGCCACCCTCGATCCTCATAATGTCTTAAAACGGGGATATGCTCTCGTCCGTAGCGAAAATGGGGAAATTATCCGCTCTGTCAGTTCCCTAAAATCAGAACAGGAGTTATCGATTGAGTTGGGTGAAGGTAAAGTCAAAGTCAAAATTATAGAAACCCTGGGTCAGGGATCTAGCTTAGGAACTTAGGAGTGTATTCCCTATTACCTATTCAAAGGCATTAAGCATCCTAAGCTATTTATAGGCGTGACGGCCCCAATAGAGCAACCTTTTCACCTTTAACAACCTACTCTCTCCCGGTTCCCTGTCCCCCTATTCACCCTCTCCTCAACCCTTCAGGTTTATTATGCCTAAATCTTCCAAACGTAACTCTACAGCACAACCGGAGTGGAACTATGAAGAAACGGTTGCCCAAGTCGAAGCCATTATCAGTCAAATGGAAACCGGAGATCTGGACTTAGCTGAAGTCTTCGATCAATTTACTCTGGCGGTAGAATATCTCAAAGAATGTGAACGATTTCTTGCTCAAAAGCGATCGCAAATGGATCTGATGATTGAAACCTTAAGCGAAGAGCCAGAGTTTTGATCCTAATTTAGGCGATCGAACCCCGCTTACGCGCTTCTTTATAGGATGTCCCAATATTTTTCAAACCGGACTTAATCATCTGTTGCTCCAACAAAACAAAAAAACGATGGCGATCGCCTCCTCGCACCACGGCTTGATTATGAGCTTCCGCCAAGGCTACCGGATAACCATAGCCTTTAGCCACTTGAGAGAGAGTCACACTTAAGGCTTGCTCCAACAACTGAGCGTCTTTAACCACCCATTCGGGAACCTCCACACGGGCAATCTCTGCCCCCACATGGAGATAACAAAAATACACGACTTGTTCTCGATACTGCTCTAAAATTCGTGCCGAAGAGCGCCACAATCCACTACGCTGTGACGGTTGCAGCAAACTTCCCCAAACCGAACTATCCCGCAGAGGCTGTAAAACTTGACAAGGAGCCTTATCCGTTTGTCCACCGCAATGACTCCCACAATTGGGTTCAGGATAAGGACAATGGGCAAGACGGAGAAAATTCAGCGCCTCACCACTGCGGGAAGAACTCAGATACCCCACCAGGGGAATACGATGCTGTTGGAGGGTTTCCCAAGCCTCTAAAATGGGGGGCAAAATGCGATCGCGAGCCTCAACCGGTAGGGGATCTAAATGCCAATAAATCAGAGAACCATCCACCATCGCCAGTTTGGGCAATTTTCCCCCCTCTTCAGAAGCGACACTTACCCCCAATTCCGCCAATACCACCGCCTCCGATACCGTGCGCCGATAAGCCATCCATTCATCCGTGCGAATTCCCCATTGGCGAGAGACATAAAGATCTTCTGGGCGATAAAAGGCTTCAGGGAGACTATCGAGAAGAGGGGCAAGATTTTGGCCATAGTGTAAAACGACTCGTCCCGTATTAATCAGATAGCAATAGGCAATTTCATGGTGGGAGGGAGCCATCTGAGAGCCGTCGGTAGAGATCACGGTATGGACTGGCTCGGCGCTCTGAATATCAACGACTGTATCTAAGGGTTCGATGGGAAAGGCAGCATTAAAGCTAAAGTGACTCGACCATTGCTCATAGGACGAGATTAACTCATCAAGGCGATCGCCCGCTTGAGCTAAGGTTTCTCTAGCCCGGTTGAGGCGTTTCTGAGTAGCGGTGGCTTCGTCTTGCAGATGCTGGCTGATGCCTTCCATCTGACGGGCGAGTTTATTAAAGTCGAGCATGACATCAATTAAAAATCAAAAATGGGCGATATCACTCATCGGTAGAATCAACTTCCTGATTCTGTTGATTGAGCAGGATATCCAGGATGCGGCGATTCTCCGTTTGCAGTCCCCGAATCTCTTCTTGTCGTTGATCCATTCTTTGAAAGAGTTGCTGCCGCTCCTCTCCTGCCTCTGCTGCGGCATTAGCTAGAGCTTGAATGATACGAGCATTACTTTCAATTAGGCGATCGTGTCGATCGACATCCGTCCTAGTTTGTGTGGAGGCATTAGCTAAAGCTTCAATCACACGAGCATTACTTTCAATCAGGCGATCGTGTCGATCGAGATCTGCCTTAGCTTCTGTGGAGGCATTAGCTAAAACTTCAATCAGGCGATCGTGCCTTTCAGCCATATCGATCAGTCTCTCGATCCGATCTCCTAAACGGTCTAACCGCTCATCATCCCAGCGCTCTGTAGTCATCAATAGGTTTCCTTATAATCTCCTACTTTTAGCTTAAACTAGAAATAGTAGAAAGCCTTGAGAAAGAGCTAGACCCAAGCCCCTGATTAAATTTATAAACTGGGTTTCTAACTCTCCGCTAATAGCCACTGGTTTAAGGGTTGGCTAAAGGTTTCTAAGGATAGGGACTGAATGCGAGGATGGATGCTGGCGGCTTGTTTTTCGGCAGGTGTATTGTAACCCCAGGTAGCCAAGAAGAGTTTCACGGTGGTTAATTGGGGATGTTGAGCCACAGAGAGCAGGGTTTTCCACCGATCTTCGACGAACCAAATCCGTTTTTCTGCGGGGTTGAAGGTGAGCAGAGTTTCGGTTTTGGGACATTTGCTGCTTTTGCCGATGATGCGATCGCCAGGAAAGTCGATAGTTTCCATTTGTAGCAATTCCTGGACAAACCGAGCTTCTTTGGTGGTAATAATCACCAGTTCCAGATCTGGGTTTGCCAGCAGCGATCGCAGTTGGGGCGCAATACCCGGATAAAATCGATGCAGAGACAACCACTCTGAGCGGTTCCTTTGGATTTGGCGATCGCGTCTACCATCAACCCCATCCATAATTTCCCCAGCCTTCAGTCCATCTCTAGCCATAATTTGCTGGCATATTCCGCGCCAACTGCTTAAAATTTCCTCCTCTGAAATTCCCTCCACCATTGCCCGAATTAATACCGGCATTTCCCAACCCGTTTCAATCACCGGCCGTAGGCGATAGAATCCTTCTGCCATTCCTGGCAGTGGGGCAGAGTCAGAAACCTTCCAAACCTGAGTATAGGTTTGCCAAGCCGTTTGAAAATACTCAACCAATCCATCACACAATACCCCATCAAAATCTAGGGCGAGAACCTCTGGAATATCCATCCTGTTTGCTGGCTAAAACACTACCGGCTAGGTTGACATACTCACCGTCCTAAAGGAGCGGTGATTCTCGACGCTTCACCGACTGATGCTACCGTTCGCCCAGCGTCGCCGCAGGCGATAGTAGTCTTACTTGCGTCTCCACGTCCGTTTAAAGTCTCCCAATGCCCTATGGCGACTTGTTTGATTGTATCCCAATTTTCGGTGTCTCGTTGATAAATCGAGCCGGGTCTATAATGACTACTGGAGTTCTCCTCCAGACATAATAGAAGATCTCGCCCGCCCAATTGACCAATTCAACGACCTAACCGGGTCTAACGTCCCCCGCCCCAAAATCCCCCTCCCCTGGACAAATCCAGGAGAAGCAGAGAAAGACATAGAAAGCGCCGGCGCTTTACCGACGGGAGATGGAGCCAAAAAGGAATTTCCCCCTGACATTGAAGCAATAAAAGAAAAAATGCTCTCAGGGAGTGGAGAGCTGTCTATGTCAGAAGTTGAATCCTTACCGGGAACTACCGGGGTATGTTTTGACAAGCATTGAAGATCGGTGGATAGGAGCTGGGTCAAGCACTGGTTACAGCCACATCTATGGGAAAGAGGTAACGTACGACTATGCTGGGGGGACTGCCCTGGGATTTCAAGTGGACTCTATCACTGGGAATTGGAAAGCCCATAAGGGCTGAAGGATTTCCGTAAGTTTCGGAAGGTGGTGGAAAGCGGGCTAGTGTCCCCGGTAGAGAAAAACTCTTCTATCAAGAATAAAGAGAAAAACATGCCTTACGGCCGCCATCCGGAGGAGACAGCAGAAATCAAGGATGTAACCGACAAATGATTGTGTCCACATTGTACAAAACTGGGACAAAGGCGATCGCCTAAATCTGGGGACAATCTACCCAGATCAAGCCCAGTTTTGTGCCGATATTAGTACAAATCTGGGACAAGCCAAAACCAAGGGGACAGGGGCAATCCTCGAAATCCTTATAGGATGGGGATGGAGCTAACCGGACTCGAACCGGTGACCCCCTCAATGCCATTGAGGTGCTCTACCAACTGAGCTATAGCCCCTGAAGTCCATTTATCAATATGCCTCGATCGCCGATACTTTGTCAAGCCCTCAATCCAAAAAAATTCTTCAACTTGAGCCGATCGCCCCCCAGAAAGCGATAAAGTAATGACAAGATCTTTGAGTGAACAGTCACGGCTATGAGTTATTCCCCCTATTCAGCTCCCCATGCAGAACCCATTGATGCAGATGCCCTGCTCCTACAACTGCGCCGCAAACAAGGCACATGGGTAGAGTGGGGACAGGCCTGTAGCCAACTACAAAAGGCGGGATATAAACCCGATCGCATTTTTGAAGAAACCGGATTTGAACCCGTACAACAAAATCAGGTCATGGTTGCCGCCCAAGTCTATACCAGCTTAACCAAAGCTGAAATCAACGAAACCGTGCGATCGCACTTTTATCAGAAAGGCTCAGATATCCTCTACGAATTCCGTATTCTCACCCAACCCCAACGGGTCGCTGCTGCTGAATTTAGCCTAGACCGTAACCTGGATGCCGATCAAGCCCATGAACTAGCCAAAGCAATCAAAGACTTCTCCCGCAGTTCCCCGGCTCAAGGATTTTCCCAACATCCCGGTGATATTATGGCCTATCAATGTTGGAAAAGTGCCCGCGAACACAAAGATATTCAAGAGCGATCGCGTCTAATTGCCAAAGGTCTACGTTACGCCCACAGTGCCTCAGCTCGCCAAAACCTAGAACATCTCCTCACCGATTTTACCGTCATTGCCCAAAAAACAGCCCCCAGATTACCCGTTTATCGCCTAGAATCAGCCGATGAATCTCCCCGCGTCATTCCCGTTGTCGGTCAACTTCCCCTTACCCTGGATGACTGGAAGGCCGTACCCTTTATTGAACCCCTCGACCCCTTTGGAGTCGTTCGTAGCGAGGGCGCATCCGCCTTTGTTGCGGTTCCCGGATGGGCAATGATTCGGGGAATGGGCGATCCCGTTGCCCTATTAGGCAACAGTGACCAATTGCCCCAATCCATCTCAGAGCGTTCAGAAACCCTTTTAATGTTAGTCGATCGCCATCAACGAGAATGGGATAGCGATCGCTATTTTCTTGTGGAAATAGACGGTCAACTAGAGCTACAATGGTCGGAAACCGAACCCGATCGTCCCATCTTAGGACAACTGGTCTTAATTCTACGTCCCCATCGCATCTTAGATGAGGACTTTACCAAAGAACTTTGGCAAGTAGAAGAATGAAAATCATCCTTCTCGGTAATGCGGGGGCAGGAAAAAGCACCATGTCCCGTCGCTTAATCGGCGATCGGCCCATTCCCCGTCTCTCCTTAGATGAAATAGCCTGGAATCCAGGGCCAGAACGCAAACCCCTAGAAGAAAGCATCGCCCTTTTGCTCTCCTTTATTCAAAACCATCCAGAATGGGTCATTGAAGGCTGCTATGGCGATCTCATCGAAGCCGCCCTACCCTACTGTACCGAACTCCGCTTTCTCAATCCAGGCATCGAAACCTGTATTCAACACTGTTATCAACGACCTTGGGAACCCGAAAAATTTGCCTCTCCCGAAGACCAGCAAACCATGCTTCAGGTTTTAGTTGATTGGGTCAAACAATACGAAACTCGCACCGACGAATACGGACTCTTACAGCATCGTGCCCTTTACGATCAGTTCTCTGGACAAAAACAGGAATTTAACCATATCAAAGAGTACGATCATTAGGGCGATCAAACTGGCCAATGGGGAACTTTAGCTAATAACTCTCCCATAGCTTCCCCATCTAAGGGCTTAGACATAAAATAGCCTTGTACTTCTTCACACCCCATTTTAGAGAGTTGAGCCAGTTGAGAAGCCGTTTCTACACCTTCACCCGTCACCGTAATATTTAAATGATGAGCTAAGGTAATAATCGCTTCTACAATTTCTGCATTTTCTCCTTGCTCTCCCATTCGACTGATAAATGAACGATCGATTTTTAGGGTATCGATTGGAAAACGGTGTAAATAACTTAAAGAAGAATAGCCCGTACCAAAATCATCAATACTGAGCTGAATCGAGCGTTGCTTAAGCTTGTCAAGGGCATTATTGGCTAATTCTGGATTATCCATAATCGCACTTTCAGTAATCTCAAGCTTCAAATTTTTGCTATCAAATGTTGTCCTCAATAAAATGCGATCGATTTGATCGATTAACGTCGATTGATTAAATTGCTTGACTGACAAATTGACACTCATTTTAACCTCTGAATTAATCCAGCCTTGTTTGCGCCAATACTGAAACTGAGTACAAGCTTCTTGTAATACCCATAACCCAATAGGGACAATTAAACCCGTTTCTTCAGCAATGGGAATAAAAGCAGCAGGTGAAATAAATCCCTGTTGGGGATGTTGCCAACGAATCAATGCTTCAAACCCAGAAATATAGCCAGTTTTTATAGAAATAATCGGCTGATAGTAAAGCACAAATTCTTGATTCTCGATCGCCAATCTTAAATCCGTTTCGATCTGAAATCTCTTTTGAGTATTTTGACGCATAAAAGCATCAAATACTTGATAGCTTTTATGGCTACCTTTAGCGCGATACATAGCAATATCTGCATCCCGGAGAAGTTGCTCCGGTTCTTGATAGTCAGGGGTACTAAAAACAATCCCAATGCTGGCATTTAAGAAAATTTCTTGTTGATTCCAATGAAATGGCCAAGTCAAAGAATTTTGAATTTTTTGTGCCAGATTAATAGCAATTTTAACATCTTCAATGTTATCCATCATAATAGCAAATTCATCACCGCCAAACCGAGCTAAAACCTCACTAGAGCGCAAACAAGATTGTAAGCGACGGGCAACGGAAATCAGTACATGATCGCCGACTAAATGACCTAAAGAGTCATTAACCATCTTAAAGCGATCGCAATCCATAAATAAAATAGCAAACTTATAAGTTTGATCTAATTTAAACCGCTCCAAAGCTTGAATCAGACAATCCATAAACCAGACTCGGTTCGGTAAGCCAGTGAGCGCATCATGGGATGCCATATGGAGCAACTTTTGCTGAATTTTCTGTCGCTCTGAGATTTCACACTCTAATTTTTTATTAGCACTAATTAATTTTTGATTCATTTCTTGCAGTTGCTCTGTTCGCACTTGCACGCGCTGTTCTAGCTCACTATTGAGTTTAGTGATTTCTGCCTTAGCTTTCGTCAGGGCTAGTTGATTTTCTATGCGGGCAATCACTTCTTCAAGATGAAAGGGTTTAGTGATATAATCAATTCCCCCTACTTCAAAGGCTTTGACTTTATCAATGACATCATCTAAAGCGCTTAAGAAAATAACTGGAATATCCTTAGTGAGAGGATCGGACTTGAGATGTTGACAGACTTGATAGCCATCCATGTCCGGCATTTTTATATCTAATAAAATTAAATCTGGAGGAATAGTTTTAGCCGCAGTAATAGCCATTTGACCATTAGTCACCCCTCGTACTTTATAGCCTTCTTCGATCAAGCTATTGGATAACAGACGTAAATTATTGAGAGTATCATCGACAATTAATAAATTCCCCTTAGAGGAAGTTTGACCAAGGCTATTCATGGTTAAAATTACACTGAGCTATTTTCATAATTCGATCAAAACAAAACCGATCGACTAAACTCGCGATCGCCTTCTTCACTGCTCCATACTCTTCTGGCAATTGAGCTAAGAGTTGATAAACCCCGTCTGCATCAGCTCCCGCAGCACAATGATAAAGTTCGATCGCCCAATCTTCAGGAATTCCCTTAAGATTACTCTCCTCCAATAGATTCTCCGGTAAACTGGGGTGAACATTGGTAAGGGTGCTTACACTGTCTATGGGCCCATAAAGATAACGAACTCCGAGATACTTTGCTATTGTCTCAAAAATAGCGCTCTCTTGGAATGGCTTCACAATCCAATCATCACACTCAAAAGAGCGATCGCCCCCTTCATCAGTAACGGGATGGCTCATTAACCCAATAATGATGATCTCGTGATTCCCCAAAGATTGACGAATCATCTGTATGACACTACATCCATCGATCGCCGATATTTTCATATCTATCCAAATTAAATGGGGTTTCCAAGACTCGCATACCTCAACTGCTTCCTGTCCATTGCACGCTTCGCGTACCTCAAAGCCAACAGAACTGAGTAACTTCACTAATAATTGTCGCATTTCCCATACATCTTCAGCGATCAGAATACGATAGGTCGGTTGACCCGGAACCAAACCGATGACGGGTAAAGGATCGGGTGAAGGCGCAACTTCCGTTGGCTCAACCTCCTCAAAAGGTAAATCAAACCAAAAACGAGCGCCCCCAGAACTGGGACAACTCACATAAATTTTCCCGCCCATTAATTGCACGAATTTCTGGCTAATGGACAATCCTAAACCGGTTCCTTCTCCTGACCGACGACCTAAACTGGTTTGTACAAATGGCTCAAAAATTCTGTATCTTTCTTTGGCGGGAATTCCTGGCCCCGTGTCTTCAACTTCAAAACATAATCGCTGGTTATTTGAATTTTTACTCACCTTCAATTTAACTTGACCCTCGGAAGTGAATTTAATAGCATTATTTAAGAGATTGATTAAAACTTGACTTAATCTTCCTTCATCTCCATCAATCCATTTCGGTACATTTTCTGCCCAATGAACTTCCATTATTAATCCTTTCTGATAGGCTTTTATGCTAAACATTTTCCTGAGTCTTAAAAGCATTTCATATAAATCAAAATCCTTCCTATTAATCGATAGTTTACCGGATTCTATCTTAGATAAATCCAAAATATCATTGATCAAAGATAACAAATGACTGCCTGAGTTTTTAATAATGCTCAAAAATTCTTTTTGTTCACTAGCTACAGCCGATCGCGAGAGCAATTGAGTAAAGCCCAAAATAGCATTTAAGGGAGTGCGTAGTTCATGACTCATGTTAGCTAAAAACTCACTTTTCGCCTGATTTGCTGCATCCGCCGCTTCTTTAGCTTGTTGCATCTGAGCTTTAGCATGTAAGGCTTGAATAATCTGTTGGGATTTTTGCTCAATCTCATGAACAGATTCTGCTTGCTTGATGGCAATTCCTAGTTGTTTGCCTAAGCGGATCATTGCCTTGATTTCCCAGGGCTTCCAAGAGCGAGGATAAGCAGTCTGATAAGCGGCTAACAAGCCCCAAAATCGATCGCCTTGTAAAATGGGTGCAATTAAATAAGATCGAATTTGATGGCGCTGAAAAAATCGTAAATAACAGGATGGAAACCCACGAGAAAAAATATCATTGGCTACATAAATTTCTGATATATTGTTTTGCTTTATCTGTATCTTTAAAAAACAATCGCTTAGGTGTTCAGTAAACTCTTGATAAGCATAAGGAAGTTTCACGAATGAGCGCTGATCTTGCCCTAATGACTCGGCTACAAATTGGCCGCTCCAATCAGAATTAAACCGATAGACAACGGTGCGATCGCACTTCAATAACTGTCTGGCCTCATAAGTCACGGTGCTAAAAATCGTATCCACATCTAGAAATGCCCTGGTTTTATCCACGACTGTATCTACTGCCCGCTCAGTCTCGGCTTGCTGCTTTAGCTGCCGTTGAATTTCCTTTTCCCTCTCCTGATTTGCCTGTTGCAGCGCCACTTCCATTTGCTTGCGCTCCTGAATATCAGAAATAATGCCAATAAACTGAGTAGGTTCTCCCATCCAATCTCGTATAATTGAAACCGCTAAATACACCCATTGCACTTGTCCATCTTTGCGGAGATAGCGCTTTTCGAGGTTATAGGTCTGACTATTACCGCTTAAGAGGTCTTGAACATAAGCTTCCTCAATTGCCAAGTCCTCTGGATGAGTCAATTGACGAAAGGTCATGGTAAGCAACTCAGCTTCGGTGTATCCTGATAATTGACAATACCGTTGATTCACCTGTACCAATTGTCCTGAAGGAAGACCGAAGGCAATTCCCACGGCAGCTTGGTCAAAAATAGCTTGTAATCGCTCGTCCCGCTCCCATAAATTTAACTGAGCCTGTCGCCGTTCACTAATGTCCCGCAAAGATACCACTAAGGCTTCTACTCCATCCCATTGCACCGGAGCGACACTAATTTCACTCACTCCTAATACTTCTCCCCCATGGGTAATTTCGATTTCTGCCGTTTGTCCAACCACCATGGGCAATCCCAAGGGATAATCGATTAATTCAGACAGGGGTTTGTGGAGAATGCTCTCGGCTGATGGATTGGCAAATAAGACTTTTCCCTCTTGGTCAACAATCATCATGCCATCGGAGGTACTGTTAATTAGGGTTTCCCATCGAGCTTCGACTTCCCGCAGTTGCTCTGTGGTTTTTTTGTAGGGGGTTAGCACTTGTGTAAAGAGAATAATACCGCCAACTGCTCCAGAATAAGTATACCAAGGGTGAATTTTCCAACTAACCCAATCGAGAGAGCCATCAGCCCGATAAAAGGGGTCTTCTTCACACTCTTGGATTTGCCCGGTTAAACAATATTGATGAATGTCTTTCCAGTGTTGGGGAATGTCTGGAAAGACTTCGTAGTGGGACTTGCCGATGATGTCTGTTTCTTGTAAGTTATACATCTCCAGCCATTGCTGGGAGACCTGGAGATAGTGCATCTGACGATCGAAAATGGCGATCGCCCCTGGAGTATGTAGTATTAATAACTCTAAGAGATTTTTTTGAACCTTGATCTTCTGTCGCTGGAGTCGGAGATAACCATAGCCCGCGATCAGACTTCCAGTGACGATTGTGACTAGACTACTTAGAACTAAGCAAAGATGACACTCAAAACCGGTTTCCAATGGACTCAATGGGCGCTCTTTACCAGAAGATGACTTAACCGGTAAGCATTGCAGTGCAACAGCCAACCCTAAAATCAGGAGCAGACTGGAAGACCACCCCAGCACCTGTAACCCTATATGTCCTTGTCTTTTCCCCCGCTTCATTTTCCCCTACCTAAGTTCTCGATACTTGATTATTGAGTCGCAATGCTTCTTGAGAAATTTCTACCAGCTCTTCAAACTTAAACTGATTAACACAACTGGCTAGGGTTTCACGCAACTGTATCTGTTCTGCTGACAGATGCTCAAGGAGTTGCAAAATTTGCTCGCCATCGGCTCCTGCGGCAAAATACTGCAATTGCTCCAGCCATGTATCGGGCATCATGGACAATTGGAAAGGATGAATTTCTGCTGACTCTCTAAAAACGTCGGGGACTTCTTCCAAGGTCTCATACACATAATCCACCCCAAGATAATGCTTCATTTTCTCTAAAATCACTGACTCTCGGAAGGGTTTCCGCACAAAATCATCGCATCCAGAAGAGAGAACTAAGGCTTTTTCTTCCTCAAATACGCTGGCCGTTAGGGCAATGATGACAGTAGCTTGGCCATGAATATGTTTTTTAATATACTCAGTTGCCCCATAACCATCCATGACAGGCATTCGCATATCCATCCAAATTAAGTGGGGTTGCCAATTTTCCCAGACATCAATGGCCTCTTGACCATTTTCAGCCTCTTGCACCTCAAATCCCAAGGGGCCGAGTAATTGTAATAAGAGTTGCCGATTACTCCAGCGATCGTCAACCACTAAAATTCGATAGGTCGGTTGACCCGGAACTAAGCCGATGACCCTCTGAGAGGGATCGCTACGCTCAATACTAAGATTTTCTACTAATTCGACCGTAATCTCAAACTCAAATCGGGTTCCGATGGGCGAGTTAGCCATAGGAACCGGTTGGAGTGGGTTGTTGGCTTGGGTAAACGCTGGAGTAAATTGATATCCGCGACTGATAGCGGTTATCTGCCCTCCCATCAATCCAACAAACTGATGGGTAACCGTCAGACCCAATCCAGTTCCCTGTTGGGAGCTGCGCCCGGACTGGGTTTGGACAAAGGGGATAAATAGGCTAGAGAGTTCTTCTGGCTCAATGCCGATACCTGTATCTTCGACTTCAAAGTGGAGTTGATGGGGGCTATTGCCGGGTTTTACCCGTAGGATAACCGAACCTTCACAGGTAAATTTAATTGCATTACTCAGAAGGTTGATGAGGACTTGGCGCAGTTTGCCTTCATCAGTGCGGATGTAAGAGGGCAGACTGGGATCGAGGTCGATTTCTAGGGCAATGGCTTTGAGTCTGGCTCTGAGGGCAAATAATTCTTGTACGGTTTCGACCAGATGTTTGAGGTCAAAGTCGTTGGCATTCAGTTGCTGATGACCGGCTTCTATTTTGGACATTTCTAGGACTTCGTTAATCAGTCCGAGTAGGTATTCGCTGGCACGATGAATGATATTGAGATGCTCGCTTTGTTGAGGGTTTTGACGACACTGGCGCAACATGAGTTGAGTAAACCCAATAATGGCATTGAGGGGGGTTCTGAGTTCATGACTCATGTTGGCCAGGAATTGACTTTTGGCTTGATTGGCTTGTTCGGCTGTTTGTTTGGCTTCTTCGAGTTCGAGGGTGCGCTCTTGAACTCGCTGTTCTAGAGTGTTGAAGGAGTCTTGAAGCTGTCGAGCCATTTGCTTGAAGGAGTTGGAGAGCTGCTCTATTTCTCGAATGCTGGTTATTTTAATGGGGTATCCTTTAGGGGAGGCAAGGGTATCAAGTTTTCCTTGGGCAATGGCTTCGCTGACTGCTGCTAGGGTTAAAATGGGGCGGGTAATCCAATCGGCGGTGAGTATCCCTATGGCGATCGCTACCATCAGGGAAATGGCACATAATACTATGGTGTTGTGCGTATTGGCTTCTATTTGGGCTGTAAAGTCGGATTCAGGAACGACGACCACAATCAGCCAATCGAGACCATAGTCATCTTGATAGGGCATAACTTGCACAAATTGATGGTCTTTCTGGATATAAAAGTCGAGTTGTTGGGCTTGTTGGATTTGCTCTAATGAGCCTAGAGTATTTAATAAATGATTGGTGGTGGCTTGAATGATGGGATCTTTGCATTGGCGGCCCTGAATGCGTTGGGCGATTCCATTTTCGATCGCAAAGGGTTGGGGTAAGGTGGAACTGGCCACTAATGCTCCGGAGCGCTCTAGAATGAAGGTTTGCCCGGATTCTCCGATTTTGAGGGTGGCGAGAAACTCACTGATTTGGGTCAGAAAAAAGTTATTACCTAAGACTCCAATCAAGTTGCCTGCATCATCGCGAATCGCAACACTGGCGGGGATAGCCATGCGAGGATAGGCATGATAGGTAAAGATCGGCCCCCATACTTCTCCTTCTGTTTGCAGGGCGGCTTGATACCAGGGGCGATCGCGGATGGGAAAATTGGGGGTTTCGCCGAGCAATTGAACCGGAATATTTTGGTCAAGTAAGTAAAATTGAATACTACCACCCGTGGCTTTTCCCGCGATCATAAGTTGTTTTTCCTGGTCTGTCCCACGGGAAATCCCTATAAATTCATTTTGTTCGCTACCAAAAAATACGGAATCAATGGGATCGAACCGTTGGATTTGTTTGAGAAAATGCTTTTGGAGTTGGGGAAAATTGTCGATCTGTAAATATCCTAATTCCACGACATCTAGAGTTGCTTGATTGACTTGATGGGGAATAGTCAGATATTCAGAGAGTTTTTGATCGATTCGTTGACTGACTTCATAGCGTAAGTGGCTGGCTACTTCATTGACTGCTTTTTTGCCATAGCGTACAGAAAACCATCCCGTTAAACCGACTATCATGACAATCTGAAGAACAAACGGGATAATTAGCAACAATTTCAAAGGAATCTTGGCATTGAGATCCCAGCTATTTTGAGGATGTAAAACAGCCATAAAGGTTTATAAAAAACTAATAAACGGAAAAAATTAAAGAGAGATTTTAACAACGGTTCAAAAAAAAGTATGGGGATCTGAGTTTATTGGCCTAACAGCCAATAAGTAAACATTTCTCCTTTGCCCTTAACTTCTATTTTACCTCGTTCGTGAAAATGATAGTTATTTCTTAACAATTCATAAGTTTGATGGGTCACCTGAATTTGTCCGGGTTCTCCTTGGGACTCCATCCGGGAAGCCACATTTACGGCATCTCCCCAGAGATCGTAAATGAATTTCCTTGTGCCGATGACTCCAGCAACAACGGGGCCGGTATTAATGCCAATCCGAATTTGGAAGGGTTGATGAAAGGGGGTTTCAAACTGACGGATAAGGCTTTGCATTTCCAGAGCCATATCGGCGATCGCCTGGGCATGATCTGGACGCTCTACGGGGAGTCCTCCAGCGACCATATAAGCATCGCCAATGGTTTTTATTTTCTCTAATTGATATTTTTCGCAAAGATGGTCAAATTGGGAAAAGATGCGATTGAGGAGTTCAACTAATTCATGGGCCCGTAGATTGCTCGATAGGGGGGTAAATCCGACTAAATCGGCAAATAAGATAGTTACAGATGGGTAATGTTCAGCAATAAGGACTCCTACTTGCTGATGGCTGAAGTCATTCTGTTTGAGTTGGTCGGCGATCGTCTGGGGGAAAATATTCAAGAGTAATTGTTCGGATTTGGCTTGCTCTAAACGCAGAGAATCTTCGGCGTTTTTGCGTAAGGTAATATCTTCAATTACGCCTAATAAGCCAATGACTCGATCGTTGGCATCATGGATGGGAATTTTACTAATATCGAGCCAAATGGGTTCGCCATCTTGTCCCGGTTTGACTTTTTTGGCGATCATGTGGTGTTGCGGGGTATCACTGGCCATAATTTCCCGGTCTTTGGCGCGAAATTCGTCGGCCAGATGAACGGGTAATAAGTCATAGTCGGTTTTGCCAATTACAGTTTCTGGGCTTTCTAATCCGGCGGCTTCTGACCAGTTGCGATTGCAGCCTAAAAAGACGCAATCGGTATCTTTCCAAAAAACTTGTTGGGGAATATTATCTAAAATGAGCCTTAAATATTGCTGTTGTTCCCGCAAGGCTAAGATGGCTCTATGGCGATCGCTGATATCATAGGCAGCATAGAGAACACAAGGATGTCCATCCCATTGGATTTTTGCCCCCGATAATAAAAGGGTTTTAATTTCCCCAGATGCGGTTTTCAGTTCGACTTGCTGATGGTGTAGGGTTCCCTGGGTTTCTATGACTTGGACTAAGCGCTGATGCTCTTGAGGATTGACCCAAAATTGGCGTTCGGTTTCTCGATGGTGAAGCAGGTTTTCTAGGGAATAGCCGAGGATTTCACAAAAGCTATCATTGACTTCGAGTAAACAGCCATCGGCGATCGCACTAATAAAGAGGGGATGAGGACTTAAGCGAAACGCGGTTTGAAAATGCTCCTGAGCTTGTTCTAAAGCCTTGGTGCGCTCTTGGACTTGAAGCTCTAAGTTTTGGTTCATTTCTTCCCAAGCTTGGAAGGAGATGTTGAGTTGATGAACCATCTGATTAAAACCTTGGGCAAGTTGGTCTAATTCCTCAATCCGTCCTCCGTAGATTTTGGGCACTGTTTCTCCCTTGGCGATCGCCTTTACGCCTTGACTCAGTTGGAAAATGGGGCGACAAATGGAACGACAGATGACTAAACCCAATCCTAATGCACCGATTAAAGCAACCGCACAAAGGGCGATCGTGCTGCGAGTATTGGCATTAATTTGAGCCATAAAATCGGCTTCAGGAATAATCACCACCACCACCCAATCGAGTCCTTTTAAGGACTCTTCTGAGGGTTGCAGATTATGGCTGACGGTGGTCATCTCTAGAAAATAGCGCTCTCCTTCCCATTTCATCATCAGCTCTTGATGTTCTTCTAGGGAGGCTAAGGCGGCAATTTGCTGGGCTGCTTGCACAATTAAGGGATTTTGACTTTCAGAGGCTTTAATCCGTTGACGACCGTCTGGAGTCTCAATAAAGGGTAATTCAGGCGTAGAACTGGCTACCAGTTTACCCGATCGCTCCATAATAAAGGCTTCACCGGTGTCGCTAATCTCTAAACTGGCTAAAAAGTGACTAATTTGGGTGAGCGTATAATCTACACCCAAAACTCCTTTGAGGGTTCCTTGGTCATCATAGAGGGGTAAAACCGGGGTAATGCCCAAATCTTCAGAAGCAGAAAAGAGGTAAATAGGTGACCAAGTGGCTGTTTTGGCTTGGACTGCGGCTTGATACCAGGGCCGGGTACGGGGATCGTATTCGGCACTGCGGATGAGTTGATTGGTGGGATTGCCTTGTGCATCTAAGTGATAGATATTACGGTTTGGGGCGCTATTGAGATCGCGACGATAAACGCGGGGAGTGGGATCGCGGTTGACCATGATAAAGTCGCCTTGGGTGTTGCCGTAATAGAGCGATCGCACCCAGGGATGAATTTGCACTTGTTGCCAAAAGTAGGGTATGACTTGATCGAAGTTGTCGGGATCAAAGCGTTGGGAGGCGATCGCCGCTTCATTCATCTTCAAGAATAAATGGGGCGTATCGGCAAAGCGCTTCAGATGTTCTTGAATGCGATGGGTAACTTCCCCACTCAGACGAGTCGCGAGTTGATTGACCGATTTTTGACCATTGCGAAAGGACAAATAACCAATTAATCCCACCACTAAAGCCAATTCCAGGACGAAGGGAACTACCAATAGAAATCGCAAAGATAAGGTAGAACGGTCTTTGAAGGGAAGAGGAAGAGGTTGTTTAGTGGACATAATGGATTGCCCTAGGGACTGACCATATCATACCCATCCCTTGAGAAGACCCGCTCTGACTTCCATCACTCCCTAGAGGAGAATTTCAGACGGCTCATATCAAGTCCGGTTTCCGCAAGCGGACATGAAAATTTGTTAAGAAGCGGGCAAGATGCCTGCACTCCTCGAATTCTTTGATCTGACTGGAGTGGGAGCATCTTGCTCCCTGGATTTTTAATGAGGGTATTTCCGCTTCGCGGACATGAATAAGCGACCTTGATATCATATCAAGTCCGCTTCAGTTGTTAAGAAGCGGGCAAGAGGCCCGAACTCCTCGAATTCTTTGATATGACTGGAGTGGGAGCATCTTGCTCCCTGGATTTTTAATTAGAGTATTTCCGCTTCGCGGACATGAATAAGCGAACTTGATATCACCCCTACTGAGTTAGGCAATTAATAGGGCCATTTCCAGTTAACAATCTCTTCCTTATCTATGCCTTGTTCGCGGGCATATTGCAGGTTTTCGATAATGGCATTTTTCATCCGTTCCTTGACATAGGCAGCAGCAGAGCCGAGTTTAGGCACGCGGTCAATCACATCAATCACCAAGTTAAAGCGATCGACTTGGTTGTTAATCGCTAATTCTAGGGGAGTATTGATGTTGCCTTTTTCCTTATAGCCGCGCACATGAATCCGCTCTTGATTAGCGCGACGATAAACGAGTTTATGGATTAACCAAGGATAACCATGGAAGTTGAAGATGATGGGTTTATCGACCGTGAACAGACTATTAAAATCGCGATCGCTCAAACCATGGGGATGTTCTCCCTCTGACATCAGTTTAAACAAATCCACCACATTAACAAACCGGACTTTGAGATCGGGGAATTCATCGCGCAAAATCGCCGTTGCTGCCAAGGATTCCATCGTCGGAATATCGCCACAGCAAGCCATAATCACATCCGGCATATCCGGGTCTTTGCCACAGTCATCATTACTGGCCCATTCCCAAATTCCAATCCCTTTCGTGCAATGTTTAATCGCATCCTGCATATTCAGATATTGCAGGTGCATTTGTTTGTCTGAAACGATCACATTTACATAGTCGGTGCTGCGTAAACAGTGGTCAGAAACCGACAGTAAGCAGTTGGCATCAGGGGGGAAGTAAACCCGGACGACATCCGGACTTTTGTTGGTTACCAGGTCTACATAGCCGGGGTCTTGGTGACTAAAGCCATTGTGGTCTTGTCGCCAAACCAGGGACGACAGCAGGATGTTGAGGGAGGAGACAGGGGCCCGCCAAGAGACTTCATTTTTACAGATATCTAACCATTTGGCATGTTGGTTAAACATGGAGTCTACCACATGGGCGAAGGCTTCGTAGGTATGGAATAGGCCATGACGACCGGTTAAAAGATAGCCTTCGAGCCACCCTTGCAAGGTATGTTCGCTGAGGATTTCCATGACTCGACCGTCGGGGGAGAGTTCGCTACCATCGAGGTCTTCAGGAAGAAAGTCGGCCATCCAGGCTTTTTTGCTCACTTCATAGACCGGATGGAGGCGGTTAGAGGCCGTTTCGTCGGGGCCAAAGAGACGGAAACTGGTGGGGTTTTCGCGCATGATTTCCCGCAGGAGGTAACCTAAATATTTGGTGTTTTCGACTTCCACCGTGCCGGGTTTGGGAATTTCGACGGCGAAGTTGCGGAAGTCGGGCATTTTCAGGTCTTTGCGGAGAATACCGCCATTGGCGTTGGGGTTAGCGCTCATGCGGCGATTACCTTTGGGAGCCAGTGCTTTTAATTCGGGTATGAGTGTACCCTTCTGATCAAAGAGTTCTTCCGGCTTATAGCTCTTCATCCACTCTTCCAACAAGCGCACATGGTCGGGGTTGCTGTGCATTCCCCCCATGGGCACTTGGTGCGCTCGCCAAAAGCCTTCCACTTTGTGACCATCGACGGTTTTTGGCCCTGTCCAGCCCTTGGGAGTCCGCAGAATAATCATTGGCCAGCGCGGGCGTTTGGCTTCTCCGGTGCTGCGTGCTTCTTGTTGGATGGCCCGAATTTGATTAATGCAAGCTTCCATCGTTCCCGCCATCTTTTGGTGCATGATGGCCGGGTCATCCCCTTCTACCACATAGGGGGTATAGCCATAGCCGATAAATAGGCTCTCAAGTTCCTCTGCACTGATACGGGAGAGGAGTGTCGGGTTGGCAATTTTGTAGCCATTTAGGTTGAGAATGGGCAGTACGGCCCCATCCCGAATGGGGTTAAGGAATTTGTTGGAGTGCCAAGCAGTGGCTAGGGGGCCGGTTTCGGCTTCTCCATCGCCAACGACCACCGCAGCGATCAGATCGGGGTTATCGTAAACGGTTCCATAGGCGTGGGAGACACTATAACCGAGTTCTCCCCCTTCATGGATGGAGCCGGGGGTTTCTGGGGTGCAGTGGCTACCGATATGACCGGGGAAGGAGAATTGCTTGAAGAATTTTTGCATCCCTTCTTCGTCTTCGCTTTTGTCGGGATAGACTTCGGAGTAGGTTCCTTCGAGGTAAACGGGGCCGAGGACTCCAGGAGCGCCATGGCCGGGCCCGGCTAGGTAAATGGCGTTGAGGTCGTATTTGTTGATCAGCCGATTGAGGTGAATATAGCTGAAACTCAGGGCTGGAGAGGCTCCCCAGTGACCCAGAAGCCGATATTTGATCTGTTCGGATCTCAGGGATTCTTTGAGTAAGGGGTTATCCCTGAGATAAATCATGCCGACGGCTAGATAGTTACAGGCTCGCCAGTAGGCATGGATTTTGTCGAGTTCATCGGGAGATAGGGGCGTTTCATTGATATTGAGTTTTTCGGGTACGGTGACCATATTGACTCCCTAGATACAAAAACTGCAAAGCGATTGATTGATTTTACTTTTCTGGGTTGAGTGAGAGGCGATCGCCCTTTACTCCTGGCCTATTAAACTCTCTCAAGGGTAGGATTGTCAAAATAACAAAAGGCATATTTCTTAACCTTTTCTTTTGATTGATGGGCTGAATGAACATCTTAAAAGGAATTTAATATCATATTAATATTAAATCGGCGAAAAGTTTGCTAGAGTTGAATAGAGGTGTGAGTAATCATCGGGTCAATTCTGAACATCCATGATTGAGCAAAATTTTATATTTTCTTAGGGATGGAAAAGAGGAATGCTAATTAAGGGGGAAAAAGCGCCTACGGGTGTCAGAGACAACAGGCGATCGCCAGAACAGTCGTTTAGGGTCTACTGGGCGAGTTAGGGTGCTGGAGGCGATCGGGACGGGAAGAGTTCTGTCAATCTAACCTAAACTCAGCTTCAATGTTTGTCAATGCTTAAGGTTCACCAATCATGGCCAATTCTTTATATATTAGCACCACAGAAGTTGCCAGTGGAAAAGCACTGATTTCTCTGGGCGCGATCGAGTGTCTATCCCGAAAAACCAGTAATATTGGCTTTTTTCGCCCGATCATTCGCAAGCCTGAATTTGGGGATATTGATGATGATATCAACCTCATTCTGACTCATTTTCATCTCAAGCAGTCCCCAGAGGATTCCTTTGGGTTATATCTCCAAGAAGCGACCGATCTACTCAGTCACCACCATTTAGACGATCTGCTCGATCGGATTATTGAGCGCTATAAAGAATTAGAGAAAAAAGTTGATTTTGTAGTCTGTGAAGGGTCGGATTTTAAGGGTCAAGAGGCGGCTTTTGAGTTCGATCTGAATGTGGAAATTGTCAAAAATTTAGGCTGTCCGGTGTTAATTGTGGGCAAAGCGAGCGATCGCACTCCAGAAGAAGCGATTAATTCCGTACAATTGCCCCTAGATGTGTATCGAGAAAAAGAGTGTGATGTAGTAGGGGTCGTTCTCAATTTAGCCCAACCCGATCGAGTGGATAGCCTCAAAGCAAGGTTAGTCGAAGCTTTGGATCTGCCGGAGAGCTTAGTTTCGGTGATTCCCTACGATCATCGCCTCAGTAGTCCCCGAATGCGAGATGTAGTCGAACAACTCAATGCCCAAGTCTTATATGGACACAAACGGCTGAATACTTTAGCCACCAATTATGTGGTAGCAGCGATGCAAGTGCAACATGCGATCGAGCGCTTGAAAGAGGGCAATTTAGCGGTGACTCCGGGCGATCGCGCCGATGTAATTATGGGGATTGTGCAGGCAGATCAGTCCATCAATTACCCCAATTTAGCCGGTTTAGTCCTCTCCTGTGGCATCAAACCCCACCGAGCGATCGCCAAACTTCTGGACGGATTGCCCGATCCCCCGCCAATTTTGTCCGTAGAAACCGACACCTATACCACCGCTTCCGCCATTCATGACTTGCATGTTCCCCTCACCTGCGGCGATCGCAAAAAAATTAATCTAGGCATTGAAACCTTCGATAACTACGTCAACTTACAACAACTAGAAGCACGCATTCAAGGGGTAAAAACCAAGGGAATGACCCCGAAAATGTTTACCTACAACTTGGTTCAACAAGCCAAAGCCCAAAAACGCCATATTGTCCTTCCCGAAGGTAACGATCCCCGCATCCTCAATGCTACAGCATCCCTCTTATCCCAAGAATTAGTCGAAATCACCCTCTTAGGCAGTCTTTCCAGCATTGAACAAACCCTGAAAAAACATAATATTCGCCTGGATTTAAACCAAGTCCAAATTATCAACCCGGCCATTAGTGAAAACTTCGATCGCTACGCCGAAACCCTCTATGAATGCCGCAAGCATAAAAACCTCAGCCTCGATATGGCCAAAGACCTAACCATGGATGTGTCCTACTTTGGCACACTCATGGTTTACAGTGGAGATGCCGATGGCATGGTTTCTGGAGCCGTCCACACCACCCAACATACCATCCGCCCCGCCCTACAAATCATCAAAACTCAACCCGATTGTTCCATCGTCTCCTCCGTCTTCTTAATGTGTTTAGAAGACCGGGTATTAGTCTATGGAGATTGTGCCGTTAATCCCAATCCCACCGCCGAACAATTAGCAGAAATCGCCCTCTCTTCTGCCGATACGGCCAAACGATTTGGCATTGAACCCAGAGTTGCCCTCCTCTCCTATTCTTCGGGAGAATCGGGTAAAGGGGAAGAAGTGGAAAAAGTGCGAAAAGCCACCCATTTAGCCCAAGAAAAACGCCCCGATTTGAAAATAGAAGGCCCCATTCAATATGATGCGGCCGTCGATCCAGAAGTGGGCGCTCAGAAAATGCCCGATTCGGAAGTCGCGGGACAAGCAACCGTATTAGTCTTCCCCGATTTAAATACGGGCAACAACACCTATAAAGCCGTCCAACGGGAAACCGGGGCGATCGCCATTGGCCCCGTTCTGCAAGGCTTGCGGAAACCCGTTAATGACCTCAGTCGCGGCTGTACCGTTACCGATATCATCAATACGGTCACCATTACCGCTATCCAAACCCAAACCATTTGTCCCCTGAATCACCCAAGCTGATGAAAATCCTAGTCTTAAACGCGGGTTCAAGTTCCCAAAAAAGCTGTTTATACGACATTACTGGCGATAGTCTCCCAGCCCATCCCCCCCATCCCCTCTGGGAAGCCACCATCGACTGGACAGTATCCAACGACTATGGGGTGATGAAAGTCAAAGCCAAGGGTATCAAGGAGGAAATGCACCTAGCCAGTGATGCCAAAGAAGCGGCGATCGCTCAACTCCTGCAAACCCTAGTAAGCGGAGATACCCAAGTTCTAAGTAGTCTCTCCGAGATTAACGCGGTCGGCCATCGGGTGGTACATGGGGGAACTCAATACTCCGAAGCCACTCCCATTACCCCAGAAGTCAAGACCACCATCGAGAAATTAATCCCCCTTGCACCCTCCCACAATCCAGCCAATTTGCAGGGAATACAAGCGGTTGAAACGGTCTTACCGGATGTCCCCCAAGTAGCAGTATTTGACACCGCTTTTCATAGCCAGATGCCCCTAGAAGCAGCCATCTATCCCATTCCCTACGAATGGTTTAACCAAGGGGTCAGGCGTTATGGGTTCCATGGAACCAGTCACCGCTATTGTGCCCTACGCACTGCCGAGTTAATGGGAAAACCTTTAGAGTCCCTGAAGATGATTACCTGTCATTTGGGTAATGGCTGTTCCTTAGCGGCGGTTAAAGATGGCATTAGCATCAATACCACCATGGGATTTACGCCTCTAGAGGGCCTGATGATGGGAACCCGGAGCGGTTCGATCGATCCAGCGATTATCTTCTATTTGATGCGCTCCCATGGCTTTGATGTGGATAGTCTCGACCGGATGCTGAATAAGGAATCAGGCTTTAAGGGGGTTTCCGGACTGTCTGCGGATCTGAGAACCATTCTACAAGCAGTGAATGAAAAAAATGAACGGGCAAAATTGGCCTTCGATCTCTATATCCATCGTCTCCGAAGTGCCATGGGTGAAATGTTAGCCAGTTTAGGCGGTTTAGATGTGCTGGTGTTTACGGCTGGAGTAGGCGAAAATTCAGTAGCAGTGCGCCAAAGAGCCTGTGAAGGCTTTGAGTTTTTGGGTTTACACTTAGACCCAGAGAAAAATGCGGCTTCTGGGATGGATACTGATATTGCTACAGCAGATTCTGCGGTGCGCGTTTATGTGATTCATACAGAAGAAGATTGGGCGATCGCCTCTCAAACTTGGCAATGTTTACGATAAAATCCTGCTCTATTCATCGTTAATTCATGCAAACTGAAATTTCACGGGCGATAGAACTCTTCCAATTTGCCTTTATGCAACGGGCACTGATGGGAGGCATATTAATGGGCATCATGGGGGGATTGTTGGGCAGTTTTACCATTTTGCGGCAACTCTCATTTTTTAGTGATGCCCTGGGACACTCAGCCCTCTTGGGATTAAGTTTAGGATTATTATTGGGATTAAATCCTTCATGGGTTATCCTGCCCTTTGCCGTAATTTTTGCCCTGGTGGTCAACGCTTTTCTAGAGCGTACCCAACTCTGGACAGATGCGGTTCTCAATATTGTGTATTCCTCCTCTTTGGCGATTGCTATTATTACCCTCAGCCTGATTGGTGAGTATAAAGGGGGCATTAATAACTTACTCTTTGGCGATATTTTAGCCCTGCAACCTTTCGATCTAATGGTTAGCACGGTCTTATTATTGGTTTGTATTGGTTTTATTGGCTTAACCTTGCGAACCCAGATGATGGTCACGCTCCATGAACCAATGGCGATCGCCCGTGGCGTATCAGTCGAGACTCACCGCACCGCCTTTGTGGTGCTGCTCTCCTTAGTCGTCGGAGTTGCCATCAAGGCGATAGGAGTTTTATTAGTGAGCGCGTTTATCGTTATTCCCGCCTGTTCCGCTCGCTTACTGAGCCACAACTTCATCAGCTATGCGATCGCATCTGGGCTGATTGGGGCGATCGGTGCGTTCTGTGGCATTGTCCTCTCTGCCCTCTTTAACCTACCCTCCGGCCCCAGTATAGTCATCGTACAACTAGCATTTTTCTTGAGTGCGATCGCTTTTAGCCAGCTCAAACCCCTTTAACCGGACTTGCTTTACAGCGAGTAGGGAAAGTCTCCGGAGAACCTGCCCAATTGCAGGATTTGGTTTTAATATTGACTAAAACTGCCAGAATTAACAGGAGAGTCATGAAATCCTTCCTTACCCTATCTGCTCTGCTACTGAGCGTCGTCAGCTTGCCCAAAGTTGCCCTCGCCCATGCCGTAGAAACCGATTATCAAGCCATGTCCGATCGCCTGGAAATCCAATCCATGTTTAGCACCGGTGAAGCCTTTGAAGGTGCGCCCGTGGTCGTTTATGCTCCCAATGACCCCACCAAACCCTGGCTAGAAACCAAAACCGATGCAAACGGTCAATTTGTCTTTCAACCCGATTCCTCCATTCCCGGTGAGTGGTCTGTAGAAATTGGGGAAGGCGGTCATTGGGATAATCTCATCGTTCCTGTTAATGACCAAGGAATTGAACCTGAAAAAGTGAGCTATCTTGACGGCCAACCCTACCATACCCACAACCCTAACCGGATTGCCAATCGCTATATCCTCGCTGGTGTCACCGGTTTAACCCTTGTTGGTGGTATTGGGGGTGGCCTCTTGCGCCGCAAGCTCAAAGGTTAATTTGGGTAATAGAGTAGCCCTGTTGCCCTTATCCCCCTGCCCCCTTCTCCCACAGGAGAAGGGGGTTTTACAGCGTTTTGCGGGGTAATGAGGTACAGCAAAAAAGATCCCCCCTTGCCCCCCTTAAAAAGGGGGGAATAGGAAAGTCCCCCTTTTTAAGGGGGATTTAGGGGGATCAAGATGTCCCACATAACAGCGAAAACTGCTGTAAGGGGGATTCAGGGGGATCTAGATGTACCCCATAGCAGCGAAAATTGCGGTAAGTCCCTCTCCCAAGGGAGAGGGATTTAGGGAGAGGGCAAATTTTTTAAACACACAGCAAATTATGATATAAATATGAAAGATGAAACAATTATGAAATCAACCGGACTGATTTCTCCATGCCTTTCTCCTATCCACAAACTCTCATGGCCGCTGGCCTCATCCTCACCCTAGGCTTAACAAGCTGTGCGGGTGCAGACAGCAATACCTCCCTCAACCCAACCCCTGACAACCCAACCACTCTCCCTGGAGAAGCACAAAATAAAAAGAAAGTCCTCACTACCTTTACCGTTCTTGCCGACATTGCCCAAAACATCGCCGGAGACAAACTAACCGTCGAGTCTATTACCCGCATTGGTGCAGAAATCCACGGTTATGAACCCACCCCCAGTGACCTGACTAAAGCCCAGGATGCTGACCTAATTCTTTACAATGGCATGAATTTAGAGCGCTGGTTCGAGCAATTTTTAGGCAACCTCAATAACGTGCCCTCTGTCCTCTTAACTGAAGGCATTGAACCCATCCCCATTGCGGAAGGCCCCTACACCGACAAACCGAATCCCCATGCTTGGATGTCTCCCCAAAATGCCCTGATTTATGTGGAAAATATCCGCCAAGCGTTTGTGAATCTCGATCCAGAAAATGCAGATACTTATAATGCCAATGCAGCAGCCTATAGCGAAAAACTCAAAGCCATTGACCAAAAATTGCTCGAAGCGATCGCAAAAGTTCCGGAAAATAAGCGTTATTTAGTGACTTGTGAAGGAGCCTTTTCTTATCTGGCACGGGATTATGGGATGAATGAAATTTATATTTGGCCGATCAATTCGGAGCAACAGTTTACGCCTAAACAAGTGAAAGGGGTAATCGATCGAGTCAAAAGTAAGCAAATCCCCGTTATTTTTTGTGAAACGACGGTGAATGATAAGGGACAAAAACAAGTAGCGCAAACCACGGGAGCGAAATTTGGTGGCAATCTTTATGTTGATTCTCTGTCTAGTGCAGATGGCCCTGTGCCGACATTTTTAGAGTTGTTGGAATATGATGTGCAACTGATTACGGAGGGATTGTTATAGAGGTTTTTGCTGGAGAAGATCCCCCCTAGCCCACCCTTTTTAAGGGGGGAAATGAAGAAAGTCCCCCTTTTTAAGGGGGGAAATGAAGAAAGTCCCCCTTTTTAAGGGGGATTTAGGGGGATCGAAAAATTCCATAAATCAAATCAATAAATTGGAGAAAACCATGCCATCTTTTACTGAATCGCTTGATATAACCGTTAATAATTTGAGTGTGACTTATAGTAATGCTCGGCTGGCCATTTATAATGCGACTTGTCGTGTTAAACCGGGAACGATTACGGCATTAGTGGGGCCCAATGGGGGTGGAAAATCAACTTTATTTAAATCGATTATGGGCTTTTTGCCGCCGAAGGAAGGACAAATTCGGGTGGGTGGTATGGGTATAGAAATGGCTCAAAAGCGGCAGTTAATGGCGTATGTACCCCAGTCGGATGAGGTGGATTGGAATTTTCCGGTCAGCGTTTTTGATGTGGTGATGATGGGGCGCTATGGCTATATGAATCTGTTCCGCATTCCCAGGGCGAAAGATCGGCGGTTGGTGATGGAAAGTTTGGAGCGGGTGGGAATGATTGAATTTCGGAATCGGCAAATTGGGGAGCTTTCGGGGGGACAAAAGAAACGGGCATTTTTGGCGCGATCGCTGGCTCAAGAAGGTAAAGTAATTTTATTAGATGAACCCTTTACGGGGGTAGATGTGAAAACCCAGAAGCGGATCATCGATTTGCTGCTCCAGTTGCGGGATGAGGGACACACGATTCTGGTGTCTACCCATGATTTGGCTTCGATTTCTACATTTTGCGATCGCACCATTTTAATCAATCAAACCATTCTCGCATCTGGAACCACAGCAGAAACCTTTACCCAAGAAAACCTAGCCATGACGTTTGGGGGTTTACCCGTCAATAGTTTACGCTCCCTGTCCCCCAATTTGGAGGCTGATTCTTGAATCCTTTAATTAACCTAATTGGTAGGGTGGGCATTGCCCACCCTACGGATCTAATCACCACTCTACCCATTTGGAATTGGCTGATTGAACCCCTAGAATATGGGTTTTTAGTCCGAGCATTATGGGTGAGTGCCTTTGTCGGTTTAGTCTGTGCTGTTCTCTCCTGTTATATTACCCTCAAAGGCTGGTCACTGATGGGGGATGCGGTTTCCCATGCGGTGGTTCCTGGGGTAGTGGTTGCCTATGCTTTCAATATTCCCTTTGCCATAGGAGCGTTCTTGTTTGGATTTGGGGCAACGGTAGCGATAGGATATGTACAATCGAAAACGCGGTTAAAAGAAGATGCCGTAATTGGGGTGATTTTTACCGGTTTTTTTGCCTTTGGTTTGGTGTTGATTACCAAAATTCCCAGTAATGTGGATTTGTTTCATATTCTGTTTGGCAATGTGTTGGGGATTTCTGATAGTGATATTATCCAAACTTTAATTGCGGGCATAATTACCCTATTGGTGATTGGGTTGCGACGCAAGGATTTGTTGTTGTTCTGTTTCGATCCCAACCATGCGAAGGCGATCGGGTTAAATATTCAATTGATGTATTATACGTTGTTGTCGGTTTTGGCGTTAACCATTGTTACCGCTTTGCAAACGGCGGGGATTATTCTGGTGATTGCCATGCTTGTGACTCCGGGATCAACAGCCTATTTACTCACCGATCGCTTCGATCGCATGATGGCCCTCTCCATTACCAGTAGTGTGCTATCCTGCATCCTGGGAACCTATCTCAGCTATCATCTCGATATCTCCACAGGGGGGGCGATCGTGGTGCTGTTGACGATCTTCTTTATTCTGACTATGGTATTTGCCCCTAAATACGGGATTTTAGCCCAACAGGGGAGAATCATATCAAGTCCAGTGAATGGGTTAGGAAGCGGGCAAGATGCCCGCACTCCTCCCAGTCCTTGATATTACTGGAGTGGGAGCGTCTCGCTCCCTAGATTTTGAATTAGGGTTTTTAACTGAACTGGACTTGATACAGCACTTTGCGCTGCATTGGGGGAGAGGTTCCCCCTAGGACGTTTTCTAGACTAAATGACGCTGCACCGCTTGCACTAAGTGTTCTGTCCAATGCATCGCCAAATTGTCTTGAATGGCTTCTACCATGACTCGGACGACGGGTTCAGTTCCGGAGGCTCTAACCAGGATTCTGCCTTGATTTCCGAGGGCTTCAGTAGCATGGGCGATCGCCTCTTGTAGGGGTTGGCAAGTGTGCCAATTCAAACGAGTATGGCGGTCTTCCACTCGCACATTTTTCAGCAGTTGGGGATAGGGTTGGAAGCTTTGGTTCACCAAGTCAGCCAGGCTAGTGCCCGACTGACGGACAATGGCGGATAGGTGCAGGGCGGTTTGCAGACCATCACCGGTTAAGCTGTAATGGTGGCAAAGAATATGACCCGACTGTTCGCCCCCAAGCATAGCCCCACTTTTAACCATTTCCGCATGAACATGCTGATCGCCGACGGGAGTCCGCACCAGTTGCCCCCCCAGTTTTGCCCAGGCATGTTCAAAGCCGAGATTAGCCATGACGGTAGAGATGATGGTTTGGTTGGGCAATTTTTGGGCATGGTGGAGAGTGCATCCCCAAAGATATAAAATATAATCCCCGTCTACGGGTCTTCCTTGAGAATCTACGGCAATTACCCGGTCAGCATCGCCATCAAAGGCAAATCCAAGATCGGCGTGGTGTTCTTGAACGGCAATTTGCAGGGCAGCGAGATGGGTTGAGCCACAGTTAAC
Source organism: Roseofilum acuticapitatum BLCC-M154 (assembly GCF_030068475.1). Classification (GTDB taxonomy): domain Bacteria; phylum Cyanobacteriota; class Cyanobacteriia; order Cyanobacteriales; family Desertifilaceae; genus Roseofilum; species Roseofilum acuticapitatum. The sequence goes on along the minus strand of NZ_JAQOSP010000052.1, from coordinate 28,357 downwards.
ATTAATGCGATCGCCGTCTGCTCGGTTGTGTAAACAGATCACTTCTGCGCCCAAATCCTTAAATACTCCTGGCGCAACGGGAACCGCAGCCCCCCAAGCTAAATCTAAAACAATCCGCATTCCCCGCAAATCCAGGGTGTTGACCAAGGGTTGATGTAAAGCAGTGGCATACTGTTTGAGCAATTCTGGGCGATGGTGGTGTTGGCCCCAATGGGGGGGGATGATATGGGGGTGGGTTTGTCCTCTGAGCGCCGCTTCTATTTGCCCCTGAACGGTTTGAGACAATTTTGTACCATCGGAGCCAAAAAACTTAATCCCGTTGTCTTCGGGGGGATTATGGCTGGCTGAGATCATGATACCGGCGATCGCCTCTGTCTCTGCCGTCAGGTAAGCCACACAAGGAGTCGGACACAAGCCAATATTCCACACCTCCAACCCCGCCGCCGTCAATCCAGCCGACAGGGACATCGCCAACATATCACTAGAATTGCGCGAATCTTGGCCTAAAATCACAATCCCCGAACTCATTCCTGGAGGACGCAAGACTTGTCCAGCCCAAAATCCCAACTGAAGCGCAAAGGGAGCATTGAGCAAGTCCCCGACTTTTCCCCGAATGCCATCCGTACCAAACAGGCGAGAGGGCGGTAAATTCAGGGGATTCCAGAGGGGATTGAGCGGCGCAATTTCTGGACTACTGGCGATCGGAGTTTGGGGTTTAGATAAAGATTGAACCATATTCAAGAACACTCCACACACAACACACTATCATTGGAGAATATCATAGGCGCTTTTAATCTGTTTATGGGTCATGGATAACCAGTAATCTTAAAAAGCGCTTTATCCTGCCCGGTTTAGGGTTGCCCTATCCTCTCACGCCCCCTAATTCCTGGCTACATACTTAGTTTTATTCTTCACTCATCAGCCCAAAAATCCGGATGGCGCAAGTCCACCAACCGGATTTTTTCAAGCTCATTGACTCATTTAAAGCTGATCTGGATCTAGCCCCATCGCTCGCAACTGTTCTGCCATACGTTCCGCTCGCTGGCGCTCCGTTTCCGCTCGCTGGCGCTCAGTTTCCGCTCGCTGTTGAGCCTCATCAAGCTGTTGTTGAGCCTCATCAAGCTGTTGTTGAGCCTCATCAAACCGTTGTTGAGCCTCATCAAACCGTTGTTGAACTGCTTCAGCCTTTTGCCGTTCAGCTTCTTCTGGTAACAGTACCAAATTGCCTTCAGTATCATAAAAGCGCAGCCAAACCGCTTCCTCTCGGTCAATAGTTCCTGACCAAGTTCCCAGCCAAAAGCCCAAACTCTCGCACCACAACCAACCTCGGTCATCAGCCACTAAGGACTGATAGCCCTTAGAAATGTCTAAATGCCATCCTTGCAAGGACTTTGGTTTAAACGGGTCATAGACAAAATAATCTGGAGTGCGGAAAATCCGTCCATAAATGTTTTTCTTTTTTCCCGTGTCTACTTTCGAGGTACTCGGTGACATTAATTCCACAATGACATCAGGATAGCGACCTTCTTCTTGCCAGACCACCCAACCCTGTCGTTCTTTCGTGCCATCCACATCAAGAACAGCAAAGAAATCCGGGCCGCGAAAATCTTTGTTGAAAACTTCTTGGTCACTGTAGTAAACAAACATATTGCCGCCCGTGTAGAAGTCATTACGTTCGCTCCAAGCTTGCTGCAATGACCGGATTAGGACGTTCATGGCAATGCGATGGCGGTTGCTCTCCAATGGTTCTCCATCATCAAAAATCAGGTCAGTCGGTGGAGTCGGGGGGTTCCACTCCGGCTCCATAGTGGTTTCAGTTTCGGGGCTAGTCTGGGTAGTGAGTTCTACTGACATTTTGGGTTCCCCATCTTCGGCTAGTTTTAGTTATTTTTGATTGTATCTTAAGGGATTTAATCCAGGTTGAAGACATCTTCGTAAATTTGGGCCATGGTGAGGGTCAGCCCTAGGGATTCTAAGCTTAATTCGCTATCTGTATCTAAGATTTGTACTGTCCAATTACCGGGAGTCTCTTGGCGATAAACTTGGACTTGGACTTTATCTTGGGAGACGAGAACATATTCTTTTAGGCTTTCTAGTTTTTGATAGTGCATTAGTTTTTCCCGCCGGTCAAGGCTTTCTGTACTTTGGGAAAGGACTTCAATAATCAGATTGGGCTGTGTTTTGAAGTAGCGCTGATTATCTTCCGGGTTGCAGGTTACCAGCACATCAGGATAGTAAAAAATATTGTCTTGAATTTGAACTTTCATATCGGACATAAAGACCCGACAGGAACTGCCGCGCAGATGGGGACGCAACAAGGCGAGAAGATTACCAGCAATTAGGTTGTGTTCTTGACTCGCACCTGCCATGGCAAAGATATGGCCTCCTAGGTATTCATGGCGGATGGGGCTATCTTCTTCGACGTGCAAATATTCTTCAACGGTGAGTAGGGGTAGGGGCGATCGCATCTTCTGGTCGTTCTAAGTATAATTCGATTCATTATACCTTATTCACCATGAGCTGAACTTTGGGAAATGTTCCGTGTTAATTGCTGAGTTAGCCAGTCTAATAAGGGTGGAGAATAGCGTTTAATAATATGAATGGCTTTTGCGGTTGGATCGGGGAAAACTGCGGCTCGATTCTTGATAATGCCTTGCAGCACATTGGCGATTACCATTTCTGGGTTAGTGGCTTGACTTTCGGGAAAACCGGGGACGGTTTGGGCTAGAGTACCATAGCGGGGCGATCGCAAAATCGGAGTCCGGCTAAAATAGGGATATACGGCTGTAACCTTGATATTATAGGGTTTTAGCTCATCTCGCAGTCCCTCACTAAAGCCACGCAACCCAAATTTACTGGTCGCATAATGGGTTAACCCTCCCGGTGCTGACCAACCCGCAACCGAGGAAATATTAACAATATGGCCCTTTTTTCGGGCAATCATTTCTGGCAAAAATCGGGTCGTTAACCGCATGGGAGTGAGCAAATTTAGCTCCATCAATTGTTCCCATTTTTCAGTCGGGACTTCATCAATGCGACCAAATAGGGCAATCCCAGCATTGTTAATCAGAATATCAATGGGTTGATTTAGGGCTTGAACCTGTTGATAGAGATGCTCGCATCCTGCGCTAGACGTGAGATTGGCTTCTAAGATGGCGATAATCTGATCGGTTAACGAAATGTTCAGAGTTTCCAGGATTTTGGCGATCGCCTTTTGATCAATATCTGTTAAAATTAACCGACTTCCAGCCTCAACCAGTTGTTTGATAAACTCCTGGCCAAAACCTCCAGATGCACCAGTCAGTAATACCGTCGCGTTTTTTAGTTCAGTCATGGTTGGGAATGGGGGGATGGGGAGATGGGGGAGTGGGGGAGTGGGGGAATGGGGAATGGGGAATAGGGAATGGGGAATAGGGAATAGGGAATGGGGAAATAGTTCGTTGTTAATTGTTCATTGTTCATTGTTCATTAATTCAGGCTTTAGAAACGAGCAAACCGCCAACAATTACTAAAATTGCGCCCACACTCAGTTTAAGAGGATCAACCGTTTTCCATTCCAGGAAGATAATTAAAGCCAACACCACCGTAATTAAGGTATTCATGTTGTAAAGGGGAACCAGTTTAGACAGGGGAGCTTGGTATTTAATTAACCCCAGCGCTACAAACCCCGTTCCTAAACCCCAGAGTAAGCCAAGCATGGAGGATGAAATCATTGCCCCGGTTGAAGGGAAAGGAGCAGGTAAAACTTGCTGCATAATGGCTCCAACTAGGCTCACCATTACGCCAATGCACATCAAATGAGCGCCTACAGGCATTCCTGCAGTGCTGCTGACTTTGGCGAATATACCGGCAAAACCATACAATAGGGCGGGAATTAAACCGCCGATAATTAATCCGAGTTGTTGAGGTGACATAGTTGGCTAGGGCAATTGTAATTATTCTTCTAGTTGACTACGATAGAGCGATCGCACCAAATTATCGAGTTTCTCTTCTGAGCAGCATTCAATCACGGCTGCAAACCCGTCTACTAACTTAGCAGCCGTCTCGCCTAACGTGGGACTCATATCCCACACATCCCTCGCCCAATCTTCAGGGATCTGATCGTCAAAAATTAGGCGCTCTAATCGTTCTCGGTTCTCAGATTTAGGCAGACTCATGAATATAAACTAGATTGGGTGATAGTTGAAGCATCATAACTCATTACTCATGACTCCAACAGCGCGAAAAGTTGTAACATACTATAGCAGTGCCCGTTAAACCCTGACTATGAGTCAAATTCAACAAATTTCTGGCCCTGGAATTCCCCTGATCGGTGATGATATTGACACCGATCGCATTATCCCTGCTCGTTTTCTCCGTTGTATCACCTTTGACGGGTTGGGAGAGGTGGTTTTTCAGGATGACCGCGCCCAAATGCAGGGAGAACATCCCTTCGATCAACCTCAGTATCAAGCAGCACGGATCTTAGTGGTCAATGGTAATTTTGGCTGTGGTTCCAGTCGCGAACATGCGCCCCAGGCGATCGCCCGTTGGGGAATCCAAGCCATTATTGGCGAAAGCTTTGCCGAAATTTTCTTCGGGAATGGGATTGCGATTGGACTGCCTTGTGTCACCGCTTCAAGGGAGACGATCAAAACCCTGCAAAGGGCGATCGCCGCTAATCCCCAAATCGAGCTTACCCTAGATCTCAATACCCTAACCGTACAGTGGGATGGCAACACCAACGAAATCCATCTGGGATCGGGAGCGCAACAGATGTTTACCTCTGGCACATGGGACAGTTGCGGCCAACTCCTGCAAGGGGTAGACTCCATTCGCGCCACCGCCGCCCAATTGCCCTATCTTCAGTTTTAGAGCGCTATTCCCTATTCCCTAAATATCACCATGTGGGAAACTCTACTTTTATCTAACTTTGCCCTCGATCCTTGGCTAGAAGGATCTCTACTGCATCGAATTGTCGGATCGCTGAGAAATTGGCGCTCCGGTAGCGCCCTCATGGCCTATGCAGACTGGATCGGTGCTACCCTAGTGGCCTTGGTTCTAGGCTTTAGTCCCTTTGTCTCCACCAGTTTAATTGGCGTGCTATTAGCAGCCTGTGGCGGGTTCTGGATCTTACTCACCCTCTCCGACGATCCCAAGCAGGAGCGCCAACCCCTGACTACTCCCATTCATGGATTGGTGTTCCTGTTTGCTGTCATTTCTTTGGTAGCCACCGCTCTATCTCCGGTCAAAATGGCGGCCCTCAAGGGGTTAATTAAACTGAGTTTGTATCTGCTCTTTTTTGCCTTCACTGCGCGACTAGCCCGAAATCAACGGATTCGCTCTAGTTTAATTACTATTTATTTATTAACCACGTTGCCAGTGGCGGTTTATGGCATTCGCCAATACTTTTTTGGGGCGCGATCGCTCGCCACTTGGGTTGATCCCTCTTCTGCTTCTGCCGATGTCACCCGCGTCTATAGCTATTTAGGTAATCCTAACCTCCTAGCTGGCTATCTCTTACCGGCAGCAATTTGGGGTTTGGCAGCGATTTGGATCTGGAAAGGCTTTTTTCCCAAAATGTTGGCGATCCTAACCTTCACGGTCAATTCTGCCTGCTTAGTGTTGACCTATAGCCGAGGGGGATGGATTGGTTTTGTCGTCGCGTTGATGGCCTTTGGTCTGTTAGCAGTCTATTGGTGGAGTGCTAAGTTATCCCCCTTTTGGCAAAAGTTTGCTCTTCCCTTAACCTTCGGGCTTTTGGTCGCTTTGTTTGCTGGTGCAGTGCTATTTGTGCCTCCCGTGCGCGATCGCGTCTCTACTATTTTTGCCGGTCGTAGTGATAGCAGTAATAATTTCCGGATTAACGTTTGGATGGGCGCTCTACGGATGGTTGAAGCCTATCCCATCATCGGCATTGGCCCAGGAAATAGCGCCTTCAATAAAATCTATCCCCTGTTTATGGAACCGAAATATTCTGCCCTCAGTTCCTATTCTGTATTGCTAGAAACAGCAGTAGAAACCGGTCTCATTGGCTTAAGCGTGTTTCTCTGGTTTTTAACCGTCACCTTTTATCAAGGATGGAAACAACTCCAACGCCTGCGACAGATCGCTTCCCCTGAAGGCTGGTGGCTCATGGCAGCATTGGCGATCGCGATCGGTATGATGGCCCATGGTGCAGTAGACACCGTTTGGTATCGTCCCCAAGTCAATACCCTCTGGTGGTTCACCGTGGCCATAATCTCCAGTTACTATCAAAGCATCGCCCATGAGTAATCAGGAGAATAGAGATACAGCAGTTTCCTCTACTATGAGGTACATTAATTAAAAATCCAGGGAGCAAGATGCTCCCACTCCAGTCATATCAAAGAATTCGAGGAGTGCGGGCATCTGGCCCCCTTCTTCACCCTTTATCCGGACTTGATATGATTTGTTCCCCTATCCCCCCATCTCCCCATCCCCCCATCTCCCACCAGAGATTAAGACAACTTCATCAGCGCATCCGTAAGCATCGGTGGCAACTTTCTCATCACCTTACCCCGTTGGCGATCGATCGCCACCAACGTCACTTGAGCCGTTAGATAACGCTCCCGTTCATCTAACGAGCAAATTTGAGATTGGAGAATCTGGCGAACCCCCGTAATTTCCGCCAAACGAGTTTTCAAAATCGCCCTCATCCCTAATTGAAGGGGTTGATGATAGCGTACCGACAAATCCACCACCGGTAAATCGCATCCGATGGCCACCAATTCAGCAAAATCGAGGCCAATAGAGCGGAAATACTCCACCCGCGCCTCCTCCATCCATTGCAGATAGGTTCCATGCCAAACCACCCCTGCATAATCCGTATGATGGGGATAGACACAAAGAGGATATTCAAACCAGGGGCGATCGCCAGGATCGGATACTTTAGGACTAACCGGTACAATTCCAGAAGAGGGGATCGGTTTTTCTGACACTTTTCTTAAGATTCTACGTTCAAACTTCAGATTATCCTTAAATCATAAGAAAAATTTGCTCAATACAGGTGGAATTACCCCTATGTTCAAGAAAATTTTAGTTGCCGTTGCCGGCCGCGGCCTATGCGAACAAATGATGAACATGCTCCTAGAGATTCCCTCCATTCAACGGGAAGCTGAGGTGACCGTTCTCCATATCGTTCCCAAGAAATCTAGCGAAAGTGCGATGGCCAGCCGCTTGGAAGAAGGAGGCAAAATCCTAGCTGAAGCTGTGGCCTCCCTAAAACTCGATGAAGACCGGATTAACCCTCGCCTCAAACAAGGAGACCCCAAACAAACCGTTCTGGATGTGGCTGAAGAAGAAAACTCTGACCTCATTATTATGGGTTCTCGCGCTCTAGGTCGTCTGCAATCGATCCTGCAACAATCCGTGAGTCAGTATGTTTTCCAGACCACAACCCGTCCCATGTTGTTGGTCAAAGATGATGTATATGTCAAACGGATCAATCGGGTGTTAGTTGCTCTGGATGCCTCAGAAACTGCTCAGGAGAGTCTCCGGGTTGCCCTCCAACTCCTGCAAGAATCCTCCGGTAGTTCTCTAACTCTGCTGCATGTGAATCCAGAATCGAAAATCCCCAGTCCCGATCAAGACCCAATTTTAACGGCAGCCGCTCAGAAAGCTAAAGCCTATGGAGTGAATACAGAACTGCTCCATGCTGTGGGGAATGCTGGGGAGAAAATTTGCGAGATTGCTGAAGAAAAGAATACCGATTTATTGGTGTTGGGTTCTCCAGACCGTCGGCCCTCTATTGCTAAAGGATTACCAGATCTCGATCGCTTATTGGGGTCTTCTTTGTCTGACTATGTGCGGGTTAAGGCCAACTGTCCGGTCTTACTGGTGAGAAATTCCAGTAATTAGAGATTCTTGAGAGTCCATAAAAAATGCTGAGAGCAAAAAGGTCTCAGCATTTTCCGTTCATCTAATCATAAAAAGTCAGGACAATCAAGTGCCTTTATTCTCACGACTAGCGGTTTGAATATAAAGGATCAACAAAAACACAGCCGGAACCAGAACGAATAGGATGCTGGCTACAAATCCTAAATCATTTACTTGCATAAACTACAGCCCTCTTTTAATCTAACAGTCGGTTAAGTTATTGTTCCCTAGATTGACATACTTCCTCGCCCTGAAGAAGCGAGGGTTCTTTAACGCTTCCCAGCTAAGGGCTACCGAAGTAGTCTTAGCCTTGATCCACGTTCGTTTAGAGTCTCCCAATGCCCTATGGCGACTTTAGGTTTTTCTTAGTTTAACTTAAAGCCGTCCTGGAAGGATGGAGTTTTCGTCCCATTTTGGCGATCGCCCAAATTTACCCCCTGTTAGAATAGGTTACGGCTTGGTTTTTACGCTGACGGGGCCATTGACTAAGGTTTGACAGGCTAAACGGTAGGTTTCCGGCTTTTTCTTCAGTTTTCGTTGTTCAAAGTCAGTCTTAGGCGACAGATTTTCCATGCCCTCAACAATCTCGACAATACAAGTGGCGCATTGACCCACTCCACCACAATTGGTCATTTTACCGATCAGCTTGTAGATATCGATCCCTTTTTCTAGAGCTTCTAAGCGTAAGTTAGCTCCATCGGCGGCGATCGCCTCTTTATTCTCATTGACAAATTGGATATTAGCCATGATCACCTCTTGTTTCTTCTCGTTAAGAATTATAAAGAAATGTTGCACTCTTGGGTATAGTTATGGCCAAAATCAACAAGAAACTAGCGTAATCGATTTCAGCTTGCAATCGGTTCCATCACTGGTTACAATTCGTTATATTCGTTCTCATGAAAAAACCAGCACTCCTAGCCAGAAGTCTTGACTGCTCTGAATAGGAGTCGCTGATTTAATATTAAGGTAGACTCAGGATCTAGCTTCAAGGGTCTACCGAAAAAACGAAAAACAAGGCAAAACCACTTGAGTTGATCGTCGATTTAGAAATCCTAAAAGGAGGAGCGTAGTCAATGGGACTACCCTGGTACCGAGTACATACAGTCGTCCTGAATGATCCAGGCCGTCTAATCGCTGTACACCTGATGCACACTGCCCTGGTTGCAGGTTGGGCTGGCTCAATGACCTTGTATGAGTTAGCTATCTATGATCCTAGCGATCCCATCCTCAATCCCATGTGGCGGCAAGGCATGTTTGTCATGCCCTTCATGGCCCGTCTAGGAGTCACCGATTCCTGGGGAGGATGGAGCGTTACAGGTGAATCCGTATCCAATGTTGGCTTCTGGTCCTTTGAAGGGGTAGCCGCAGCCCACATCATTCTATCGGGTCTATTATTCCTAGCCGCTTGTTGGCACTGGGTCTACTGGGATCTGGAACTCTTCACCGATGCTCGTACCGGTGAACCTGCCCTAGACCTGCCCAAAATGTTTGGTATTCACCTGTTCCTGTCTGGACTTCTGTGCTTTGGCTTCGGAGCTTTCCATGTCACAGGCCTCTTTGGGCCAGGCATTTGGGTATCCGACCCCTACGGCCTCACCGGAAGTATCCAGCCGGTGGCCCCAGAATGGGGGCCGGCGGGATTCGACCCCTTTAACCCAGGGGGAATTGCCGCTCACCACATCGCTGCTGGTGTGGTTGGTATCATTGCTGGATTATTCCATCTCACGGTTCGTCCCCCAGAGCGCCTCTATCGCGCCCTGCGGATGGGGAACATCGAAACCGTACTCTCTAGCAGTATCGCGGCTGTTTTCTTTGCTGCCTTCGTAGTTGCTGGAACCATGTGGTACGGTAGCGCCGCTACCCCCATCGAACTCTATGGCCCCACTCGCTATCAGTGGGATGGGGGATATTTCCAACAAGAAATTGAACGCCGAGTTCAAGCCAACATCGCCAATGGAGATAGTCCTTCAGAAGCTTGGAATAAAATTCCTGAAAAACTGGCTTTCTACGATTATGTCGGAAATTCTCCAGCTAAAGGCGGTTTGTTCCGGGTTGGGCCCATGAATGATGGTGATGGCATTGCCCAAAACTGGTTAGGTCACCCCGTCTTCAAAGATAAAGAAGGTCGGATCTTAAGCGTGCGCCGGATGCCCAACTTCTTTGAAACCTTCCCGGTTGTCCTGACGGATGAAGATGGCGTAGTTCGCGCTGATATTCCCTTCCGTCGTGCTGAATCTCGGTATAGCTTCGAGCAAACCGGGGTAACGGCAACGATTTATGGCGGTGAACTCAATGGTCAAGTGATTACTGACCCCGCTAAAGTGAAGCAAATCGCTCGGAAAGCCCAATTGGGTGAACCGTTTGAATTCGATCGCGCCACCCTGGGTTCTGATGGTGTATTCCGCACCAGCACCAGAGGTTGGTTTACCTATGGTCATGCCGTATTTGCTCTGCTCTTCTTCTTTGGTCATATCTGGCATGGTTCTCGGACTCTATACCGAGATGTATTTGCGGGTATTGATTCGGATCTAGAAGAACAAGTCGAATTCGGTTTGTTTGCGAAAGTCGGTGATACAACCACCCGTAAAGAAGGGGCTTAGGAGACTGAGCTAATCCCTTGAGGATGGGTTTCTACCCAAGTCCATAATCGAAAAAGTAGGAGTAGGTAAGTCTACTCCTACTTTTTCTTGGTTTCAAAGTAAGATAAAATAAGTGCCATTCATCCATTACCCAATTGGGACGTTAAACTATGGAAAGCACGGTTTATATATTAGTTCTAGCATTAGCTTTGGGAACCATTTTCTTCGCGATCGCCTTTCGCGATCCCCCGAAAATTGGTAAATAACCATCTCCCATCAGGGATTTGATCTCAAGTTAGGAACAGTCCATCCCGCGAAGAGGCTTAACGATTCAATATTATTATGCGATGTCCATTTTGCCAGCATACGGATAGTAGGGTTTTGGAATCGCGCTCTGCCGAAGCCGGGCAAAGCGTGAGACGGCGGCGAGAATGCCTGAATTGCAAGCGCCGCTTTACCACCTATGAACGGATTGAATTGGTTGCAATTACGGTCTTGAAGCGGGATGGACAACGGGAATCATTCGATCGCTCAAAACTGCTCAGGGGAGTGGTGCGATCGTGTGAAAAAACAGGCATTGATTTGGCGACATTGGAGCGACTGGTTGACCGCATCGAAACCGATTTGCAGCAAAGATCTGAGCGGGAAGTGAGCAGTAGTGAAATTGGCGAACAGGTTTTGGTTTATTTGCGTCCCTTGAGTGAGGTGGCCTATATTCGCTTTGCTTCAGTCTATGGCAAATTTCAAGGGATTCGGGATTTTGTGGACACTTTAAATCATTTGCAAACTCACCCCATGGCGGATGAACAGAGCGATCCGGAAAGCCCAACAGAAAGCCCAACAGAAAGAGAGAGTAGAGAATCCTGGGTTTGTAGCCCATCAACGGTGGAAGCGATCGGATTACGTCCGACTTGAATAGGATGACCCAAATTTTCAATGACCAAAATGGGGCAGTCGGACTACACAAATAGAGAAAACTTCGATCGAGACACGGTGAGTGAAACCTTAATTCGGTTAACTCAGCCTTGGAATGCTCATCGACCTATGGCATATCCTTCTGGTTCGGAAGCCCTTCAAAGGGCGATGGAGCAGTTGATGGTACTTATGGCTCAATTGCGATCGCCTCAAGGCGGTTGGCCAGAACATTTACCTTGGACTCCAGACCATCTACTGCCCTATGTTACCGAAGAAGTCTATGAAGTCTTAGATCGTCTCAGTGATATTGAACCGCCCGATCCGGCTGACTTATCTCCCCAAGACTCGAACTGGCTGATTGAAGACCTGAGCGTGCAACTGCTCTGGAGGATTGTCACCAGTTCCTATGGTCTCATGCAACTGAGTGGAGGAGTGGTAGGACAAAAATGGGAAGCTGATGGTTCTGGAGAGAGGGGGATCTTGCGTGCGGTTCCCATTCTAGAGGTGCAAGCGCCATCGATTCAATGGGCGATCGATTTAGGGACTTTTGCACCTCCTCCCCTTCTTCCCAATCCAGATAGCCAGTTTCAGATTTTGATTCCATCAGTCGCCGATCCTGTTCCGGCTAGAGATCTGATCCAATCCTGGCAGGAGGAGCTAAATACCCAGACTCCCCATTTACAATTCTGGACTGAACCGGTGTTGGTGGATATCCTCGAACCGGGTAATGATTGGCGCTCTGGTACGGCACAAGTCACCCTCGGTTTGGAGTGGATTCCAGAAGAAAGGGTGCAAGAGGAGAAGGAGGGGGATCTGGAAATAGAGATTCGATTCACCGATCCGTTATTCATGAGTGCCTATCGTCAAATGTTGCTCTCTACTGCTCTGTTACCGGCACTCGATCGCCTGCGAATGTTAGATCCGCTTGATGCTGAGAGTCCCTTAAAGGCGATCGCGATTACGGAGCAAGTCTTAGATACTCTGAACCTATCGAGTAAAACGGCCCATCCCAAAACCATTCCTTGTCCGTTGCAATTCCAAATTCAAGATGCTCTATACCTCGATCCCCAAGTTTCCTTAATCCAATGGATGTCCTATTTGCTCTGGGAATTAACCAGCTTATCCTATGACTTGATGCAATTGCTCGGTCAAGTTCCTGCTTGTGTCCTACAACCGGAATGGGGATGGGATGCGGGAACCTTAAGGCTTGTTGCTCTGTTAAATATCAAATCTATTGACCAAGACCTACAAATTGATTTAGCCACAGGACAACCCTATACCCCTAGTCATTTTTGCTTGATGAATGATGCCATCATTGAGCTATCTTCTAGGGAAACTGAATCTAAGTTAACTGTACAAACCGATCGGTTTTTAGAGCAGCTTAAAATAGACATAGAAACCTTCAGACCTGACCTCGGTTTGCTCTTTTCAGGAACTGGGGTAAAAATTTCGTCATCGGGTCAAACCTGGAAACTGGGATTGGTTCAGCTTACCCTAGTGACTGAGTTTATTCCGGCATAACCCGATCGTTACTCATCATAAATGTTAATGGGAGCTAAAAATTGATGAAAATTAGCACTCGCCTAATTGTAAGTTATGGATTAATGACTGGTTTAGCGATCGGTACGAGTCTGTATAACCTAGTGAGCATCAACCGTCTCGCTCAGTTAACCAATAAACTTTATAATCATCCTTACACTGTGAGTACCTCAGTGTTGCGCGTGGAGTCAGGGATTGTAAAAATGCATCGCTCCATGAAAGATGTTGCGTTAGCTAAGAATCCACAGAGTCTTGAGAATGCTCGTGTCCAAGTGGATCGGTATGAACAGCAAGTTTATGCAGAATTCGATCAAATTACTCGTCAATTTTTAGGCGATCCTGAGCAAATCGATCTGGCTCGACAAAAGTTTACGAATTGGAAACCGATTCGGGATCAAGTCATCCAATTGATGGAAGCAGGTCAGCCGGAAGCTGCCGCGAATATTACTCAAGAAAAAGGCGCACAATATGTACAAAGTTTATTGTTTGATATCCAAGAAATTATTGATTTTGCTGAGAGTAAAGCCCAGGAATTTTTGATCGAAGCAGATCGGGCGCGATCGCAGACCATTAGAAATACCTTTGTTTTACTGATTATCTTTTCATTTTTTATTATTTTTTTAGGAATTATAATCACCCAGTCTATTACCCAATCTCTAGCAAAAGCTATCGAGATAAATAACCAATTATCTCAGGGGAATTTAAGCACAAGTATCAAAGTCAAAAGACAAGATGAGATTGGCCAATTAATGACTTCTGTTGAACAGATGGTAGAAGTTTTTAAGGAAACTCTTTTAAGAGTGCAAATGGTGAGTAGTTCTGTAGCTATGGGAAGTAAAACTATGAAAGAAAAGGCGATGAATATGACTTCAGGGGCAACGGAACAAGCCGCATCAACAGAAGAGGCTTCAAGATCTATTAAGCATATGGTTAATTATATTCGTCACAATACAAATCATGCTTCGGAAACCCTCACTTTAGCCACTCAAGCTTCAGAAAGTGCTAAAGAAACCCGTGATTCTATGTTAGCAGCCGTAGAAATCATGAAATTGATTGTTGACAAGATTAGTGTGGTGGAAGAAATTGCGCTGCAAACGAATATTTTAGCGTTAAATTCAAGTATTGAAGCTGCCCGATCGCAGGAATCTGAAAAGGGCTTTAGTGTAGTTGCGGCTGAAGTCCGAAGGTTAGCAACCCGCACCCGTAATGCAGCTTCAGAAATTAATCAATTAGCTAGTTCGAGCATGATCCGTATTGCTAAAGCAGAAAGTTTATTGGATCAACTTTTGCCTAGTATTGAAAGTACGAATCAGTTAGTAGAAAAAATCAATGTTGTTAGTCAGGATCAATTACAAGGCTCGAATCAGATTAATCAAGCGATTGGGAAGTTAGATGAAGTGACTCAACAAAATTCTCAGTTGGCAAAAGATCTCTCAAAAATATCAGAAACCTTAGCGGATCAAGCTGAACAATTAAAACAAATGATTAGTTTCTTTAAGGTAGGCTAAATTGCGATTTTTTGACTTCCTCCCCACCCTGCACTTCGTTACAGCAGTTTCCTCTGCTATGAGGTACATTAATCAAGCTAAATGATTTAAGAATTAACCCTTTACATTTTAGCAATCATTTACTTCCAAAGGGCAATGCCACCTAAAAGCCCATTAATATTAGGAACAATGCTGACGTTTTTGGGCAATTCAAAGTCTACTTTTTTCGCTTCTCCTCCCCCTAGATAGAGATGATCGGTGTTAAACAGATGTTGGAGTTGGACGATCGCCTTTTTCAAGCGTTTATTCCATTTTTTTGTCCCTACTTTCTCTAGGGCAGCACGTCCTAATTGTTCTTCATAGGTTTGTTTTTTACGGAAGGGATGATGGCCCCCTTCTAGGTTGGGAACCAGTTTACCCTCGACAAATAAGGCTGTTCCGAAGCCGGTTCCCAGGGTGATCGCCAGTTCTACGCCTTGACCTGAAATGGCTCCAAAGCCTTGAATATCGGCATCATTGGCGACTCGCACCGGTTTAGCTAGGGATTCAGAGAGGGTGGAGGCCAGATCGAATTCAACCCAATCGGGATGAAGATTAATAGCAGTATAAACGATACCCTGGCGGACGACTCCGGGAAAGCCAACAGAAACCCGATCGAAGGCTCCTGCTTGTTTGGCTAAATCGGCGATCGCCCCCAAAACGGACTCTGGTGTAGGGGGTTGGGGAGTCTGCACCCGCAGGCGATCGCCCAGAGGATGTCCCTTATGATCCAACACCATCGCCTTAATGCCACTGCCCCCAATATCAATGGCTAGGGTATGAGCGGTTGATTTCGATCTTGCCATGGTTTCCTCTCTCTCTGAGAAATATTTCCGATACAATTAAATCCTGATTACACCCAATTTTCACCCTTTACCCATGTCTGAACCCCTTCCCCCAAAACCGGTGAGTGTTTGGCACTATAAGCCCTGGTGGTGTCAACCCTGGTCTATCCTTTTAACTGGAGTTACGGCGATCGCCCTAAGTTGGATTATTCTCCATCGCTGGTGGTTTTCCCTACTCTTCTCCCTACCCATACTTGTGTGGATGAGCTATTTTATCCTCATTTGGCCAAAACTGATCCAACAGAGCGGTTTATTACCCCTCGATCCGCCTTTCGATCGATCGGAAACTTAGGTTGCCTGAAACTCAAACCATAAATTCTACCGATCTAGTCACGGTTTGGTAAAAATGGAGTGAATGGGTTACTCTTAATTTTAGCACATAGCTCTCATCTGGAGGATAGGGTTACGCAGAATACTCGTCTAAATGAACTCTTCAATGTTTTGAGTCAGGAGATCGCGAGGGTATTACGAAACCCTTGGCGGCGTTTGTCCTTGCTGACGATTAGTTTTTTATTCGGTTTTTTTCTCGGTACAGCCCTGTCAACGATCGCCGGTCAAAAGGCAGAACAGGATATTGTGGTGGCGGCCATTTTGGTAATGGCGATCGAAGGGGTCAATCGCCTCATTTATGGCTCTAAGCTTTGGAGCCAAGATAATCTCTGGCGAGATGTAATTAATGGCTTGAAAATTGGCTTAGTGTATAGCTTATTCGTGGAAGCCTTTAAGTTAGGGTCTTGAAGACAGCCCCCCTTGCTGGAATTCTAAAGAAAGAGTAAAGTTTCTTTACAAATCCCTCACACACGATCGGTTGATTACCAAACATGCATAAATCCAGCTTATTCTTAGCTACTCTATTGGTTTGGGGAGGTTTTCAGGGGATTGCGCCCCTCAGCTCTCAAGCTTCTGAAGGGGTAGAATGGATTGCCCAGCGATCGCCCAATGATGCCCAACTTGATGCCCTTTTGGAACAGGGGAATCAGTTTGTAGAAGCGAGAGACTATCCGAGGGCTATTCAAGTCTATCAACAAGCCCTGAGATTAGATCCCCAAAATGCTCGTCTCTATTCCGGTATTGGCTATTTGCAAGCCATGCAAGGGAATTTTGCGGAATCTGCCCAAGCCTATCGTCAGGCAGTGATATATGATCGCCAGAATGGAGACTTTTACTATGCCCTCGGCCATAGTTTAGCCAAGATTGGTGATAATGCTTCTGCCCAGATCGCCTATCAACAAGCTATTCAGCTCGATCGGAATAATTTAGATGCTTATCTGGGTTTGGGTGTAGTGCAATGGCGACAAAATAATTTTGCGGCTGCCAAACAAACCTATGAACAGGTACTTAGGGCAGATCCTCGCAATTTTCAAGCCCATGAGTTACTCGGAGCCATGTTCCTCAAAGAAGGGCAACTCGATCCAGCTATTCAACACCTGCGACAAGCGGAACAACTCAATCCTCGTTCGGGTAGCATTCAGGTCAAATTAGCTAGTGCCTGGTTAGCTCGCGGTAATGTAGATTTAGGCCGTGAAGCTCTCGAAAAGGCGGCTCAATTGGATTCACGCAATCCGGCGATTTATATGACGATTGGGAAAATACAAGAGAGCGTTGAAAATTGGCCAGAAGCCTATCGAGCCTATCAACGGGCGGTATCCTTGGATCGCAATTTGGTGGATGCCCATCGAGCTATGGGGGATATCCTGATGAAGCGCAATGATATCCTATTGGCGATCGCCACCTATCGTCAAGTGGTGCAACTGGCTCCCCAAGATCCCCAAGGCTACTATAAGTTGGCATTAGCTCTGAAAGAGCGCGATCGCAAACAGGAAGCCCTTTCGGTTTTAGAGCGTGCCCTACAACTGTATCAGGTGGCCGGCGATCGCGAGGGTATCGATCAGGTTAAAGCCTTGATGGACGAGTTAGATTAGTGGATAGATTCAGATCGCTGTTGCAGAATACGCTCGGCGATCGCCAAATCACTGGGAGTCGTTACCTTAATATTGGTTTCTTCTCCCACAACAATTTTTACCGGTAATTGGCATTGCTCAAATAAAGCCGCATCATCGGTGACTTCCCAGCCATGGGTGCGTCCCTTTTCATGACAGGCTTTAATTGCATCGACTGCAAACCCTTGGGGAGTTTGGGCTGCCCAAAGATCGGCGCGGTTAGGGGTACTTTCGATCCAGCCCTCACCATTGACGACCTTGATCGTATCTTTGACTGGGATAGCCGCAATTAAGCCTTGGCACTCTTGAAGGGCGATCGCGCATCGGTCAAATAGATCCGGAGTCGCCAAACACCTGGCCCCATCATGGATCAAAACCTCTTGAGCGCCCTCTGGCAGCGCCTGTAAGCCGTTGTAAACCGATTCTTGGCGCGTCGAACCCCCCACAATCAAATGAACGGGTTTTTGCAAGCCTAAGCCACTGATAATTTCCTCGAAGGAGGGAAAGTCTGTGGGCTGTCCCATAATGCCTATCCATTGTACCCTTTGGGCTGCTGCTGCGGATCGTAGCGTCCAAGCCAGCAAAGGATCGCCCAATACCGTTAATAAGAGTTTATTGCGATCGCTCCCCATCCGCTTCCCCATCCCTGCTGCTGGAATCAATACATACATAAAAAAAACACCCACCAATTTTGTAAACCCGCCCCCGTCTCCCCATACTTTACCATTGAGGATACACCAGCGAGAAGCCAGGTTTCATGAAGAAACCCAGCTTCTGGGAACACAAGGAGATTAATCCTCTCGACTAAACCGGGCTAACAACTCCTCGCGAGACCCTTGCATACAAATAGGAATAAACTCTTCTGGAGAGAGTTCCATAATACTGTCTATAATCGCCATTAACTCCTCATCCAAAGAACCAAACCGAGTCCTTAATAAAGTTTCAATGGTCAGTCCTTTAGCCTGCTGAACCCCTTGTTGAATCCCTTCTTGAATTGTATCTTCTCGCCATTTTAAGTAAGCGGGTGATAATTCCATAACTAACTCCTGGTCTTCTGGACTGAGGTCTATTTTAGCTTGTACATTAATTCGCCATACTCCAATTAACTCTAGGATATTACGCCGTTGGGAATCATCTTCTGGTAGGTCTAACACTTGTTGGATGGCTCTTCTCTGGGTTCCCCCTTTTCCCAACAGTCTTAACCAAAGAGTTTCTGGAGTTTCCGGCAGTTGGTTAATGGCAATGATTCCGGTGTGGAAAAGCTCGGCAAACCGGTAAACTCCCGTACACCAGTTCTGGGCATCTGAGTGAGCGCCACAGAGTTCTAAGACTTTTTCAGATACGGTAGGGGTTAAAATCCATAGAGTAGGTAAGGTTTGAGTCTCCATGGGTTTTGGGTCTCGCTTTGCCTTGCGGTAGAATTCTCCATGGATGTACAGGAGTTTGAGTACACAATTACTAATCTCTCGTTTACTGGGACAGTTGCGAAAGGGTTCCCAGAGGCAAGGGGTAGAGGCAAGTTGACCGAGTAAACCCAAGGGTGGAGGGTTGCTGGGAGGTTCTGGAGAGGGATCGAAAAAGAGGTCAATTTGTAGGGTTTCTCCTGGAATTTCCCGGCTAACTTCTACGGTTCCTAGGGGTTCGAGCAGTTCTTTGAGGTAAGCTTTGGCGAATTGATCGTGGGGTTGCCGAGTCATGGTCATTAACAATTAACAATGGGTTTGTAGGAGCGGGTTAACCAACGGAGGATGACACCTAACGATAACCTTTGTAAACCCACCCCATCACAGGAGTTATTAATTATTCATTATTCATGATTCATTACCCAATACCACCAGAAAGCGCTATACAATGCAATCGTTCATACATTCTAGAGAAGGTCATGAAAGTAGTAGCCCTTGTTCCTGGTGGCATTGGCGATCAAATCTTGTTTTTCCCGACACTCGATCGCCTGAAACAATCCTATCCCAAAGCTGAAATCGATGTCATTGTCGAACCCCGCTCAAAGGGAGCTTATCGCGTCAGTCAGTCCGTCAATGATGTGTTTGCCTTTGACTTCAAAGACCGCAACTCTCCGGCAGACTGGGGGAATTTATTGGGTATTTTACGCGATCGCGAATACGAAGTCGCCCTCTCCCTCGGTCAACGCTGGGCCGTCGGTCTGCTTCTCTGGCTCACCGGTATCCCCACCCGCATCAGTTACCAAGGGCCGGGGTCTTTCTTCCTCTCCAACCCCATTCCCCTCAAAACCGAGCAATACGCCGCTCATATGTACTATGACCTGCTCCAAGGTCTCAACATCACCGGCCCCTGTCCCGACCTCTCCCTCAACGTCCCCAAAAAAGACATCGAATGGGCCGAGCAAGAGCAGAAAAAACTCGGTATCGGTGAAGGTGGTTATGTTTTAATTCATGGAGGGTCGAGCCAACTAGCCCAAACCAAAGGCATTGATAAAATCTATCCTGTCGCCAAATGGCAAGCCATTGTCCAAACCCTCAACCAGCAACAGCCAGACTTACCCCTAGTCGTGCTGAAAGGCCCCGAAGACGAAGCCCTGGTGAGCCAACTGATACAAGTTTGTCCCAACTTAAAAGTCACCTCACCCCCAGACATTGGTAAACTAGCCGCCATGATTGCCAATGCCAACTTAATGCTCTGTACCGATAGCGCCCCCATGCACTTGTCTGTAGCGGTAAAAACCTTTACCATCGCCCTCTTTGGCCCCACTGACCCGCAGAAACTTCTTCCTGCCAGTGACAAATATATCAGTATTTCTTCCCCTACGGGCAAGATAGCAGATATTACCCCCCAAATGGTACTGGAGAAAATTCTCGGCAGTTAGCTCCCTATCGTTTGCCCTCATCTGGCAGCCCCCCTTCGACTTCGCTCAGAGCGACGCTCCCGCAGACCCTGCTCTGGGGAAGCCGAAGGGAGAGGGCAGGCGCTTCGCGCTAGGGAATAGGGAAGAATGGAGGAGAAATTCATCGCTTTGCTTCCCACGGATTAACCAAATCAATTCCACAATCCACAAAGTCGCGGATGTTGCGGGTTGCTAATGTTGCCTGGTGAACTCGGCAAATGGCTGCAATTTGTGCATCAAATTGCGAGATGGGGCGGCCGAGTTGTTTGCGGTTAGCTGCTATGTGGGAATAAAGTTCAGCAGCTTTTTGATCGAATGCTAAAATTCGCTCTAGCAAGTAATGTTCAAAGACGATCGATGCTCCATGGAGTAATTTTTGTCGTCGCTGTCCTTCTGGGAGTATTTGAATACCGTAAAGAATCTCGGCTTGGGTAATGCTGGTTGTGTACAGTGATACACCGTTTTGGCTGACTAACCATTCGCGGATCATATTAGAACCCATGGGCTGAATGAGTTCTGAAATGACGTTGGTATCGAGAATGATTTTCATGGTTCGTTAAACAGGGTTTCATCAACTCGGATGGGTTCCCGTGGCTCTATGGGAATTTCGCCCGGTTCGATCGCACTGAAGTGTCGCTCAAAGACGGCGATAAGCCACTGGCCCTCGTTTTGAAAGTTTTCGGGTTGGAGTTCTGGGGCTGGTGTAGGGGGGGTTGGGTGCAGTTCGCGATCGAGAAGCTCGAATAGTTTTTGTTTGTCAGTGGGGTTGAGTTGATCAATGGCTGGCAAGAGTTCATTGAGTGTCATATCTGGCTCCTGGTGTGCTGTATCTATTTTACCTTCTGCAAACGCCAGGGGGCGATCGCCGAGGGTTGGGTTAAATGGTTTCTCAAATGTTATTTGGGCGGCGTTTACCATGATTGGTACACCTTGGTAAAGTGAATTAACAAGTCTATCCCCTCTCCCATGACTAAACCCGCCGTATTTCTAGACCGCGATGGAGTCCTCAACCAAGAAGTCGGTTATATCCATCGAGTAGAAGACCTCAACCTCATTCCCGGTGTCGCTCAAGCGGTGCGCCGCTTAAATGACCAAAACCTCTTCTGTTGCCTGGTGACCAATCAATCGGGGCCGGCGCGATCGTACTATGGAATAGATCATATAGATGCCCTCCATCAGCGCCTCCGTAGCCTCCTAAAAACCCAAGCTGGAGCCGTCTTAGATGCCCTCTTCGTCTGTCCCTATCTCAGCCCTCCAGAAGGCGGTATTGACCCAGAATTTGCCCGATGGAGTACCTGGCGCAAACCCAACACCGGCATGTTAGTCGCAGCCGCTTGGGAATATGACTTAGACCTCAGTTCTAGTTTTGTTGTCGGCGATAAAGCCACCGATGTAGACATGGCCCACAATGCCGGATGTCAAGGAATTTTAGTCCAAACTGGTTATGGTTCGCGGGTACTCTCCGGAGACTATCAACACCATACCCAACCCGACTATATCGCCACCGACTTAGCCGATGCTGTGAATTGGATTCTTTCACTAGGGAATAGGGAATAAGATGTTTAATTTTTAATTTTTAATTTTTAATTTTTAATTGATCATGCTACCGAGCGAATTACTGATTTATCGCTATAGCGGCGAAACTATTATTCCTAAAAGACTCAAACTCGACCGCTATTGGATAGGAATAGCCACCGATTTAATTGCCTGTTTTCAAGACCATATCGGACAACCGCAAAAAGACCTCGATCGCAGCTTACAGGAATTTGAAGGCGAAAGTCCCGATTTTCGCATCAAGCGCGGACTCGCTCATCTCTTGAAAAGCTCCTTTTCTACCTTTGAAATCATCAGCCCCCTTGACCCCCCCCTACTCAGACAGCGCATCTTTGCCGCAGCGGCCCAAGGTCGGCCGGGACACGACTGGACAGAAAACACCCTAACCCAAGTGGCCCACAGTTTGAGCCAAGAACTCAAGCGTGAAGTAGTCATTGATGAATTGCGTCAAGGACTCTATTGTGATCTGATCGAAAATCGCATCTTCACCCAATTTGACCCCCCTGAACCGGAAGCGCTGCTCCATCGCTATAATCTCTCCCAAGTTCAAGGCATCTTTTATCGCGCCACCCATATTAAAATTAATGCCCATCGCAATGTTCCCGGAGAATATAAGCTTTTATTTCGCTATCTCAAACTGTTTCAATTGATGGCATACATTGAAGGAGATGCCGACCATGGGTTTACGATTACTATTGATGGGCCGTCTAGTTTACTGAAGGTAAGTACCCGCTATGGACTGGCTTTGGCTAAGTTGATTCCGGCTCTGTTGCATGTGACCAAATGGAGCATCGAAGCGAATTTACAAACCCGTGATTTCTATACGGGTGCGCCTAAACAAGGTAAGTTTTCTTTAGATTCCCAATGTCAGTTAGTCAGCCATTATCCCCCCGGAAAACCCTATGATAGTATGATTGAATCGGCTTTTGCCGAGCGCTGGGAAAAACAGAAAACCGATTGGATCTTAGAGCGAGAGGTGGATTTAATCCCGGTTCCCGGTAGTGTAATGATCCCGGATTTTCGCTTTGTTCATCCCGATGGGCGATCGGTTTTATTAGAGATTGTGGGCTATTGGCGACCGAGCTATTTACAGAAAAAGTTTTATCAGGTTAAATTTATTGATGACAAGGCTGTTATTTTGGCTATTTCTGACCGTTTGAATTTAGAAAAAGCTGGAGTTAAAATTTCAGATTGTCCGATTCCCATTGTCTGGTTTAAGGAGAAGTTATTGCCCAAGTCAGTTCTGGCAGTCTTAGAAAATTTATGAAGATTTTATGGTTTTCCCATTACCCATTACCTACAGCTGTTTTCTCTGCTATCCGGTACACTTTGATCCCCCTAAATCCCCCTTAAAAAAGGGGACTTTCTTATTCCCCCACTTATTAAGCAGGGGGTTAGAGGGGGATCTTTTACTACTGCACTTCATTACAGCGCAAAGCACTGTAATTATCCATCCTTGATGTCCATATACTCAATTGCCCAATCATGCATAGCCGTTAAAACCGGCTCTAAACTCTCTCCTGTAGGGGTTAAAGAATACTCAACTTTCGGCGGCACTTGGGCATAAACCACGCGCTGAATTAGTCCATCTTCTTCCATTTCTCGCAGTTGTTGGGTGAGCATTTTCTGTGTGACTCCAGAAATGGCCCGTTGCAGTTCTCCAAAGCGCTTGACTCCAGAGAAGAGTTCGCGCAGAATTAACACTTTCCAGCGTCCCCCAATCACTTTAATGGTGGTTTCTACGGCACAGGTTAGACGGGTTGAGGACTCAATTGGACTGTGCATTGTTACTTTTTGGGTACTAGGGCACTTTGAAGTGCCGTCTTTACAGACTCAGTTAGGCTGGACTAAACTGATGATTAATGGTTGAGTTGAGCGTTTAGATTATGGTTTATGCACCTTCAAAAACACCCCAAATTACGGTTCGGAAATCCTCTGAACGAGGTCAAGCCAATCATGGCTGGTTAAAGTCTAATCATAGCTTTTCTTTTGCCAATTATTACGATCCCAATTACCAAGGATTTCGCCATCTTTTGGTGATTAATGAAGACCGAATTCAGGGCGGTTCGGGTTTTGGAACCCATCCCCACCGAGATATGGAAATTATTTCCTATGTCATTGATGGCGCTTTAGAACATCAGGATAGCATGGGCAATGGGTCGGTAATTCGTCCGGGAGATGTGCAAATTATGAGTGCAGGAACGGGGGTTACCCATAGTGAGTATAATCCTTCTCAGGAAGATTGGGGGCATTTTTTGCAAATCTGGATTTTACCGAATCAAAAGGGGTTAAATCCGGGTTATCAACAACAATATTTTAGTCCAGAATCGAAACAAAATCAACTACGGTTGTTGGTTTCCCCGGATGGTGAGCAGGGTTCGGTGGTGATTCATCAAGATGCTAAGTTGTTTGCTTCGGTGTTAGATCCAGGGGTGGCGTTAGCTTATGAGTTTGCCCCAGAGCGTTATGGATGGATACAAATGGTGCGGGGAAAACTGTCAGTTAATGGTACAGTATTGGAAACTGGAGATGGGGCGGCGATCGCCCATACGGAAACCTTAAATTTACAAGCTGAAGATTCTGCGGAATTTCTGCTGTTTGATTTAGCTTAGTTTCTGTTAATGTCCTCTGCTTATCTTCCTATCCCACGGGGAAAAATGCCCTCTCCCTCAATAAAGTTAACCACTCGTTTTTTTACTGAATAAATCATGTCTAATTCAACTAAAATTCTCGCTTTTGCGGGTAGCGCTCGCCAGGAATCTTTTCATAAAAAACTGGTTAAAATTGCGGCTCAAGGAGCGACAGAAGCGGGTGCAGAAGTCACGTTTATTGATTTACGGGATTACCCGATGCCGATTTATGACCAGGATTTAGAAGAGAAGGAGGGCTTCCCAGAGTCGGTTTTGGCTTTGAAGGCGCTGTTTAAGACTCACCAAGGGTTGTTAATTGCGTCTCCGGAATACAATAGCTCGATTACGGGATTATTGAAAAATACGATTGATTGGTTGTCCCGTTCGGAAGCGGATGAACCGCCTTTAGCGCTCAGTTGTTTTCGGGGTAAGGTGGCTGGAATTATGAGTATTTCTCCGGGAGGCGTAGGAGGTTTGAGGGGATTGGTTCATTTACGGGCAATTTTGGAAAATATTGGCGTGATTGTTTTGCCGGATCAGAAGACAATTCCGAATGCCTTTGAGCAGTTTGATGGTGAGGATCAACTGAAGGATGAACGGCAACAGGATTCGGTTAAGGCTTTGGGGCAAAAGTTGGCTGAGTTGGCGATGAAGTTATCATAGGTGGCGTTTGCCCTCTTCCCCCTACCCCCTTCTCTCACGGGAGAAGGGGGACTTTTTTTCTCTCCTATTTTTTGCGGGTTTTCTTGATGTTTTGTTTGATGGTTTTTTGGAGGTTGGGTTCGCGTCCGAGTTTGGCGATGAGTTCGGAAGAGTTGATATCCCGATCGCCTTCATACCCGCAATGGGTACACTGATAGACAGGCTTACTGATGTCCATGTCTGGATCGTAGGCTAGGCATTGGCAACAAATCCGAGATAAGGGCAAGTCAGACGCAGGTTTTAGGCGCTGCATCTTTTTACCGAATTCTTGGGCTTTCTTGTCGATTAAGTCGATTTGTTGACCGATCGCCGCATCCAGATTACTCTTATTTTGTCCCGCTACAGCCGCCGCTTGGTTTTTCTCAAATCCACTCCCGTCCTCTTTGGCTTTGGCTTTTGCCTTCCCTACCTTATTCTGTAAGCCATGCTCAACGGCGATACCGGAGGAATAGGTGGTTAAATAGGAAGCAATCCGGTATTGATGCGATCGCCGTCTGCGTTTCGTCTTTTCGTGGATGCGCTTGATTTTCTGCTTGCAGTTTTTCACCCCTTGGGAGTCTCCGCACTGTTTCCACCGTAGGCGCTGAATCGTGCTGGCGTTTAAGTCAACACCAATATGAGCGCACAAATCCTCAACCGTGCGGCAAGTTTTAAGGATGTCCGCATCTGCTTTCGAGACATAATCCAATAGATTCGTTTCCGGGTGATGTATCCACAGAATCAGCCGACGGTAAAGTTTCTCATCCAGGTGTTGCTGTGCCTTCTTCAGTTTTTCTTGGGAGTCTCGATAAAATCGGGGTTTACTGATTTGTTGACTGCGGGTTTTTCCCTCTTCATTCACCCAAGTTACGGAGCAATAGTTCTCTTCTTTCCATCCCCAATCAACCCCTGCATAGCCTCTCGGCTCCACATTTCGCACCCGTCGGGGCGGTTCTTCGCGGGTGAGTTGGACAAAAAAACCAGATGCTTTCTCGACAATTTGCATCACTTTTACCCGACTCTTTCCCCAGCGCTGGTCAAGTCCGGGGAGGTGAACATCGCCAAAACCGGGGATTTTTAGCCGATTTTCTCCTACAGTGCGGACAGCATCGGCTGATTGGGGTTTTTTGGCTCCGGCATTGGGGTTGGGGTGGCGAATGGTGGTTACAGGGGTATTCGTTCCCTTAAATTTCGGCTTTCCTCGACGTAGGGATTCTTTACTGTAGCGATCTTTTACATATTTATCCCAAGCGCCCCCTAGTTGTTCGAGTAATCCCATGCGATATTTTTGTTGCACGTTGAGGATCAGTTGCCGGTCTAAATCTTTGAGGAGGTCGGGGGTAATAATTGACCGGTCTTGTAAATCTCTAGCCCTGGCAAGGATGCCTAAGCCTCGTTTGGAGTCCTTCATGGCTGAATTGCTGATTAGTCCGGGGTTGTGGTCGCGTTGAATGGGGCAAGAGTAGCCATAGCCGCCAAACCATCCAGAGGCTTTAATCTCGGCACGGGTGAAGACGTGATCCTTATCGCCCATTCTCTCATGACCGGCTTTAGTGGTGGCGGTGGGATAGGCTTGGCAGGAGGCAATGATCCAGCGTGAGCGACTGTCAACTAATGGAGAGCAGTTGACCCAGGTCTTGGAGAGGCGATCGTAGACTCGGTGATGGTCTAGGGTACATTTGGGGGCGTAGGTTTTAGAATGTTTGTCATAGTGCCAGTTTTCGTCGGCGTTGATGAGCGCACCTAGAGCAAAATTCCACAGCCGCCGCAATCCTTCCTGATATTCCCGGATGGTGGCGATTTGATCGGCTGTAAAATTGGCCTTAAATTCACTAACTTTACAGATCATGAAGGGGAGTTAAAATTAGGGTTTTGTTGGTATAATCACTATAACATCTTCGGATGTTCCCCGGTTTCGGGGGATATGGCGGTGTAGCTTCGGCAGCCGCAATCTGCCGGTGAGAACGACCGGCGATTCCTAATAGAGATCATCTATTCATCAACCTTGACAACTAAATACGAAGACTCTCATTTCCGACACTGGGGGGGGTTAAGTTGAAGTGATTTCGAGATAGCCTAAAACCTTTGCCCTGATTGACTTATAGCGCTCCTAGACATAAAACCAGCGTCGGGCCTTACGGTGTAAGGGTTTCAGCGATTTTAGAGGACTTGAGCGATCCGATCTACCTCTCTTTTTGGGTCAGCGTCGGAAAGTGTGGGTCAAAGCTAGGACTAATAAGGGTTCTACAGCCAGCCGCTTAAATGGATCGAAATCTCTATTAGGTTTTGAAACAACTTCCATGGTTCGGACGGTCTCACCCTTGCCCTTGCTTAAATGGATCGAAATCTCTATTAGGTTTTGAAACTAAAGCGGAGGGACTGGAGCCAGACCACTTCTCCAGCTTAAATGGATCGAAATCTCTATTAGGTTTTGAAACGGGCTGCACATCCACCACGACCGGAGCGCCTAATGCTTAAATGGATCGAAATCTCTATTAGGTTTTGAAATGGAAGCAAGAATGCTCATATTCAGTTGCCAAAGTTGAGCTTAAATGGAACGAAATCTCTATTGGCGATGAATATCTTGTATCCATTGTTGATATACCACTTGCTGCAAGGTTTGACTAAAATCGCGGCAAATGGAGATCAAAATCTGGGGGCGCTGGTAGCCTAGACTCATTAACCGTTTTTTATCAATTTTGAACAGTTGACAGTCGGTTTTGGCCGTAAATTGTAGTTGGGAGGGTGAGTCATCAAATAAGTCAAGATAGCCAAAACCGGAACCGGAAGCAATTTCTTTAATCGGGATTAACTGGTCTCCAGAGCGCTTAGAAGAAATGACGGTTCCCGACCCGACAATATAACAAGCGTTCATCACCTTACCGGCGGGAAGGATGATTTCATGTTCTAAATACTGTTCTTGGACTAACTCTTGGGAGATTAAAATTAGTTCGTCTAAGCTCAGGCTTTGGAACAGGGAGAGGTTTTGCAGGAGGATAATGGGGTTCATTAGTTAGGGAATGGGGAATGGGGAATGGGGAATGGGGAATGGGGAATGGGTAATGGGTAATGGGTAATGGGTAATGGGGAATGGGGAATAGGGAATGGGGAATATCAAGTCCGGGTAATCCATTAAAATATTGCATGAAGGTGGGCAGGGTTGGTTGATAAAAGTTGAATGATTTCGCTTATCCTCCTGCCCACCCTACGCAAACTAATTAAGGAGCTAGGGAGCGAGACGCTCCCACTCCGAAACAGGAAGGAGTGCGGGCTAATTAAGGAGCTAGGGAGCGAGACGCTCCCACTCCGAAACAGGAAGGAGTGCGGGCTAATTAAGGAGCTAGGGAGCGAGACGCTCCCACTCCGAAACAGGAAGGAGTGCGGGCTCATTAAGGAGATAGGGAGCGAGACGC
>NZ_JAQOSP010000051.1 GCF_030068475.1 Roseofilum acuticapitatum BLCC-M154 | reverse complement strand
AAGGGGGGGGGATGGGGGGATGGGGGTGCGAGCATCTTGCTCGCTATCACAAGGGGGGGGATGGGGGGATGGGGGGATGGGGGTGCGAGCATCTTGCTCGCTATCACAAGGGGGGGGGAGATGGGGGGATGGGGAGATGGGGGTGCGAGCATCTTGCTCGCTATCACAAGGGGGGGGGGAGATAGGGAGCGAGACGCTCCCACTCCAGTAAGATCAAAGAAACCCGGTTTCTGGTAGAAACCGGGTTTCTAGAACATCAGGGTCAGGAGATTCCCAATGTTCTACAGGATATATAACAGAGTAAACAGAACAATCCAGATCACGTCAACGAAGTGCCAGTAAATCTCGGCAGCTTCTACGCCAAAGTGGGACTCTTGGGAATAATGACCCGAAATGCGCGATCGCCACAATACCCCCAAAATTAGCACCAATCCGAACAAAACATGCAAACCATGGAAGCCCGTCAGCACATAAAACGTACTGGCAAACACATTATCCGTTAAGCCAAAACTCAGATGGAAATACTCATACAACTGTCCGATCAGAAACACAAATCCCATCAGGGCAGTAATTCCAAACCACAGTCTCAGTCCTTTTTCATCATCTTTATTCTTAATCGCATCTCCAGCCTTATGAATCACAAAACTACTGGAGATCAGAATAATCGTATTAACGCCAGGTAAGAGCAATTCCAGTTCCGTGCCTTCCGGTTGCCAATCGGGTGCAGTCAGCTTAAACGTCAGATAAGCGGCAAATAAGCCTAAAAAGATCATCGATTCCGCAATCAGGAACATTAAAATCCCAAATATGCGATGATCCGGATGCTCTTCATGATGGGATACGCCATGGGTTTCTTCGGCATATCCCATTACCGTTGCTGTAGCTTCAGCAGAACTTTGCATGTAAATTTTCCTCCAATTGGGTAATGGGTAATAGGGAATAGGGAATGGGGAATGGGGAATAGGGAATAGGAAGCATTCCCCCATCTCCCCATTCCCCCACTCCCCCACTCCCCTAGGTCGATGGTTTCATTTCTGCTAACAACTCATCCACAGATTTCTCTTCTTCCGACGCTTCCGTATCAATCCCATAATCATAGGGGCCAGACCAAAGAATCGGGGGTTCTAAGAAGTTTTCCACCGGAGGAGGAGAAGCGGTTAACCATTCTAGGGTTAAGCCATTCCAAGGATTCGCGGGAGCGATGGGGCCAGCTAACCAACTCCAAACGGCATTAATTAAGAAAGGCAAAGTAGAAATTGCCAACAGAATAGATCCCACCGTACAGACCATATTAACCGTGGCAAATTGCGGGTCATATTCCGCTACCCGGCGAGGCATTCCTTGCAAGCCTAACCAGTGCATGGGGAGGAAGCAAAGGTTAAAGCCAAGGAAGGTTAAGACAAAATGCACTTTACCCCAGGTTTCATTGAGCATTCGACCGGTCATTTTGGGGAACCAGTGATAAATTGCGCCATAGATGCCGAAAACGCTACCACCGAAGAGGACATAGTGCAGGTGAGCGACAACAAAATAGGTGTCGTGAACGTGAATGTCAAAGGGAGCAGAAGCTAACATGATGCCACTTAAGCCCCCCACTACAAAGAGAGAGAGGAAGCCGAGGGCAAAGAGCATGGCGCTATTGAGGCGAATTTTTCCACCCCAAAGGGTAGCGAGCCAGCTAAAGACTTTGATTCCGGTGGGGACGGCGATAATCATGGTGGCAACCATGAAGAACATGCGTAACCAGCCCGGTGTGCCACTGGTGAACATATGGTGGGCCCAAACAATCAGGCCCAGGAAGCTGATCACAAGGCTAGAATAGGCGATCGCCTTATACCCAAAGATCGGCTTACGTGAATGTACGGGAATAATTTCCGAAATCACCCCAAACAGGGGCACAATCATGATGTAAACCGCCGGATGGGAATAAAACCAGAACAGATGCTGATAAACAATCGGATCGCCGCCACCCGTAGGATTAAAAAACGAAGTCCCCGCCATTAAATCAAACACCAACAGGATCAGGGCCCCCGCTAAAACCGGAGTAGACATCAAAATCAAAATGGAAACCGAGACCGTCGCCCAGCAAAATAGGGGCATATCATAAATCCCCATACCCGGCATTCTCATATTCACAATCGTGGTCATGAAGTTGATCCCCCCCAAAATTGAAGAGGTTCCCAACAACAACACACTGAGAATCCAAATAAATTCCCCCGCCTTTTCACCCGTGGTACTTAAGGGAGGATAGGAAGTCCAGCCTGCTCCAGGAGCGCCCACAAAGAAACTCGCCATTAACAGAATGCCCCCTGGAATAATCAGCCAGAAGGCCACCGCATTAAGCCGAGGAAAGGCCATATCCTTAGCCCCAATCATCAGAGGAACCAGATAGTTAGCTAAACCCGCTCCAGCAGGGACAATCCAAAGAAAAATCATCACGGTTCCATGAACCGTAAATAAACCGTTATAGAGTTCGCGGCTGACAAAATCGACTTGTGGGGTCGCCAGTTCGGTACGGATACCAACGGCTAAAAGTCCTCCTAGGATGTAGAAGACAAAGGAGGTAATCAGGTATTGCATCCCGATTATTTTGTGGTCGATGCTGAAGCTTAAGAAATCTCGCCAACTGGGGCGATAGGCTTCAACAACGGCTGATTCTTGTG
Source organism: Roseofilum acuticapitatum BLCC-M154 (assembly GCF_030068475.1). Lineage (GTDB taxonomy): Bacteria > Cyanobacteriota > Cyanobacteriia > Cyanobacteriales > Desertifilaceae > Roseofilum > Roseofilum acuticapitatum. Next base: position 13,307 of record NZ_JAQOSP010000051.1, on the reverse strand, counting down.
CTTGTGTCATAGATCTGAGTAATGAGTAATCAGTAATGAGTAATGGGTCTTAGTCTCCCTATCCCCCTATCTCCCTATCCCCCACACCCATAGCCTTAAGGGTGTTCTCATCAATACCCATTTCTTGGGTATAGGGCGCGAGGTATGCTTCGGAGGAGAGGTTAGCGACTGGGGTTCCGATGTTTTCTCCATCGGCTGAGGCCAGTTGCTCATTCATCCATTGGTCAAAATCTTCTGCGGATTCCACAATGGTAGTGGTTCTCATGCCCCCATGGTAGGCTCCGCAGAGTTCTGCACAGACAACGGGATAGGTTCCCATTTCTCTAGGCCGCAGTCGCAGTTGGGTATCCCGGCCGGGAATCGCATCTTGTTTGACTCGGAATTGGGGTATCCACAGGGAGTGGATCACATCAGAGGCTTTGATGTTAAGTTGCACATCTCGGTCTACGGGCATGTGCAGGTCTCCACTGACAATTCCAGTTTCTGGATAGGTGAAAATCCAGGCATATTGGAGGCCGAGAACATCTACGACGAGATCGGCACTTTTGCCTATTTCTTTGGGATCTGCGCCAATGCCGATCGCCACTCGACGGTCTGCTTTTTCGAGCATTGGTGCTTCCAGGGACGCGGCTATGGCTGCTCCCTGCCCATGGTGGGCCATCTGTTGACCATGGTCATGGGAAGCCATGGGATCGAGTCCACCCATATTCGTGTAAACATCGAAGCTATACACCCCTAAGCCTAAAACAATCATGGCTGGAATTGCTGTCCAGACAATTTCTAGGGGAATATTACCTTCGATGGGAGGGCCATCGGTTTCGTCCCCTGGACGCTGACGAAATTTGATGATCGAATAGATCAGAATGCCCTGAACGAGCAAAAATAAACCGATGGAAATGGTCATCATTGTATTAAAAAGACCATCAATCCAGGGTGCTTCTTCGGAAGCAGCAACAGGCAATAACCCATGATGTTGACCAAACCAGAGGCTGATCAGGGTTAAGAGAATGCCTGAAATTAAGGTGATAATGTTACTGGGAATATTCACGGTGATTCGGCCGGTTGATCTTCAAGGGTTTGAACGACAGGGCTGGGCATTGGTAATCGGTCATGTCAGTAGGATAGCCGATCGCCAATCGGCAGTTGGTACACCTCTACACCAATGCTTAGATTCTCCTAGGGAGCGAGTATGAAGCATGATATCCCTTTTTTTAGATTGAGGGAGTCTTGACTTCTCTATTTACGTTAGAGCAGGTCTCGTCAATTCAGGAGTTATCCTAAGCTATCCTTAATACTTTTTTCAATTACTCAATTACTCATTACCCATGACTGAGAATCGAAAGAAAATCGAAAGCCTGGCTAGGATTGGCGATCGCCTGATTACAGTAGTAGACCAGTAGGAACTGGCCCGATGGTCTTGACCTCTGTCTTCGGTTAGTGAGCGTTTGCTCACCAATTGATTAACATGGATCGATAATTTATTGCATAAACGAACTGTGGATATAGGCATGACTCATTTCACCTTCCATGAACAAATAGAATCGAAGCATCGAGTTCACCCTCAACAAAGAATCCTCAATTTAGTCCTCAAGCTGGTCGTGGCTACAGTGCTGTTAATGGCCGTTGGTAGTGCCACCAGGGTGATGAATGCCGGTTTAGCTTGTCCAGACTGGCCCCTATGTTATGGAACCTTAGTCCCCACCCAACAGATGAATCTACAAGTCTTTCTGGAATGGTTCCATCGTCTTGATGCCAGTGTCATTGGCTTAGGGGCAATCTACCTCATGGGTCTCTCTTGGTGGTATCGTCAGGAACTGCCCCAATGGTTACCCTGGGCTGCTAGTGGCAGTTTAGGATTAGTCGTTTTCCAAGGACTCCTCGGAGGACTCACCGTCACCGAGCTGCTCCGCTTTGATATTGTGGCCGCCCATCTGGGAACTGCCCTCCTCTTTTTCCTCAGTCTGGTCACCATCTGGATGTTGCTCTTACCCTATAACGGCACAGGAGCAACCGGAAAACTCCCCTGGATGGGGTCATTTGCCGCCGCTTTGGTCTACATTCAAAGTATTTTAGGGGCCCTGGTTGCCTCCCAATGGGCCGTTCATCAATGCTTAGGAGGAAATCAACTCTGTGGCATTATGCATAGCCATATTGCTGGGGTACTGCCTCCTATCATCACTACCGCAATTCTGATTGTTTGGGCCCGGCGCACTCCTGCCCTTCACCCCTTGCTACGGCGCTTAATTCACTATGCAGGAGGCCTTTTAGTTTTACAAATTTTGTTGGGAGTGGGAACCTTGTGGTTACATCTGCAAGTGGAACCCCTAACCGTTGCCCATCAAACCATTGGAGCCTGTTTATTGGGGATTTTAACCGCATTCTCTGTTTTAGCATGGCGGGATCGTGCGACCCATCACTGAGATGATCCCTAAAACCCCTTACCCCTTACGCTTGACCCCATTACCAGCGCAAAGCGCCCGATTAATCTATGCAAGACACCGCAAGAATTTCTGTATCCTCTCTCCAAAACACTCTACTGGAGACTTGGCAAAACTATTATCAACTCACCAAACCTCGGATTATTCCCCTACTCCTGATCACCACAGCCGCTAGTATGTGGATAGCCTCAGAGGGCAAAATCGATCCGATTCTCTTACTGGTAACCCTGACTGGAGGAACCTTAGCCGCAGCCTCTGCCCAAACCCTGAACTGCATTTATGACTTGGATATCGATTATGCTATGGTACGCACCCGCAAGCGTCCCCTGCCTTCCGGAAAAGTGCAACCGCGACATGCCCTGATTTTTGCCCTCACTCTGGCAGGGTTATCTTTTGGTTTATTAGCCCGATTTGCTAATCTGCAAGCGGCTCTTTTGGCGATGATGGGGATTATCTTTTACATGGTGGTGTACACCCATATGCTCAAACGCAATACGCCCCAAAATATTGTCATTGGTGGCGCGGCTGGGTCAATTCCTCCCTTGGTGGGTTGGGCGGCAGTTACGGGAGAATTAAGTTGGGCAGCTTGGTTATTATTTGGCTTAATTTTCCTCTGGACTCCTCCCCATTTCTGGGCTTTAGCTCTGATGATTCGGGAAGATTATGCGAGTGTAAATGTACCGATGTTGCCTGTAGTAGAAGGGGAAGAAGCTACAACTGAGCAAATTTGGATCTACTCGTTGTTGGTGGTTCCGGTTTCGTTGATGTTGATTTATCCCTTGGGAGTCTGTGGAGTAGTCTATGGTGCTTTCGCGGTGGTTTTAGGGGCAATTTTTCTTCAAAAAGCTTGGGTTTTGTTGAAAAATCCGGAGGATCTGCCTTTAGCAAAATCCATGTTTAAGTATTCGATTTTGTATATGATGGTATTGTGTACGGGAATGGTGATCGATAGCCTGCCCATTACCCATCATATGGTACAAGCTTGTACTGGCCATTTAGAGGCTCTGATGGGGATGGTGTTGAGTATGAGTTAAGATCATTCATCTTGAGTCTGTTCTCTGTTGTTTGTCTTACCCGCTACGGCGGGTTTTTTAATGGCACAAGGAGAAAACTGGTTTTTTCTAGACTACGGCAAGTTGGGAACCGTTAGCGGTTTTGGTGACTTCAATCCGCAGGGGAAAGGCTTCTTTAAAAAAGCTCAGATGGGTAATGGTGAGGATGCAGGCAAATTCGGGGGAGATGGCATTAATAGCGGCGATGAGGCGATCGCACCCTTCCTCATCTTGTGTGCCAAATCCTTCATCAATAATCAGCATTTGTAGGGATGTCCCGGACTGTTGGGCTAGGATTTTCGCTAAGGCTAAACGAATGGCAAAGTTTACCCGAAAGGCTTCCCCACCTGAATAGGTTTCATAGGGGCGAGTTCCATGGGAATCAGCAATTAAAATATCTAAAGTTTCTACCCATTTATCTTTTTTTGTCTTCTGAGATTTTTGCGTGATAAACTGCACATGCAACTGATGAGAACTGAGCCGCGCTAATACGCGATTGGTTTGCGCTTCTAACTCTGGTAAAATGTTCTCAATCATCAGAGATTGAATGCCTTTTTTACCAAACGCATAGGTTAATTCGCTGTAAATTCGATAATTCTTATGGGCACTATCGAGTTGTTCTTTAAGGGTTTGATACTGCCGATCGAGACCTTGTAAATGTTGCTGCTGCTGTTGCAATCTGCCTTGACGAGCAAGCCATTCTTCTCGCTGCTGTTGTCCATCCTGAAGTTGTTTTTCTAAGGCTTTTACTTGAGGCGTAGCATCGGGATTTTGGAGCAGTATTTTATTTAAGCTTTCTAAACTTTTGTGTAATTCCTGCTCTCGATGTTGATGGTCTTCTAAGCGACGATTTAATTCTAAGCAAGTCTGATTCACTTGGGGATACTGTTCTTGAGCTTGTTGCAATTGTTGATAGCGAAATTGGGCACTTTGGCCCTCTCGTAACTGGTGAATTAGGGTTTGGTGGTTCTCTGGATCGTAGCCAATTTCGGCTAATTGGGTTTCTAAGATTTGAATTTGGCGCTGTAGGCTAGAGGTGGTTTGTAATTTTTCTAAGCGGCGGCTGAGTTGCTGCTGTTGGGCTTCTAATTCGGGACGCTCTTGCTGTAGTTTTTGCTGCTGTTTGAGAGCGGATTTGATTTCCCCTTGTTTGATATCTGCCCAGCGCCATTTTTCGACTTGATTTTTGGCGAGAACATGATTTTTTTCGTCATAATTAAGTTTATGGAGTCGCCGATCGATCGTTTCGAGTTCTGTATATAAGTCTTGGGCATAACTGCGAGTTTGCAAAGCTTCTTCGAGTTCCAAAATCTCCGTTTGCAACTGTTGCAGACGTTCGAGTTTTTGCTCGGTGACATCTAAGACGGCTTTCAGTTGCCCTCGCTTTTCGAGAGCGGGACTCAGCCCAGCGAGTTCTCGATCTAAATCCCGGTATTCTTGGCGCAGGACTTGAATTTCCCGTTCAGCAGTGGCAAGTTGTTCGCGAATGATCCAAAGATGATTGAGGATTTCCTGTTGCTCGGAGGTGTGTTTTTGTTGGACTAAGTGCCAGTGGTGTTCATCGAGGGGGCGATCGCATAATGGACAAGGTGGATAATTCTTCTCTTGTGTTTCTTCTGAGGGCGATCGCTGTTGCAGCAGTTGCAATTTTTGGCTAATGGCATCGAGTTGACTTTGGTAGGTGCGCTGCTGGGTGTGCAACCGCTCCATAAAATTGCGCCGTTCTTGCCCTTTCTCTAAGACGCGCTGTTGATAAATCCGTTTTTTCTCTAATTGGGCAATTTCTCCTGCCAGATCTTGGGCAGCTTGTTCTAATAAGGGGGTTTCTGCTTGTTCGGTTTGCAGTCGTTGCCAAGAGGCTTGTAATTCTTCGAGTTTGGCTCGACAGCGAGCAGTCGCTCGATCGAGTTGAGTTTGCAGATTTTGGCGATGGTGGAGCAGGGGAGAGACTTGTAATTGGAGCTGATCGAGGGAATTGAGGCGATCGCGGGCTTGTTGGAGTTTAACTTGGGCTGCTTCTATTTCTGGCTGGCGATCGAGTATGGCTTTGAGTTCTTTCTCTTGGGTGTGCAGATGCTCCAGTTGAATGCGAATTAAACGTAGTTGATCGTCTAAGGCTTGCTGTTGCTCTTTTTGCGTTTGGCGCAGATGATTAAGCTGTTCTTGGGTGGTTTGATAGGCGCTAAATTGGGCGGCAAGTTGGGCTTCCCTGACTCGCAGGTTCTCGAAGTTGTGATAAGCGGTTGTAATGCTATTTTCTTGCCTTAAAAGGCTTTCGAGTTGCTCCTTTTGAGCGATCGCACTTTCTCGCTCTTGCTGCAAACGTTGGCGATCGCGATCGAGGCTTTCCTTTTGGCTTTGATGCCATTGAAGTTGCTGATGTAAGGTTTGTTGCTGATGCTGGAGGGTTTGCCAACTGCCCAGTTGTTGCTTTGCTCTCGCTTGGGTATCTTGGAGTTGGTGCAAATGTTGCTCGATCGCTTGCAGTTCTTCCGCGATCGCCTCTTCTGTCGTCAGTTGGCTTTGAATCGCCTCAAGTTGCGGTTGCAGCACTGCCACAGTCGCCTTATGCTGCACCGCAATTTCCTTAGCGCGATCGCTCAGGCGATCGTAGCGATCCAAATTCAACAACCGCGCCAAAATCTGCTTACGCTCCATCGCCCCTTTGAGCATAAACTCATCCGCCCTGCCTTGGCGCAAATAAGCCGAATTCACAAACGTATGGTAATCCAGTTTCAGACTCTCAATAATCAGCTCTTGAGTTTGGCGCATATTCCGACTCGTCAGGGAACGAAACCCCCTTTCCGTTTGCACCTGAAACTCCAGACTCGTCGTTTGTCCCCGTTGACGAGTACGAATCACCCGAAACGTTTGCTGATGTTGCATGAGGCTAAAGCTCACCCGAACCTCCGCCGCTCCGTAATGGATCAAGTCATCTTCCGTATTAACACGACTTTTACCCCACAGACACCAGGCGATCGCCTCCAACAAAGACGACTTTCCCGCCCCATTCACCCCAGAAATACAAGCGGTATGGAGTTGACTAAAATCTAGGCTCGCCTCCTGATAACTCAGAAAGTTTTTCAGCGTCAATTGTAGCGGTATCATTCCAAAAGCACTACCTTATCCTTTAATCCCTTAAGGTAAAGTGTACCCGATCCTACCCCCATTCCCTAATTATCCTCTGCACAGGGATCGTTAAACTTCGTATAGAAACTACCGTATTGCAACCAATACTGTTTCAAACCATGATTCGGCGTATGTAAACTCGCCTTAGCTTCATACAAAATCACCTGTCGATGTTGTCCGATCCAAACCCGTTTAGCCGGTTCGACCGAAATCAACGTTCCACCCAAACTCGATACACACTCTTCAAATCGTTCTACTGCTGAGTATTCTACACTTTGAAAGATGAAAAAACTACCGGAACAGATTAAATAGCGATTTCTAATCCAATTTCGCATTTTTTGACAAGCCACTGGGGGGATCACAGCTCTCTCCATTCAGAACTTTTCAACTCTCTAGATCAAAACAAGGGGATAAAACCCCTTGTTTTTTTGGTCTAATCATTGACTACCAGGGCGCAGTAGCTCTTGTTGGGTTTAAGCCACTTCTGTAATGCTTACAATCTTGCCGCCCGCTTTATGAATACGCTGGATTTGGGGAGTCATCTTAGATCCAGAAACCAAATACTTAGTCGTACTCACATGACGCGGACAGTCAAATTTAGACCCTTTGACCACAATTTCAAACTTCTTCTCAGTCGCATCTTTATAACCCGCAACACGACCGCCTTTAGAAGGCAACGTAATCTTAGTTGCGGCATTGGTTGCCACATCTTGTACCAAGCGAGAAGCCTTAAATGCACTGTCTACCCCCGCATTCCCTTGATACAAAGACAAAGTGCGGTTATAACCGACTTGTTTTTGTCCCGTCTGACTCATCGATCCCTGATAGTAAGGAACAATATTCTCCCCAAATTTTTCTTGGTATTCCATACTGTCCAGATAGGAATCAATTTCAGCATCATAACCTCCCTCAATACAGAGGGTAATATGTTCTGAAATTTCCTTCTGATCCATTGGGGCACGGCCCAATAAATGCTTGAAATTTAACTCAACAAATCGATAGGGAGCGCAGGATTCAAAATAGCGACGACGATAGAACTCAGACTTAGCCACAGCCCGCACAAATTCCCGTACAGTAATCTCTCCTTGAACAAGCTGGGATTCAGCCGTCACCAGCCGTTCACTTTCCATCACATGGGGATTCCCCAACACCTGCTTATAAACAGCACGAATGATGGCTTGCTGTTCATCTAAGCTACTGCTTTTCCACATTTCAACTGGTGCATCTAATACAATGCTCATGGGTATCATCCTAAATGAAGTTTCAATTTTTTAAACTGATTATGTTTTCCCTGTTATAAGGAAATCATTCCCCAGGCTGCTAAAGCTACAGCGCCTACTCCTAAACTTAATAATCCTGCCCCAGTCAGAGTTATGATTGTGCCTGTTAGACGAAGCCAAACCGGATAAGGAGGTTGTTGCCATGACCAGCGATAATCGGCTTTAGGGGGTTGAAAATAACCCAATTGTTCTAACTTCTGGCGATAATCTGCTCCATAACGAGGCATTCTGGCACTGGGTAAATTTCCTTGAGAACGTTGGGGTAAAATCCGCCGCCGTTGATAGGGAACGGTGCGATCGCCAAAATGGGTCAAATATTCTTCGCTATCGAGCAATCGATCGATAAATCCATTTAAACCTTCAGTCGCCAGAATAATCGACCAGGCTAATTTTTCCCGTTCTCCATAGACTTCTCGTCCGAGTACCCGTTGAATACACAATTCTACAAACCGATAGTTATTATTAGGTTCATAGTTGTTGATCCGAAAGGTTTCAGATAAAAGCAGCGATCGCACAAAATCACGGACAGTAATTTGACCCGATCGCAACTGAGATTCTAGGCTCTGTTGCAGATTTTTACACAGCAATTGCTGCTCATTAAACACTTGCCGATAGGCTGCCCAAATCAGTTCACCCATTTCTGTTGATGAAGTCAACAGTTCAGTCGTATATAAACGAGGTTTTTCCGGACTCGAAATTTCAAATCCCTCAACCCGATGGTTTTGAGAGGTTGGGGAATATTGAAGCAAGGGAATTGCCATAAGACCTCCAAGGTTATTTTGAGTTGAACTAAGTTAATATGCCTAAAGAGCTTCTTTCTCTTTAGGAGCATTCTAACTCCTGAGCGATCGCCTAAACGGGATCGATTAGGACTCATTTGAACCTAATTATGCCGAACTGAACTTCTTACCTTGACCTCATCTCTGAATGGAGATGAGAGATCTGTTTGTTATTCTTCAGTCTGGAGGAGCCTAGAGACGGACTCTAAGCCAGTCTCTAGGAAACTGTCTAAATCAGCCAACCTCCCATAACTTAGAAACCTAGCAGATGAGAAGTAATTAAAAGAGTGAACAAATGGTAAAGAAATCGGAAAGATTCCTAAAATATCGCCAAATTTAACATTTTGTAATACTTGATCCCCAAATAACCGGGAGAATATGCTTAGTTTTCTTGTAAGCTGAAAGGAATGGGTCAAGGCAACTGTAACCACATGAGGATTCTTTTAATTGAAGATGACATAAGTCTGGCTGAGACTCTAGCAGAAGCCCTAACGGATCAACTTTATGTTGTTGACATTGCCCAGAATGGAGCATCAGCTTGGGAATATTTTGACGCTCTTGACTACGATCTCTTGCTCTTAGATGTGATGCTTCCCGATCTCGATGGGATCAGTCTCTGCAAGCAACTTCGTCTTCAAGGTTATCAAATGCCGATTCTCATGATTACCGCTCGCGATACCGTTAGCGACAAAATTGCGGGTTTGGATGCTGGAGCAGATGATTATATCGTTAAACCGGTTGATTTGGGTGAATTATTTGCACGAGTTCGCGCCCTTTTGCGTCGAGGGAGTGTATCAGCTCCAATTTTAGAGTGGGGAGCCTTAACCTTCGATCCTAGCACCTATGAAGCCAACTATAATCATCAAGCCCTACATTTAACCCCCAAAGAATATTCCCTATTAGAATTACTCCTGCGAAATGGTCGTCGGGTATTAAGTCGTCATGTGATGATTGAACATATTTGGTCTCTCAAAGATCCCCCAGAAGAAGATACTATTAAAGTACATATTCGCAGTTTGCGTCAAAAACTAAAAGCGGCTGGTGCGCCAGAATATTTTATTGAAACCGTTCATGGTATTGGCTATCGTTTAGGGAAAGTTGAGAACCCTTAAAAATCAAAAATCCTTAATGGGTAAGATGACGGTTAGGGTTGTGCCTAGGTTGAGTTGGCTGTCAACTTCAAGGGTTCCCCCTTGCAATTCTACACATTTTTTAGTCACTACTAACCCTAATCCTGTACCGGGAATATTTCCCACATTTTGACCCCGTTGGAAGGGTTCAAAGAGTTTGTCTCGATCCTCTGGAGAAATGCCGATACCGCGATCGCTAATTTCAAAGACAATTTCCTGCGGTTCAACCGTTAAGCGCAATTGGACATCACTACCAATCGGAGAATATTTAATCGCATTAGACAACAAATTAGAAAGAATCGATCGCAGCAATTTTTCATCTAAATTCACCCAAGCCGAATCCTGGCTACAGATAAATTTGAGACCATACTGATGACCCGCACTCAACTGAATTTCTTCCAGCAACTGGCGGCAGAACTGAGGCACATTCAGGGGTTGAGGGTCGAACTCTAGTTTACCTGCTTCAGCCCGATTAATGGTGAGAATATCATCCAACAAGTGTATTATTTGTTTGATTGAATCTTGAATTCTCCGTAAATTACGGGAGCGTTTAACCGGATCTTCCGGTTGATGGAGCTGGGAAGACTGTTCTAACAACTGGGCAGCCGCTAAAGCCGTACTCAGGGGAGTCCGAAACTCATGGGAAGCCATGGAGAAAAAGCGAGTTTTCAGGGTATGTAGCTCCTTTTCCCGCTCTAGAGCCAGTTTCATCTCATTGAGTCGCTTACGGGCAGTAATATCGCGGGAATTGACGACAAATCGGGGTTCTGGGTAGCTTTCTATGCCATTTTCCCTCACGGACGATCGATCGGCATGGCTAACAGCTTCTAGGATACGCCAAAACCCCTCCTGATGTTGGGCGCGAAATTCCATGGGCAGTAGCCCTTCTTGGCTTTCTAAGCTATTGATGATCTGCTGATAAATTTTGCAGGAGTCATCGGGATGTACTAAGTCAAAAAAGTTTTGACCCATCAGTTTCGTGGGGGGATAACCCAGGACTTTTTCAACGGAGGGACTGGCATAGTAAATTGTGCCTTGGCGATCGACAATGGTAATAATATCTAAGGCATTTTCAATCAGGGAACGAAACCGTTCTTCGGAGCGCTTGAGAGCTTCTTCGGTGTGTTTGCGTTCGCTAATATCTCGCTGAATCGACACCCAATGGGTATATTCATTCTGTTTGTTGGCAACGGGAACTAAACTAAACTCGACCCAAAACTCGGAGCCATCTTTACGATAGTTGATTAATTCCATGGTGAGGGGTTGCCATTCCCCTAGAGAAGCTTTGACTTGTTCAAGTTTTTGCCGGTCAGTTTTTGCCCCTTGGAGAATGCGGGGAGTTTGGCCGATCAGTTCTTCGAGGGTATAACCGGTCATGCGGGTGAAGGCTTGATTGACGTAGAGAATACGAGGGCCGGGGGGATTGAGGGGGAAGGCTTCCGTGATCAGGACGGCATCATTAGTATTGATAACTACAGACTGAAGGAGGCGCACCTGTTCCGCTTGCCGTTTTTGTTCGGTCACGTCGGCGACGACGGCCACCATACCACTAATGCGATCGCCGCTATCGAGTAGAGGCGCAGCAGAGAAAACGATATCAATGGGGGAGCCGTCTTTTCTAAAGCGGCGTAGTTCTAAACTGGGGGGGGTGATGCCTTGCAAACAGGCTTTACGCAGGTCGCGATATTCGTCTACAGTTTCTTCGGAAAGGATGGGGTTGGGTTGATTGTAAACTTCGAGTTCACTCCAACCAAACATTTGTTCGGCGGCTGGATTCCAGAGTTGTACCCGGTCTTGGAGGTCGAGGGTAAAGATGGCGCGGGGAGAGGCAGCAATGAGCGATTGTAGGGTGTGGTTGGTGTGCCGGAGGGCGATTTCCGTGCGTTGACGTTCCGCAATTTCCAGGCGTAGGGCGTGGTTGGTGCGGGCGAGTTCTTCGGTGCGCTGTTCGACGCGCTGTTCGAGTTGGGTGTTGAGTTGTTGCAGTTGTTGATAGAGTTCAGATTGGCGGATGGCGATCGCCACTTGGGTGGCAAGTTGTTTCATCAGTTCGATTTCATGGGGTTGCCATTGCCGGGTTTGGCGACAGTGATGGGCGATGAGTAAACCCCACAGATGGGGCGCAGGATGGGGGGTTTGTGGGGTTTCAATTTCGGTTTGAATAATGGGAACGACTAATTTGGCTTTGACGGCGAATTGTTGCACGAATTCCACCAAGCATTCTTCAATGTCGGATTGTTCGATATTGGCGATCGCCCGACTTTTGCCATTGATGTAAGCTTGATGATATTCCTGGGGAAAGACTTCTGCCGGAAACACTTCGCCTAAAATGCGCGGATAATCGGGTAAAACCGTTTCGGTAATGGCGCATCCGGTTCCATCGCCATAAATTTGATAGATTAAGACGCGATCGCAGTCTAAAAATTGGCGCACATCAGCTACCGTGGTTGCCAGCACTTCATCGAGGTTTAAAGATTGGCGAATATGTTGGGCAATTTCATGGATTAACCGCTCTCGCTCGGTTTGTTGTCTTAGGATCAGTTCAGCCCGATGGCGACGATGAATTTGCTGATACACTTGATAACAGGCGATCGCCAGTAATAGGAGTCCAGCGAGGATAATAATACCGTTTACATCCATCTCTCCAATACTCCTAAATTCTCAGATTTACATACTCTATATTTCCTATGGGCCGTCTGTGGCAAATTTTTCAAACTGTTTTGGGACTGATTTTCCGCCATCCCTTGGTGGGAACCAGTATTATCCCCATTCTTCCTGATGGGCGTGTTGTCTTAGTGCAGCGCAAGGACGATCTATCCTGGGGATTACCCGGAGGATTAGTCGATTGGGGGGAAACCATTCATCAAGCAGCCGTGCGAGAAGTGGCAGAAGAAACGGGATTAACGGTGGTGAAGATTGGGCGTTTGGTGGGGGTATATTCTGCACCCGATCGCGATCCGAGAGTCCATTCAGTTTGCATTTTGGTTGAAGCTCAGGTAGAAGGGGATCTCTCTATTGAAGATACCCTAGAAATTCAAGCGGCTCAACCCTATGAGTTCTCGAATTTACCCGAAGGGAAACTTTCCCACGATCATCGCCAACAAATCCAAGATTATTTGCAGGGAAAGACCACCCTGGCTTAAGATCGGGGGGCGATCAAAATTTCTAGCTATTTCTTATGACGGCTTCTGATTCTACCCCTCAAACTGGTGGTGGTTTACCGGTGATTCAATATTGGGCAGAGCAAACCGTTTCATCTCAAGGGGTGAAGCTTTGGCAAACCTTGAGTCATCAAGTCCGGTTAAACAGTTGTCATTGCGACCGCAGGGAAGCAATCGCGCTTCGCGTTTCATATGATGTCCGGTTTCCGCAAGCGGACATGAAAATTTGTTAAGAAGCGGGCAAGATGCCCGCACTCCTCGAATTCTTTGATATGACTGGAGTGGGAGCATCTTGCTCCCTGGATTTTTAATTAGGGTACTTAAGCGGACTTGATATA
>NZ_JAQOSP010000050.1 GCF_030068475.1 Roseofilum acuticapitatum BLCC-M154 | reverse complement strand
CGGACTTGATATTACTTCGTAGAGAAACCCGGTTTCTGGCAGAAACCGGGTTTCTAGTCCCCATCGGGAACTTGTAATATCAAGTTCGCTTAAATATCCTAATTAAAAATCCAGGGAGCAAGATGCTCCCACTCCAGTCATCTCAAGGGATTTGAGGAGTGCGGGCATCTTGCCCGCTTCTTCACCCTTTATCCGGACTTGATATCACGGCACTACGACAATGTATCAGGATCGATGCCCATAGCTCGAAGGCGCTCCAATAGAGCTTCCCGTTGTTGGCGCTCCTGAGCTAATGCGGTTTCTGCCTCTTGTGCCCGTTGGCTTTCTTGCTCGGCTCGTTGGCTTTCTTGCTCGGCTCGTTGGCTTTCTTGCTCGGCTCGTTGGCGCTCCTGCTCGGCTCGTTGGCGCTCCTGCTCGACTCGTTGGCGCTCCTGTTCCCATTTTTCCATAGGAGTAGGAATCCAGTTCCCTTGGCGATCGTACCAACGTAACCATAATCCATCCACTCGATCATAGATTCCTTGCCATTTTCCCAAACCTAGCTGTAACTCTTCAAACCATAATTTATCGTCTGGTAAACTCAAGGGTTTATACCCAGAAGCTTCTAAATGAAAAGCTCGAAACTGATTCTTATAGCGGTCATAAATCACATAATAGGGAACTCGTAAAATTTGCTCATAAACCTGCCATTTTGTCGGCGGTTTATTCACTTCTCTTAGCGTTTGCCCTAAATCTTCTTGCTCAGTTCCTGGAGATAGGAGTTCAACCACCAAAAATGGCGAAATTCCTTCTTGCCAGATCACATAACTTAAACGAAGATCCTGTTGGCGGTTAAATCGTCCTGTACCTAAAACCAGAAACCAATCGGGACGTTTGTACCAGTGGGTATGGTTTACGTCATAATATAGATTTAAGTCTTTGGCGATTAAATATTGCTCAGTTGGGTAACTTGGGGAATCAAAGGTAAAATCTAATAACTGAGGTTGTAGGTCATGAAATTGGTCAGGCAATCCCGGTTCCTCCGGATCTTCGCTGGGTAAATCATACATGGTAGGCAAGTTATTTTGCCTGTTTTGGGGGGGATAGTTGGGGAACATGGCAGTACGATCGTATCAGGATATTCCTATACTAGGATAGCGGTTGATGGTTGTAGATGACCCAACCTCTGAGTTCGCCAATGTGAAGGGAAATCTGCCAAGCTAGGACAAGATGAGTTCTTTAATCCATGATGAATGTAGTCAAGTTAGGTGGGATAATTGTGGCGATCGCCACCAGCAGCGTGTTAGCGCTTGAGTTACCGGCGATCGCGCAAACCCCAGAGTCTGGCTCAGTTCATGTTCAAACCGATCGAGTTAGTGAAGCTAATACCCTAGAAGAAAGGGGTAAAACCGACTATTTACAGGGACGTTTTTTTTCTGCCCAACAGTTTTATCAGCAGGCACTGAAATTACGCCAAGATATTGGCAATCCAGTAAAACTTGCTCATACCCTAATTCATTTAGCAGCCGTTAAAGTCAGCTTAGAAGACTATGATATTGCCTTAAAGTTACTGAATCAAGCGAGAGAACTTGCCCAATCTCAAGAGAATATTGCCACAGAAGTTGAAGCCTTAACAGGCTTGAGTTTACTGTATGAAAAACAAGACTTACCCGATCTTGCCCTATCCAGCGCTCAACAGGCTTTAGAATTAAATCAACATTTAGATGAACCAGAGAAACAGGGACATTTATATAATCAGCTTGGTAATCTTTATACGACTCTTCACTTGCATTCGAGAGCCATTGAAGCCTATCACCAAGCCTTAGATATTTTTCGCGAATCCGGGAATAAAGTCGGAGAAGCGAACAGCCTCAATGGAATTGCTTTGGTCTATACTGAAGAAAAAGATTTTGAACCTGCTCTTTCCCCTTTTTATCAAGCCCTGTTGATTTGGCAACAGTTAGGAAATACAGAAAGCTATGCGACCACACTGCATAATATTGGCCATCTACTTGAGCAAGAAAAACAAGTAGAGTTAGCCATTATTTTTTACAAGCAGTCCATTAATGAGCTTCAATTGGTTCATAATCAAATCACGGATTTTTCTCTAGAAAAACAGAAGGCTTTTATGGGAACAGTTTCCCATCGTTATCGCCATTTAGCTAATCTTCTTTTTCAACATAACCGCCCGGAAGAAGCTCATCAAGTTCTGGACTTGCTAAAGTTGCAAGAATTAGATGAATATTTACATAGTGTTAAAGGCGATCATCAATTACCGACTTTAAATTTGCATCCCGTGGAAGAGGATATCTTAAATGATTTTTTGCAAGCTCAAGCACAGGGTGTGGAGTGGATTCAAGACTTAGAACAATTAAGGGCAATTCCTGAAGGCGATCGCACGGTTGAGCAAATTCAAAAAATCGATCGGCTTAATTCATTATATCATAGTCTTCATGAGGATTTTAATCGGTTTTTACAAGACTAAAATATCACCAAAATTAGCGATCAAATTGCCAATTATAATGCGAATTATCAAGGGGAAAATATCCATATTCAAGGCTTACAAACAGTGCTGAAACAGTTTCAACAAAAAACAGCATTTGTGTATCCGTTTATGTGGGAAGATCGTCTAGAAATCGTGGTAATTTTTGCCGATCGCCCCCCCCATTCGACGTACTGTCCCCGTCAGTCAGTCGCAAATTGAACAGAAAATCGCGGAATTTCGCACTGTAGTAACGCGCAAATATCCCTTACCACGGGTAAAATCAGTCGGTCAACAGCTCTATGAATGGTTAGTGCAACCCATTGAAGCGGATTTAAACGAAGCGGGAATTGAGGCGTTGGCATATGCCCCTGATGGTCAATTGCGCTACTTACCCTTAAGTGCTTTATATGATGGTCAGGATTGGGTAATTCAACACTTCCAGATTAACCATATTACAGCGACTAGCTTGCAAAACTTTACCCCCCAAACTCATCGAGAACGGAAAATTTTAGCCGGGGCATTTACCCAAGGAAATTATCAAGTGCAAGTGGGCGATCGCCAATTTGACTTTTCTGGATTACCCTTTGCTCAGAAGGAAGTGCAAAATTTGATTCAGCAATTCCCCGAACATACCACCCTATGGAATCAGGACTTTAATCGGGATACCACGTTGCCCGAACTCCAGGATCATCAAATTGTGCATTTAGCCACCCATGCAGCCTTTGTCACAGGGGAGCCAGAAGAGTCTTTTATTTTACTAGGAAATGGCGATCGCATTACCCTACGAGATATCGAGCATTGGAACCTCTCTGATGTAGATTTAATTGTCCTTAGTGCGTGTCAGACGGCACTCGGTGAAATTCTCAGTAATGGGGAAGAAATTCTCGGTTTAGGGTATCAAGTACAACAAGCAGGGGCAAAAGCGGCGATCGCCACCCTCTGGCAAGTGGACGATCGGGGAACCCAAATATTAATGGATGAATTTTATCAATTCCTTGAGAGTGCATCCGATATCACCCTAGCCCAAGCCCTTCGCCAAGCACAATTGAGTTTAATTGAGGCTCAACTTCCCCAAAGCGATAATTTTGACCCCACCTCTTTTGAGCATCCCTATTATTGGGCCCCGTTTATCCTCATTGGCAATGGTCTAGACTAAGGGGGGGTAAGGGTACATCGGTAAAAATTTGCTTGCGCCATTGGGCATCTAAACGGCGATCGCACCTAATTTCTAAAACTCGTATTCCCCGATGGGGTAATTTTTCTAAATACTGCCGGAACTGCTCCCAAGTTTCAATCTGATGATACTCAATCTCATAAGTTTGGCATAAGTGGGCAAAATTAATGGATTGAGGCGTACCAAAGAATTCTTCAAAGGGGGGATTATATTCGGCGATCGGTAAATTCTCAAAAATTCCGCCCCCATTATTGTTCATTAAAATAATGCTTAAATGCCCTTGGAAATAGCGACGCACTAAAAAGCCATTCGTATCATGTAAAAGGGCTAAATCTCCGGTGAGTAAAACGCTTGGTTGCTGATGACGGTGAGCCATTCCCAAAGCAGTAGAGAGAATGCCATCAATGCCATTGGCTCCGCGATTAAAATAGGGATGGAGTTGGAGGGTATTGGGAGTCCAAAACCATTCCACATCGCGTACGGGCATACTATTAGAAATAAAAAGTGGCGTATTTTTGGGCAGAATTTGGGAGAGTAACCAAGCGGCTTTGGGTTCAAATAAATCTTCAATGTTGCCTAAGACTCGATCTAAGTGCGATCGCCCCCCATGTTCTAGGGCACACCAGCGCTCTAAATAGGGATTAATTTCAGAGTTTTTTTCGGGAAGAAAACGGGAGAGTTGTTCAATGGAACAGCGCCAAAATTGGGTTGAATTGTGCAGGGGGTCAAGATTTTGATAGGTGGGATCGATAATCCATTGGCGAGGGTTACCTTCTTTGAGCCATTGTCTCAACACTTTGCTGGTGGGAAAATCGCCAACTTGAATGACGACATCGGGGGATAATTCTTGGGCAATTTCAGGATTACGAAGAATTAGGTCATAGGTGGAGATAATATGAGGATTGAGATGGGCATAGTTGCGAACGGGGGAAAGTCCTTCGGCGAAGACGGGAAAGTTAAGGGTTTTGGCTAAATGGGCGATCGCCTCCACATAAGCTTCTGCGTCTTGTGGTTGAGCAACTCCCGCAATAATGAGACCACGGGAAGAGCGCAGATCCTTGCACCAGGTTTGCACAGCTTCCGGTATTATTTCGATGCTCGATACTGAGGCAGAACGGGGGGTTAAAAATCCAAAGAAGCGATCGACCTCAAACTCCTCTTCCCGAATGCCCAGATCCAGTTGTAGAACAGGCGCTAAGGGGTCTCGAAAGGGAAGATTAAC
Organism: Roseofilum acuticapitatum BLCC-M154; assembly: GCF_030068475.1. Lineage (GTDB taxonomy): Bacteria > Cyanobacteriota > Cyanobacteriia > Cyanobacteriales > Desertifilaceae > Roseofilum > Roseofilum acuticapitatum. The sequence goes on along the minus strand of NZ_JAQOSP010000050.1, from coordinate 24,868 downwards.
ATGGACGGGGCCGGGAATGGGGCTTAAGGTGCGCTCCCATCCATAGGCGATCGCCTGGCGCAGATAAGCTAAAAGATCCACATCCGGTAAACTTAGCTCCGTTTGCCAAGTGGGGTAATTTCCGTAGAGCTTCACCTGGTCAATGGTTTGCCCGGCATGGGTTTGGCGCAATTCCGGGGGGCGATCGGTCGTTAACACCATCAGAGGCACTCGACTCTCCGATGCTTCAATCACCGCAGGATAAAAATTAGCCCCAGCCGTCCCCGAAGTACAGACTAAAGCCGCCGGTAAGCCCAATGTTTTAGCCTGTCCCAAAGCAAAAAACGCCGCCGATCGCTCATCTAAAATCGGTATCGCTTCAATCCCCCTTTGAGCCGCAAAAGCCACCGTTAAGGGAGTCGAACGAGATCCCGGACAAATGATGACCGTAGTTAACCCCAAACGCTCCAAGGTTTCCACCAAAATCGAAGCCCACAGCATATTCAGGTTACGGAAATCAATTGGCATAGTGCAGGGATCGGGGGATAGGGAGATAGGGGGATAGGGAGATGGGGGGATAGGATATGATCTTCGCATCTCCAATGAAAACACGATATTAGCCTTGTAGCAAGCCACCTCGCCCCCAACCCAGACCCATTTTTAATTTTTAATTTCTAATTTTTAATTGGTAGGGCGTGCAAGTTACTTACAGCATAATGTGTTTGCTCAGGTACACCAGGGACTCCGCCGATGAGTTATTACACACTCTTTAAAGGATGACTACCTTTAATGTCCACCTGTCGGGTTCTTCGCATCCTGTTTCCCAAACACCCACTGCATGGCAGTGTTACTGTTCCTCTCGTACTAAAGTATGTAAGCTTTGACACTCCCCGACCTAAATGTACGGGGATTCTTGAGCTAATCACAGCCCTTTCAAGTCACCTCTACTTAGGTCTTACACGATTATATCTGAACCGAACTTGCTAGAAGATCACTTGTTATCTAGATGTCCTTTAGTGGTTCACTCTCCAAGCGTTTCTCCATTTCAGGAGAGGTTCGGGTATGCCCTACCCTACCTGTCTTGTGACAAAAACTCTTATGGGTTTTCATTCAGTCTTTTTGAAGACTTACTGCGCTATGTTTTACGAGGTTTTCGCTACCCTACTTTTTTGTCTCTTTTGCTGACTTTTGAGTTCAAGGGTTCAAGCTTAAGCTATTTTACTACCGCCCACTCAGGGGATTCAAACCTCTTACATCTTAACACAAAGCCGTCCTTAAAGGACGGGGCTTTAAACCCAATTCTTCGGTAAGAGTCAGGACACGCCTTGGGATCTATTTTAGCTCAGAAGTAAAGAGATAGCGATCGCCCCTAAATTCCCAAATTTTCGCAAAGCTCTTCAATAGATTTCATCGGCAAATACAGTTTCATCGGTTCCTGATTAAATGGTCTAAATCCATACTTTCTATAAAAACTCGACGCTCTTTCATCCAAAGCTTCTGCTATTACAGCTAAAGAGGCAACTTGCATCGTTGTATCTAAAGACTTTTTAAGAGCATCTATCAATAGCAGTTCACCGAACCGCTTACCTTTTTGCTCATTATCCACAGCAAGACGACCTAATAGGGTTGCAGGTAAGACTGGGTAACGGGGTAAGCGTTTAGCAAAATTCTCCTCCAAAGCTGCAACATTGACCGTGTAAGAAGAAAGCGTATAGTATGCCAAAACATTCATTTCAGGATCATCAGTTAAAACAAATACAGTTGAAACCCGTTTTTTGAGATCCTGAGAGGCTTGCTTACGAATATAAGTATCTAAACTCTCTTGCCCACAGCAAAAACTTGAGCGGATGTGCTTGCGACTATCAAGAAGGTTAATTTTGAGAACCATTAAACTGACATCGTTTGCTTGTATCGTAAAGCAGCCGATTTCAAAGCTTCATTCGGCTTCGGAGAATTGAGAATCGCATCTACAAAAGCCTCACTATCTTCAATACTAAGCTTCAAAGTTTGGTGTTCTTCAATAACTTTGTATGCGGCTGCTTGCACACTTGCAACAACAAAATCAGTAAGCGTTCGTCCTTCTAAGTCAGCCGCTTTTTGCACCAGAGCCTTAGTTTCCTGACTGATACGAGCTTCTAACCGTGCTGATGATGTTTTATGAGTTTTAGTAGCCATAGTGTGAGACCCATAAATGTAACAACCTTATGAATCCAGTCTATACGGCAAATTGCCGGATGTCAACACTGAATCTATAGGATAGGAAATCTGCTAATTATGGGGTTTCTGGCGATCGCTCAAGTCCCAGGATATTTGATAAAATAAAAAGTAAAATTTTATTCAATTATGGTTGACTCAAGCCAACTCGATCAGATCCTACAGCAGTATTATCAGTCCTTCACCAAAAAAGTCTATACAGATGAAAACAACGAAACCGACTTGTTGATGGACATCTTTGATATCACTCCCGAATTAAAGCGTCAAAATCGCCAATATTGGGGTAGGGAGTTAGGGATGTGTTGGCAAAAATTAGTCATTGAAGTTTGTCGCCAAACCTGTGATGATTTTTCGCCAGCCTTAAAATTTAATGGTAATCAACCTTGTGATTTAATTGTCGGTCAACGGGCAATTGATACCAAATATCGCATCGGATCGGGTGATTCGGGAACACTCAAGAAATTCAAAACCTATGGCAAGTTACTCAAAGAACAAGATTATCAACCCATATTATTAATTGTGCGCGAGGATAATTTACCCGCAGCTCTCAGAGCGTGTGAGTCCAGTGGGTGGACTATTTTCACAGGAGAATCAACATTTGAATATCTGACTCAACTCACTGGCTTTGATCTGAAAGTGTATCTAACGGTAAAAGCATCTGCGTATAAGATTGATCGGGTTTAACGTGAGAAGATTGTGATTTTTTTGATGTAGATTCCATATCTTCTAAACGCTTTTCAATAATCTCCACATACTCTGGAACAATTTCAATCCCTAAATAACTCCGTCCCAGCCTTTTCGCTGCCACCAATGTTGTTCCAGAACCCGCAAAAGGATCTAACACAATATGATCAGGGGAAGGGGGAACAAAAAGATCGATCAACTTTTCCATCAGAGCTAAAGGTTTGACTGTACAATGGACATTATAATCCATCGGCTTTTCTCGTGGAATATCCTCTAAAATATTCGATTGAAATGAACCATCTTCATTGATAGCATGAAACAAGCCTACCCCATATTCTAGCAGCGTTTCCACATAGTTATTGACTAGCGGTTTTTGCACCACCACAATTGCCTCCCACTCATTTCTTAAACAACTATGCCAACCTTGCCAATCTTGATAATTATTAACTCCTTTTTGTTTGAGTTTAGATTGCAAATTCAGACCCTTGGGAATCCCACTAGAGCGCCGATATACCAGACAATCTCGTGCATAAAAACCAGCTTTTTCCAGAGCGATTTGAACATGGGCCATGGTTCGAGTGCTATTAAAAGCGGCAACAATTGCACCCGGTTTACACACTCGAAATACCTCAATTGCCCATTCATAACACCATTGCTCATAATTGAGAATATTTTCCCTCACTCGCTCGTACCATCGAGCATTCCGAACTCCCCCAGCCAAACCACTTCCATAAGGAATATTTTTCACCAGAGTGCTACTATTTTTAGCTCTATTGAGTCGTCGCTTAATCTCTGGATTGTTCCATTTGTGCCCAATAAATTCATAATTGTAGGGGGGATCGGTAATACATGCAGAAATAGAATTTTCTGGAAATTGGCGTAATACTTCTCGGCAATCACCCGTAAAGATTTGATTATTGTGTTTCATGCCTACAAAGTTTTCTGTGATGATGTTATTTATAGTATAAGATACTCAAAGTTACTGTCAAGCCATAATTTCTACTCATAGTTCTATATTTTCTCAATTTCAACCCAACGACGAAATAACTCAACAATAATCCTAAATTTGCCGTTTTGTTCTATAACGACATCATGCTTTTCTAAGCAAGTCAGAGCTGCATCTAATGCCTTTAAATCAAGGTTTGTAGTTTGGCTAAGAGTTTCTCGATCTAGTCCAGTGGGATAAGGTGCAAGAGCGCATAAAACCTCCTGTTGTCCAGGTTCTCCTTGAGTGGCTTGCTTCCAAACTCCAGTAAAATAGCCCCGTCCTTGCTCCAAGACACCGTTAATCACCGCATTCAGATCGGCCAAGGTAAACTGAGGATCGCGGGAATATCCTTCTTCAAACACTTGAGCATTATAGCGGCTTACTAATTGAAACCCAATTAAGTTGACTAAATAGGGTTGTCCATGGGTCAAATTATAAATTTCATCAATCGTTTCTCGTTGGTAGTCTAAGGAAAAATCTTCATCTTCTGGGTTAGCCAGAATAACCGAAGTTGATCCCTTGGTCATAAAGCCAACTTGAATCGGTATCACACTGGCAAAGAAGGGTTGAAAATAATCTTCTGTCATTTCATCTAAGGTATGTAATCCAGCTAAAACAAAGGCAATGTTTGGGCTTTGTTGGATACTGGTACGCAAGAACTGCATAAATCCTGGATCGATTTTCCCCTCATTAATTAAGTGTTCAATTGTTTCAAATTCGTCCAGAGCAATAATTAGTTTATTCTGGTCTAGCTGTTTTTCAATCTTTACTAGGTAGCGCCTGAAGGTAGGATAAGGAAGCTTGAAAAAGTCGTCATCATTCGGAGAAGAGATTTCAAGGACTTCAGAAATTTCATAACTAATCTCAATCAGAATTTCTGCTAAATCATTCCCTAATCCCTGCAAATTAACATAAGCGAGCTTGACTCTTGAGCCGAGAGCCGTAGAAACATTGCGTAAAATTGAGGTTTTACCCATACGTCGATGGCCAAAGAGAACAACCGACTCTAACTGTTCTGCCATGACCCAAGTTTCTTCTAATTTTCGCATAATATCTTCCCGTCCCACAAACCGTTTACCGATCACGGGACTCCCACTAATGTAGGGATTCCGAACGGGTTCAGTAATGCTAAAGTCGCCTATCTTGGCGGTTTCCTGAAGCAGAATCTCTTGCCAAGTTTCACTAATCTGAACGATTAATCCTCGTTCAGTTTCTGGTAAGCAATCTTGTTGATTGAGAATGGTCGTTACTTCTGCTAAAGCACGATTTAAGGCAAAAGAACGGGTTGCTCTCGATGGACTACGTTGGACTAAGCGTACATCTTCAACAGCACGATGGAAACGTTCAATTGCTTCCCAGCTAGTAGGACGTAATAAGGGTTCCGGAGGAATGGCAGGTAATGTACAATTGCTTAAACTATAAATATCTTGCACCTCACTAAAGATCGCCAATTTATCAGCAAGAGAACACATCTCTTGTCCATGAGATAACTCTCCTACAAGAACAAAAAAATCTCTAGCTAGTTTTGCTTGTTTGGTTTGTAGATACCAAAAACCACTCATAACGAAAGAGGTACGATAACTAGATTTAGGATTATCTAAAATTCTTGGTGCTATTTTTAATAAGACATTTGGACAATAGATTGATAATTGAGAAACAGCTTCAATGATTTCATCAGGATCTTTGCAATCCAAGAATATTCTAATTGTTCTTTCTAAAGTAGTGAACTGAAGAGTATAAGTTGCTATTTGCTCTAAATTCATTAATCCAATATACCAGTCTTGCCTTAATGAATTAATTAATTTAGCTGACAAACGTGGAATCGGAATTTCTGTAGTATGAGGAATATACTGATTTTTTTTATCGATAAATAAAAATAAACTGATAATCCACTCTTCAAAACGTAAGCCTACCAATAATACAATGATACCATAATTACCTGCTATAAAAAACATGAAAGTAAAAACGGTCAATAACGCTAATAGCAATATAATTCTACCAATCAATCTACCTAACTTTAAATTAAAATTCATGCGCTTAAAATGAGATATATCGTTATGATTAAGGTCGTCATATATTGGATTTTTTTTGTCTTCAATTATTTTAACTTTGATCAGGAAATAAGGTGATGCACTATAGTATTTATTTTTATTTGAATTAAATTTATGTACAACCATTGTGGTAATAAAAAAAGCGATAAAAAAAAGGTGGTAAATATTTATTGACGATGTATTTATATATGAAATCAAAAAGATTAAGCCTGAGCCACTATTTATCAGAATAATCATTTTAGATGTAAAACCAACTTCTGGTGCATATAATAACTTATTGAATAACCAATATAAAAACATAAAATACAGGGTATATGTAAACAAAAATACTACATTTAATATCACTGGATTAAACAAATGAATTTGTTTTTGAATTTCATTTATTTTAATATATATAGAAGAAAAATAATCAACAAATAATATCATGTATACAAAAAACAATATAAACAAAAGTGTGATTATAATCTGTGAATTTAGTTTCAAAAGAATTCTGTTTGTTGGCATATAATTAAAGTTTGTATGACAAAACTTTCTTTTATACCATATTAAGGCTTGAGGAAAGTAGAAAATCCAGTACAACAAGCGCAAGTAATCTAAAGGGTTCCAAAGCTGTAGAGGTCGATTCAGTTTTGGCTCTAAATCTAAACGAAGAATCGGTTTTGAATCAGTCATATTGTTCTACTCCACTAAATTCCCAGTTACTGATTTTCTAGGTAGTTATTATATCTTTCGTGGCACTGTTGCATCAAACGCTGAGGATGTCCTTGGGTTTCACCAATAATTTGCACAATCTCCTCTTCTGTAAATCTAACTTGTGTTGGCTCTAAGCGCGATTCAATCAATGAACGAGAAGTTGATTCATTCCATCGTTCTAGCTTTTGGGATAAACAAATATTTGCTAAGGGTGAAGTTCCAACTTTTAGATCTTCATCGGCAAAGATAATATGTAACGGTTGACTAGCTGCCAAAACCAGTTTAATCAACCCATTTTCTGCAAATCCCCGTAATTTATCACGAATTTCCAGAGTAAATCCATCACCTATCATTTTTTCAACTTCATCAATCAGTAGCAGTAATCGATGTTTCTTTAAAACACGCTTTAATTGATAACCTCTAACTTGTTCAATTTGTAACTCATCACATAGATGACAATAGAATTCATCTTCATTTTCTAGATCCTGTAAGTTTAAGTAAATGGGTTGGGTTTGCAGTTGTGCTAATTGTTCTGTCTCTCGGCTCATTTGCTTGAGTAGTGACGATTTCCCAATTTGTCGTTCTCCGATTAAGGCTACACCTCCACTAGCATGTAATTTTTCAAATATATCTCTGATATCTCGCTCTCGATTGAAAAAAAGTTTGGGATCGTTAATTACACCGGTTACGGGAATAAAAGGGTTGCCTGATGGATGAACGCTACTCATATCCCCTTGATATGATCCAAAAGTTGATAAATTACGGGATTGAAAAAAACTGTCTAGAGAAGACTTTAGATCGCTTTTGCTAACATCTTGATGGATGACATGCTTAATGTTTTTAAACATCTTACTAGCTGTGGCACGAATATGCTCTTCTGAATAGTCGTATTGTTGAGCTATGTCTTTATATTTTAAATTTTCCCATATGCCATAAAAAATATTTTGCTCAAGATCGTTGAATGGTCGGTTTGCTTGTTTGAGAAGAGCTTGAGTTTGAGTGAAAGCCTCTTTTGCAGTCATCATAGCCAATTTTAGTCAATATCATGGAGTCAATGAAGGGTAATCCTCATTTTTCCTACATTTTCCCACAAAATCTTACATAACTCAAAGTATATCTTCTCACATTCCCTTACAGACAAATCTAGGCATTAGGGAGAAGATAGGGGTATTGAGTTCAAAGGTAATGACAACCATGACTAAATCTGAACTGTGGTCTGATGCTCCCCTTCCTGCCTATACTGCACAATCTCAATGCGAAAATGGCATTAGTTATATGATCGATCGCTATGGTAATCGTCTTCCTAGCTATACTTCTATTGTGCGAGCAACTCAATCTGCTGCTGATAAAGCACGTCTCTTTCAGTGGCGGCGGCGTGTTGGACAAGCCGAAGCCAGCCGCATTTGTGCAACCTCACGGCAACGGGGAATTTTAGGACATCGACAACTGATGCATTACTGGCACGGTGAAACTACTGTCTGTCCTTCACTCATTACCGAGCATTGGCATCATTTATCGCCCTATTTAGAGCAGATTCAGCATGTCAGGCTAGTTGAAGGAAACCTATTTCACTTTTATGAAGGCTATGCAGGTCGTGTAGATTGTGTCGCCAGTTGGGACAGTATCCCTTGTGTGATTGATTTCAAATTCTGCGATCGCCTAAAACCCATCTACAATGATCAGTGTTTACAATTAGCAGCCTATTGTGGTGCAGTCAATCGTCAATATGGTTTAAAGCACAAGTTAAAAATTAATCATGCTTTACTCGTTCGCTCCACTCCCGATGAAGTTGATATCACCTTATTTGAACCTCAAGAAATGCTCCAGTTTTGGCATCAATGGCAAGCGCGAGTTGCTCAATTTTGGCAAATTCAAAATCATTCCATCTCTGCTTAGAATTCAATACCCGATTAAATTATCCCCATTTTGCTTCTGAGAAACGCTAGGCCAATCATGGTATGCTGAAAAGTTGGAGATTTTCCTTTGCTAAGTATAATGTCCTGTAATTTATATAACTATCCTAGAAGCATAAAACCGAGTAGACGATAAAACTCAAGTGGTTCTCTTTAAAGATTCCCCCATTACCAGGACAAAACCCTTTTAGGGTAAACTCTAGAAACCGATCGCTTCTCAATCTTGAAACTGTTCCATGACTACGCCCACCATTTCTGTTTCCCGAAAAAAGCTATGGTTAGCTGCCATTAAGCCCCCCATGTACAGTGTTGCCGTCATTCCCATTGGGGTGGGTAGTGCGGTGGCGTTTGCGGAAACCGGGATCTTTGACTGGTCAATTTTTACCATGTTTATTACGGCGGCGATTCTGATTGTCGCCTGGCTGAATTTAACCAATGATGTCTTTGACTCGGAAACGGGAATTGATGTGAACAAACATCATTCTGTTGTTAATCTAACGGGTAATAAAAGCTTAGTCTTTTGGATTGCCAATGCTCTGTTAGCCATAGCTGCTCTAGAACTGATTTTGATTGCCTGGTGGCAGCACGATCCGATGATTCTCGCACTGATTGCCTTAGCGGTTTTTCTCGGCTATACCTATCAAGGGCCACCCTTCCGTTTGGGTTATCTCGGTTTAGGAGAAATCATCTGTTTCATTACCTTCGGCCCCTTAGCCGTCTCTGCTGCATACTACTCCCAAAATCCGGCTTGGTCAATCGCTAACCTCAAAGCCTCGATGATTGTTGGCACGACCACCAGTATCATTCTCCTGTGTTCCCATTTCCATCAGGTGGAAGACGATATTGCTGCCGGAAAGCGCTCTCCCATTGTCCGTATCGGCACAAAAAAAGGCGCGATACTGCTGTTGTCTGCGTCTATCGCGGTTTTTGCGGCGATCGCCCGTTATATCCTTGAAGGATATTTTCCCCAATGGACAGCCCTCAGTTTCCTCAGTATCCCCGTCGCCATCCAACTTTGTCATCATGTCCTAACTTATCATGACCAACCGGAACAAGTCAAAAACTGTAAGTTTATCGCCGTTAATTTTCACTTTCTCAGTGGACTTCTGTTAGCTTTAGGGTTCGTTTTATGATAATAAGATCCTTGACCTAACTAAATTTCGTCTAGACAATAAAGCTCTTATTTTATAGAGCTACAGTCTGAACTCGAAATGCTGGAATTTGACGATGATGATTTTTAGCATTTGACTAACCGACAAAATGACTCAATATTCCTAAAATCTTGGGCAAATTTTCAACTGAATATTCTTGTAAGTCTAAGACCACTCCTTGACCTTCTAACTCTAAAAACTGCCAAACCGTTCCCGTCGTAATAACTCCATAAACCCTATCAATTTCATTACCTTGACGGTGGTTAAACAGTTGGGCTGCAACCATTTCGGCGATACATTGAGCTAAACCCGATTTAAGATTGTCGTTTTTTGCTTCTACTAAGGCAATGACTGGAGATTCGATAAAAAACTGTTGGGTCGAATGGCTAATAATAAAATCGCAAAACCCATTTAATCCTAGCTCTGTATCGACATTAAACTCAATGCCAGAAAATAAACTAATCTGTTGGTTTAACTGCTTTTTTACAGCCACTAAAATAGGTGCAACAATTAATTCCGATCGCGCTTTTTCAGAGCCGATCGCCACCGCTAGGGGGACATAATCTTCTAAAGCTTCCAGCAAAAAGGGACTGGGACTCACTTCAGGTAAGTGATTGAATTTACCTTTGCGACCGGTCAAGGTGAGGTTAAACTGTTGTTTGAGTTCCTCTAAAGTGAATTTACTGTAAGCCATGGGTTGCCACACTCATATCAAATCGGTCAATGTTAATTTTTAATTGATTTCTACGGATGGTCTAACCCTTGTAAAGTTGTACCCTTCTCCTGTTCTGTTAATCCCTTACCTTGAATCAATACCTTAAACCCACCCAAACCGAGGGGATCGATGAGCTGATGTAAGGCATCTCGACGGCTGAACAGTTGGGTAATGGAGAGAGAACTTTCCGATAAAGCTGCTAGACGATCGCCTAAACCCAGCGCCATTAAAAACAACCCTTGCTCTGTAAACCCTAATGGCTCTAAACCCCAGCCTTTGCCCTCCTGCTCTAGGGTCGTAAAGTCCACATGGGCAGTAATATCCTGATAGCCTATATTGATATAGGGACAATCATGGCGATGGTGGCGGGTATAACATTGTAGAGTTCCCGTGCTGCGTCCAGGTTGATAATAGCGATCGGCAGTGTACCCGTAATCAATAGTAACCACATAACCCCGCTCTAATCGTTGGGCGATCGCCTCCAACCACTCTAACATCCCTAAATTCACCTCCGTCCGATAGCCCTCTGGATAGGCCTCCGAACACAAATCAATCCCCAAACGATCGAAATATTGAGCTAATTTCGGCGTAGATAACTCCCCCAAAACCTCCCCCAAATGCTCCTCAGCATCCAGAGTAACAAACACCTCTTGTAGCCGTTCTCCAGAACGCACCACTACATGAACCGGAAAAGCATCAATCAACTCATTAGAAAAAAAACAGCCCTGAACTCCATCTAAATCTGCCCAGTCGCACCACTGCACTCGCGACTTTTCCCCCAACCAAGGCTCTAAAGTGTGTTGCTGTACCTGCCTTAAACCCGCAGATTTTTCGATAATCCGATAGTCGAGACTCTGAAAACACTCGCTATTATAGGCTTCTAATTCCCCCAAAACATCCGCCGCCACTTGTCCCGTTCCCGCCCCCATTTCCACCAGCGAAAAGGGAGTCGGACAGCCCAAAATCTGCCACATTTGCACCCATTGCCGGGCCAAGAGCTGGCCAAAATCCGCCCCTAGACTCGCCGAAGTGAAGTAATCGCCAGATTTGCCAATTTCTGTCTGATAGGCACTGTAATAGCCAAATTCAGGGTGATACAGCACCGATTCCATATACTGGGCAAAGGAAATCTTTTCCCCTGGCGATCGCCGAATTTTTTCCTTCAGCCATGGATACAACTGGGGATGATTGGCTGCTTGCATAACTGCCTATTCTTCCTCTGGCGATGACGTTCTCACCCGCACCGAATGGGCATGGGAAGGCAATCCTTCCGCATCGGCCAAAGTCATAATGGCACTAGCCATTTTATTCAGGGCAGTGGGTGAATATTGAATTAAGCTCGAATGCTTCATAAATGTCTCAACTCCTAATGCTGAAGCATAGCGAGCCGCCCCTGAAGTCGGTAGAGTATGGTTAGGCCCGGCTAAATAATCTCCCACCGCTTCCGGTGTCGAATAGCCGAGGAAAATCGCCCCAGCATGACGAATTTGGGGCAAAAGATCCCAGGGTTCGGCCACTTCCAATTCTAGATGTTCGGGGGCAAACAGATTCGAGAGTTCCACCGCCTCATCCAAGGAATCTACCACCACAATTAACCCATAATGGGCGATCGCCTTTTCCGTCAGAATTTGGCGCGGATGGTTAATCAGTTGTTGCTCCACCTCAGCCGCCACTGCCCGTGCTAACGTGCGATCGGTGGTAATTAAAATTGCTGCTGCGATCGGGTCATGCTCCGCTTGCGCTAACAAATCTGTCGCCACATGCACCGGGTTCGCCTGACTATCAGCAATCACCAGCACTTCCGACGGCCCAGCCAACGAATCAATGCCCACCACCCCATAGACCATTTTCTTCGCCAGCGTCACATAAATATTTCCCGGCCCCGTAATTAAATCTACCTTGGGAATGGTCGCTGTACCATAGGCTAACCCGGCGATCGCCTGAGCGCCCCCGACCCGATAAATCTCATCCACCCCAGCCAACTGAGCCGCCACCAGCACCGCCGGACTAATGCCTTGATTCTGACCCGGTGGCGTACACATCACAATCCGGGGCACACCCGCCACCTTAGCCGGAATAGCATTCATTAACACCGTACTCGGATAAGCCGCCCGTCCGCCCGGAATATAAATTCCCGCCCGATCCACCGGCGTATAATGCTTACCCAAAACCACCTCATCCTCCGCAAAATGCACCCAAGACTTCGGCGTGCGTTGGCGGTGAAACGCTTCAATTTGGCGACTGGCCAACTCAATAGCATCCAGTAGAGGCTTATCCACTTGCTGATAGGCCGCCTCTAATTCTAGGGCACTGACGCGCAACTGACCGATCTCCAGCCGTTGCCCATCAAACTCTTCTGTATAGTCCAAAAGGGCCTTATCGCCGTTGCGCCTCACGGTTTGCAGTACCTGCTGAACCGTTGCCTCTTTATGAACCATTTCCTCATCAAAGGTGCGATCGCAAATTCGCCGTAATTCCGCTTCTGCTTCAGATCGCTGGCTAATAATTCTCAGCATAGGTTAGATCAATTGCCATGTTTAAGTCTCCCCATTGACGCAACCCAGAGGGAGAAGCAACCCCAGGGTTAAACTCCCTCGATCTAGGTTATCGTCATCACCTTATAGCTTAACGTGGATTTGACGGGTCGGGTTAAGATCAAACTCAGGAGAATAAATGCTATACTCAAATGTCTGACACTTGTTTATTTCGGGTTTATCCCGAATCCTGTTACTGTTACCCTAACTTTAAACATCGTGCCTAACATCAAGTCTGCTATCAAGCGCGTTCAAATTGCTGAACGCAATCGTCTCCGGAACAAAGCCTATAAATCTTCGGTAAAGACCCTGATGAAAAAATTCTTTACCGCCGTTGAAGAGCAAGGAGCCAATCCTAGTCCCGAAAAAGCACAGGAAATTCAAAGCCTGATGAATCAAGCCTACAGCAAAATTGATAAATCCGTGAAAAGAGGCGTAATTCATCGCAACACGGGCGCTCGTCGTAAAGCCCGTTTAGCCAAGGCGCTTAAACAAATTGAAACTCCGGCCGCCTCTTGAACCCCCATCCTAAGTCCCCGATGAGTCTGGGGTAAGTTAAGGTCACCACTGCGCCTGTCTAGGGTCAATTCACGAACCATACCTTCACCCCTGGAGACTCGATCCCAAATCCTCCTGCGGAAACTTGGGTTTCGATCGCCAGGATGCCCTCACCAATAGAGAGTTAGGCATCAGCAGTCTCGGCTATGGCCGACCTTTTTGCGTGCTGGTTAAATTCTGAAAGCTGGGAGAATCATGCAGTTAATCGATACCCATGTCCACATTAACTTTGATGTGTACAATCAAGAAAGAGACGATCTAAGGAATCGATGGAGCGGGGCAGAAGTGGTTCAGTTGATCCATTCCTGTGTAACTCCCCAGGAATTTGAAAGCATTTCTACCTTAGCCCACCAGTATGAGGAACTCTATTTTGCCGTTGGTCTCCATCCCCTAGAGACCCATAACTGGGTTCCCGAAATCGGAGAGCAAATTTTCAGTTTAGCCCAAAGCGATGCCAAAGTGGTGGCGATCGGAGAAACCGGCTTAGATTTTTACAAAGCCCAGAACCGATCGCAACAACAACAGGCCCTAGAGGCGCAACTGCAAATTGCCCATAAACTCGACTTACCGGTGATTATTCACTGTCGGGATGCGGCAGCCCCATTAGCGGAATACCTGCAAAAATTTTACCCAACCCACGGAAAACTGAAGGGAGTCATGCATTGTTGGGGAGGAACGCCAGAAGAAACCCAATGGTTTTTAGACCTAGGGTTTTATATTAGTTTTAGTGGCACAGTCACCTTTAAAAAAGCCACTCAAATTCAAGAATCCTGTCAAATGGTTCCTGGCGATCGCCTCCTAATCGAAACCGACTGCCCCTTTCTAGCCCCCGTCCCTAAGCGAGGCAAACGCAATGAACCCGCCTACGTGCGATATGTGGCCGATCGCGTCGCCTCCCTACGAGGCATCCCCCTAGAAACCCTAGCCCAGCAAACCACCCAAAATGCTCGAACCCTCTTTCAACTGCCTCCTAGGGATAAGGAGATAGGGAGATAGGGAGACAAGGAGATAGGGGGAATTTTTGCCTATTATCTATTCCCCATTCCCCATTCCCCATTCCCCATTCCCCATTCCCCTCGCCCTGAGCGAAGCCGAAAGGCATTACCCAACCCACGACCCCTCTTGATAATGAATCAGATTACCGAAACTTCCACCCAGTTTACCCTACCCGATCTGGTCGAAATCCAACGCTCAAGCTTTCGCTGGTTTCTAGAAGAAGGATTAATCGAAGAACTCGACAGTTTCTCCCCCATCTCCGACTATACCGGAAAACTCGAACTTCATTTTATCGGCAAAAACTATAAACTCAAACGTCCCAAATACGAAGTAGACGAAGCCAAACGTCGGGACGCAACCTATGCCGTACAAATGTACGTCCCCACCCGCCTGATCAACAAAGAAACCGGAGAAATCAAAGAGCAAGAAGTCTTCATCGGCGAACTGCCCCTAATGACCGATCGCGGAACCTTTATCATCAACGGAGCAGAGCGGGTAATCGTCAACCAAATTGTGCGATCGCCAGGAGTCTACTACAAATCCGACACCGACAAAAACGGTCGTCGCACCTACAACGCCTCCCTCATTCCCAACCGGGGCGCATGGCTCAAATTTGAAACCGACAAAAACGGTTTAGTTTGGGTCAGAATCGACAAAACCCGCAAACTCTCCGCCCAAGTCCTCCTCAAAGCCCTAGGCATGAGTACCGGTGAAATCCTCGAAGGGTTGCGCCACCCCGACTACTTCCAAAAAACCATTGAAAAAGAAGGAGACTTCACCGACGAAGAAGCCCTACTGGAACTCTACCGCAAACTGCGACCCGGAGAACCCCCCACCGTCAACGGAGGGCAACAACTCCTAGAGTCCAGATTCTTTGACCCCAAACGCTATGATCTCGGCAAAGTCGGACGCTATAAACTCAACCGCAAACTGGGCCTAACCGTCCCCGCGAGTATTCGCGTCCTCACCCCCAAAGACATCCTTTCCGCCATCAACTACCTGATCAACCTCGAATTCGATATGGGTAGCATTGATGACATTGACCACCTGGGAAATCGGCGCATTCGCTCCGTAGGCGAACTACTACAAAACCAAGTCAGAGTCGGCTTAAATCGCCTAGAGCGCATCATCCGCGAGCGCATGACCGTTTCCGACTCCGACTCCCTCACCCCCACCTCCCTGGTCAATCCCAAGCCCCTAGTCGCTGCCATCAAAGAGTTCTTCGGCTCCTCCCAGCTCTCCCAGTTCATGGATCAGACCAACCCCCTAGCCGAACTCACCCACAAACGGCGGTTAAGCGCCCTAGGCCCCGGAGGACTCACCCGCGAACGGGCAGGCTTTGCCGTGCGCGATATTCACCCCTCCCACTACGGTCGCATCTGCCCCATCGAAACCCCAGAAGGCCCCAACGCCGGGTTAATTGGCTCCTTAGCAACCCACGCTAAAGTCAACGAATTTGGCTTCATTGCCACCCCCTACTATCCCGTAGAAAAGGGCTATGTGCGCCGAGACCTAACGCCTATCTTCATGACGGCCGATGAAGAAGACGACCTGCAAGTAGCTCCCGGAGACATTTCCACCGATGAGAATGGCAAAATTTTAGGGGAAATCATTCCCGTGCGCTATCGCCAGGAATTTACCACCGCCTCCCCCATGGAAGTAGACTATGTAGCCGTTTCTCCCGTGCAAATTATCTCCGTCGCCACCTCCCTGATTCCCTTCCTGGAACATGACGACGCAAACCGCGCCCTGATGGGATCGAACATGCAACGGCAAGCCGTTCCCCTGCTGCGTCCAGAGCGCCCCTTAGTGGGAACTGGGCTGGAAGCACAAGCGGCGCGGGACTCTGGGATGGTGATCGTCTCCAAAACCAATGGAGTAGTCAGCTATGTGGATGCCACCCGCATTCGGGTGACTTCCGATCCCGAACCCAATCCCGAAGGGGCAGAAGGCGACACCCTTCCTCCGGGCATCATTGAGTATGAACTGCAAAAATATCAACGGTCGAACCAGGATACCTGCTTATCCCAGCGTCCCATCGTTTATGAAGGCGATCGCGTCCGAGTCGGTCAAATTCTCGCCGATGGTAGTGCCACCGAAGGCGGAGAACTCGCCCTCGGTCAAAATATCCTCGTCGCCTACATGCCCTGGGAAGGCTACAACTACGAGGATGCCATCCTGATTTCCGAGCGCCTCGTCTCCGAAGACCTCTATACCTCCATCCACGTCGAAAAATACGAAATTGAAGCCCGGCAAACCAAACTGGGCCCCGAAGAAATCACCCGCGAAATTCCCAACGTCGGTGAAGACTCCCTGCGGAACCTAGACGAAGGAGGCATCATCCGCAAAGGAGCCTGGGTAGAATCCGGGGATATCCTAGTTGGAAAAGTCACCCCTAAAGGAGAATCCGACCAGCCCCCAGAAGAAAAACTCCTCCGAGCCATCTTCGGAGAAAAAGCCCGTGATGTAAGGGATAACTCCCTGCGAGTTCCCAACGGGGAAAAAGGGCGCGTGGTAGACGTGCGGATCTTTACCCGCGAACAAGGGGACGAACTGCCCCCCGGAGCCAACATGGTCGTCCGCGTCTATGTCGCCCAAAAACGGAAGATCCAAGTCGGCGACAAAATGGCAGGACGACATGGGAATAAGGGGATCATTTCCCGGATTTTACCCCTGGAAGATATGCCCTACCTGCCCGATGGCACGCCCGTGGATATTGTCCTCAATCCCCTAGGGGTTCCCTCCCGGATGAATGTCGGTCAGGTGTTCGAGTGTCTGTTGGGATGGGCTGGGGAAAACCTAGAGCGCCGGTTTAAACTGCAACCCTTTGATGAAATGCACAGCCGAGAAATGTCTAGGACAACGGTGCATAACAAACTGCAAGAAGCCGCCCATTATACCGGGAAAGATTGGCTCTATGACCCCAAAAATGCGGGCAAAATCCAGTTGTTCGATGGTCGCACCGGCGAACCCTTCGATCGCCCCATCACTGTGGGTAAAGCCTATATGCTGAAACTGGTTCACCTAGTGGATGATAAGATCCATGCTCGCTCAACCGGCCCCTACTCCTTGGTCACCCAACAGCCCCTGGGTGGAAAAGCTCAACAGGGTGGACAGCGCTTCGGAGAAATGGAAGTTTGGGCACTGGAGGCGTTTGGGGCAGCCTATACCTTGCAAGAGTTGCTGACGGTGAAATCCGATGATATGCAAGGGCGCAATGAAGCCCTCAATGCCATTGTTAAAGGAAAAGCCATCCCTCGACCGGGAACTCCAGAATCCTTTAAGGTGCTGATGCGAGAATTGCAGTCCCTCTGTTTAGATATTGGGGTGCATAAAGTCGAAACTCGTGAAGATGGAGACTCTAGTGATGTAGAAATCGATTTGATGCAAGAAGGGGCCGGCCGGCGATCGCCAAATCGACCCACCTATGAATCGATTTCCACTGACTTCTCCGACTAATAGGCAACGCAAGAAACCCGGTTTCTTGAAGAAACCGGGTTTATCTTACCCCCCACCATGACCCATTCATTACCCATTACCCATCCCATGATCTTCAAAAATCGCGTTATTGATAAAGGCCAACTCAAAAAACTGATTGCTGCGGCATTTGGGCAATATGGTACAGCTCGCACATCCGAAATGGCTGACCGGCTGAAAAATTTGGGCTTTCGCTTTGCTACTCGTGCCGGAGTCAGTATCAGTGTGGATGATTTGCAGATTCCGCCCTCGAAACAAGAATTACTGGAAGCGGCTGAAGAGCAAATCCGCGAAATTGAGTTGCGCTATTCTAAAGGTGAAATTACAGAAGTAGAACGGTTCCAGAGGGTAATTGATACCTGGAACTCCACCAGTGAAGCCCTGAAAGATGAAGTAGTTCGCTATTTTAAGGCCACCAATCCCCTCAATAGTGTGTATATGATGGCCTTTTCTGGAGCGCGGGGGAATATTTCCCAAGTGCGTCAGTTGGTGGGAATGCGGGGATTGATGGCTGACCCGCAGGGCGAGATTATTTCCTTGCCCATTAAGACCAATTTTCGGGAAGGGTTAACGGTAACCGAGTATATTATTTCCTCTTACGGAGCGAGAAAGGGTTTGGTAGACACCGCTCTGCGAACAGCAGATAGTGGCTATTTGACCCGGCGCTTAGTGGATGTGTCCCAGGATGTGATTATTCGGGAACTTGACTGTGGAACGGCGCGGGGAATCACAGTAGAGGCCATGTGTGATGGCGATCGCATCCTCATTCCCCTAGCCGATCGCCTCTTGGGTCGGTCTTTGGCTGAGGATGTGGTCTCTGAAAGCGGTGAAGTCGTTGCCCGGCGCAATGATTGGCTCAGTGAAGACTTAGCCCAAGTTGTTGCCAAACATACTAAAAAAGTGAAAGTGCGATCGCCCCTAACTTGCGAAGCAGCGCGATCGGTCTGTCAAGCTTGCTACGGGTGGAGCTTGGCTCACCATGCCCCCGTCGATTTAGGCGAAGCCGTGGGCATCATTGCCGCCCAATCCATTGGTGAACCCGGCACACAGCTCACCATGAGAACCTTCCATACCGGGGGAGTCTTCTCCGGTGCTGCCCGTGACATCCTCGCCCCCACCGGTGGAAAAATTAACTATGCTGGCATCAAAACCCGCCAGGTTCAGGGGGAAGACGGCCCCGAAATTCAAGTCGAAACAGGGGGCGTACTTGAACTCATTGTAGATGTGGAAATCCGAGAACTCGACACCGAAGAGTCTCCCCTCAACCTCTCTGCTCTCGACCAAAAGAAAAAGCATAATATCCACAAAATCCCCATTAACACCGGTTCTCGTCTGCTTGTCCAAGACGGACAAATGATTAAACCGGGAACCATCATTGCCAATACGCCCCCCTCTAGGGCTGCATCCCGCTCTACCGAAAGAGCAACCAAAGACGTAAGCACCGATATTTCCGGTGAAGTGCGGTTTGAAGGGATTATTCCCGAAGAAAAACGCGATCGCCAAGGCTCAACCACCGTCATTGCTCGGACTGGGGGCTTAATTTGGGTACTGTCCGGAGAAGTCTATAACCTGCCCTCCGATGCCAAACCCGTGGTCAACAACCAAGATCAAGTCCAATCCATGGATGTGTTGGCCATGAGCAACATCACCACCAAACATGGGGGAATTGTGCGGCTCCCCGATGGAGAAGAAGGGCGCGATGTCGAGATTATCACCGCTCAAGTGATCCTCGACCAAGCAACTGTCACCATCCAGGAAAAAGGCAGCAAGGAAATTTACCTGATTACCACCCGCGATAGTCAGCAATTCTCCCTACTCGCCACGCCCGGAAGTAAGGTCACTTCAGGCCAAGTTGTCGCTGAATTAATCGATGACCGCTATCGCACCAACACCGGCGGAACCCTTAAGTATGCTGGCATTGAAACCAAACGGCGCAGTGGTTCTGGAAAGTATGGCCAAGAAGTGGTCAAAGGGGGAACCCTACTCTGGATTCCAGAAGAATCCCATGAAGTCAATAAGGATATCTCCTTGTTGCTGGTGGAAGATGGCCAGTATGTGGAGGCCGGAACCGAAGTGGTCAAAGATATCTTCTGTCAAACCTCTGGTATTGTTACCGTGGTGCAGAAAAATGATATCTTGCGCGAAATTATCGTCAAACCGGGTACATTACATCTGATCACAGACCCCGAAGATATGCCTGCCGAAGGTATGGTACGGCCTCCAGAAACGGTCATGGGAGAAGAAGTCGAAGCCCTCTCCTATCTGGAAATTGTGCAAACTCCAGAAGGCATGGGAGCCTTATTGCGTCCAGTGACTGAGTTTCCGGTTTCCGATAGCCCTCCGGGGCCCTCTACCTCCACGGGGGAAAAGGATTTGATCCAATTGCGTACCGCCCAACGGTTGCCCTATAAGGACGGAGAGCGGATTAAGTCGGTGCAAGGAGTCGATTTGGTGCGAACCCATTTGCTCTTGGAGATTAACCCAGATTATTTGGGTGAAGGTTCGGGTGAGAAGAGGAGTTCTTTAGAGGGTTTGGAATTAGTTGCCGATATTGAACTGATTCCTGCTCCTGAGCTTAACCAAACCACTGAAGACGGAGAAGAGATTGAGGTCATGCGCCTCCAGTTGGTCATCCTAGAATCTTTGCTGATCCGTCGGGAAGGAATTGCGGATCTGACTCAAGGACAAATTCGCACTCAATTGTTGGTTCAAGAAGGGGCTGAAGTTAAACCTGGGGATGTGATTGCTTCAACAGAAATTTTGTGTAATTCTCCAGGGGAAATTGCGGGACTTCGCAATGATGATGAGCAGGTGAGACGCTTGTTGGTGGTTCGTCCCCGCGATCTCTTTACTGTGGATCTGGGGGATAAAATCGATCAGCTCCAAGTCCAAGAAGGCAATCTTTTGGTCGCAGGTACGGAAGTAGTTCCAGGCATCCGGCTGACGGAATCGAGCCAAGTGGAGTTGATTGACAGCACCGATAAAACTATGGTTCTGCGCTTGGCTCGGCCCTATCGGGTGTCTCCGGGAGCTATTCTGCACTTGGGAGACGGGGGCTTAGTCCAACGGGGAGATAAGCTGGTGCTACTCGTGTTTGAGCGGGCGAAAACGGGGGATATTATTCAGGGTCTGCCCCGGATTGAAGAACTGCTCGAAGCCCGTAAACCGAAAGAAGCTTGTGTTTTAGCCCGTCGTCCTGGAGAAGTGCAAGCGGTGGAAGGGGAAGATGATTTGCGATCGATCCGTGTGGTGGAAATTGATGGCACAATGACCACCTATACCTTGCTGCCCGGCCAGAGCTTGATGGTGGTGGAGGGAGAACGGGTAGAAGCGGGAACCCCCATTTCTGATGGCCAGCAAAATCCCCATGAGCTGTTAGAGATTAAGTTTAACTGGTATTTAGAGCAGGGGATGTCCCATTATGAGGCGGCCATGGGTGCTTTGGCCCAGGTGCAACAGTTCTTGGTGGATGCAGTACAAGGGGTGTATCAGTCCCAAGGGATTGATATTGCGGATAAACACATTGAGGTGATTGTGCGCCAGATGACTTGTAAGGTGCGCCTGGATGATGGCGGAGATACGACTATGCTGCCGGGTGAGTTGATGGAGCTGTATCAGGTCGAACAGGTCAATGAGGCGATGTCGATTACGGGAGGAGCGCCCGCAAAGTATACTCCGGTGTTGTTGGGAATTACTAAGGCTTCCTTGAATACGGATAGCTTTATTAGTGCCGCAAGTTTCCAAGAAACCACAAGGGTACTGACGGAAGCGGCGATCGAGGGTAAATCCGACTGGTTAAGAGGCCTGAAGGAAAATGTGATTATCGGGCGTTTAATTCCTGCCGGAACTGGATTTAATGCTTATGAGGAGGGTCGCGGGCCCATGGCTCCGGATTATGATGCGGGGATTGACCTGGATGATGAAATTGTCGGATCGGGTTTATCTGATAGCTTCTTGTCTGGCCATGGGTATTCTGGGGCTGCTGATGATTCCGAGTATGGGGTGATGTCTGATGAGTTTTCTTCAGGAAGCGGGCGTAATATTTCTTATCCGATGTTTGATAATTCTGACTCAGATGTGGATGATTTGCAGGATTTGGTGGTCGATGACCGCACAGCTTACCGCTTAGATCCGAAATCGAGTGGGGATAAGTCATCGGCGAAAAAGCGCAAAACCCCTAAAGGTAAGGTGAAAAAACCCGATCCCATTCTGGATATGGATTTAGAACTCGATGATGAAGAGCTAATTTACGATCCGATGGAGGATCAGGAAGATTAGTTAAGAAGATGAGTGAAGTGAAGAGGGTGTGCGATGAACGCGCACCCTTTTTTTAGGTCTCGCTATTTTAATCGGGTGACGGTGCTACACCATCAGGAATGAGTGGTTTCTAGCATCAGTTTAGACCGCTTGAGAGGTTCGGGGATGGCAATGGGATAATTGCCGGTGAAACAAGCGGAACAAAAGTTACTTTGATGGTCGCCGGTAGCATGGTGCATGGCTTCCCAACTTAGGTAAGCTAAGGAGTCTACGCCAATTTGTTGGGCGATTTCGTCTACGGATTTAGTGGCGGCAATCAGTTGATCTTGATTATCGGTGTCAATTCCGTAGAAACAGGGATGGGTGACGGGAGGGGAAGAAATTCGCATGTGAACCTCCGTTGCTCCCGCATCGCGCATGGCTTTAACCAGTTTCTTGCTAGTCGTTCCGCGCACAATGGAGTCATCGACTAGAATGATCCGTTTTCCGGCAAGGACATCCTTGAGGGGATTGAGTTTCATGCGAATACCCGATTCGCGCATGGCTTGAGTGGGTTGGATAAAGGTGCGACCCACATAACGGTTTTTGATCAGACCTTCGGCATAAGGGATACCGGAGGCTTCCGAAAATCCGATCGCCGCCGGAATGCCGGAATCGGGTACACCAATAATCAGATCTACATCTGCATAGGATTCTTTAGCCAAATAATGGCCCAACCGTTTGCGATAACTATAGATGGTTTCTTCCTCCACCACGCTATCGGGACGGGAGAAGTAAATCATCTCGAAAATACAGAGCTTCGGTTGGGGTTTTTGGGCCCAATGGAAGGAGGCTAATCCTTCTTCAGTGATCCAAACTAACTCACCCGGTTCCACATCCCGCAGGTATTCTGCCCCAATAATGTCAAGGGCGCAGGTTTCTGAGGCCAGCACGTAGCGGCAGGGATTTTGACCCAATGTGCCAATGACTAGGGGGCGGATGCCATGGGGATCTCGAACTCCCATGATGCCGTCCGGTGTGCCGATGACGAGGCTATAGGCTCCTTCGCAATAGTTAAAGGCCGAGATTGCGCCTTCTAACCAATCTTTACCACTATCGACTTCTGTGGCGATCGCCAAAGCAATCATTTCTGAGTCGGTCGTTGTCAGGAAACAATGATTTTCTTGGGTTAATTTATCTCGTAGTTCCACAACATTGACAATATTGCCATTATGTGCTAGAGCTAGAGACCCTAATCGAGTATCCACCACGGCCGGCTGGGCATTAGCCACCCGTGAGGAGCCAGTGGTGGAATAGCGGACATGACCCACCGCACTTTCCCCCACCAAACGATTTAGGGTAGGTTGATTGAAGACTTGGGAGACTAAGCCCATATCCTTATGCCAATGGACTTGCTTGTTGCTAAAGGTGGCAATGCCTGCGGATTCTTGTCCCCGATGTTGGAGGGCATACAGGCCAAAATAGGCAAGTTTGGCAACCTCTTCCGAGGGGGCGTATATACCAAACACACCACAGGCTTCTTCGGGTTTATCGGCACGGTTGGGATTCAAAACATCAAGCTCCATAGGTTCGATGGGGATAGGTAAGCGATATCACGTTTTTGGTATTGTTTTCTCAATTTAGGGTAGCTCAAATTAAAAAACCTGTTGCTCAAAATGTAAGCGTGGATACCTAATTTTATTTTAAGGTTTTCTTAACCCATTGGGAATGGGGTGGGGGGAATGGGGGGACGAGGGGCGCTCCCATCCGTTCAACTCCTGCCATCAACCAAAACAATATCAGAAAATTGACTGTGAACCTGATTAAAGAGCCGTTTATCTCCCGTATAAAATATAGCTCGATAGTCTTGAGCTAAAGCAAGATAATGGGCATCATAAGCGGCCGGAAGGTCAAACTGTTGTGCTAACGCAACCGCTTGGAAGTGCAATTGCAAATCGCTTTTGATGCTAATCCTCAAATTAAACACATCTTCTAAAGCCGTTTGCACTTCATCTTCTTGCAGTTGTCCCGCTCTACCCATCCGATAAATAGCATTTGTTATTTCATAATAAAATAGTGTGGGCGCAATAATTTGTTTATCGGCTGCTTTCCACTGTCGCCAATAGTCACCGTAGATAGTTTCTTCTGGGGGATGGGTAACCAATCGAACGACAAAATTAGCATCAGGACAAATAAAATTAGTCGTCATACTTACTCTGGTTGAGGAGAACAAGCTTCAAGCAACTCTTGGCTACGATCTTCGCGCATCTCTGCAAAAACATCATCAATAGAAGGGTCAAAAGCTTTACTCTTACGTCGATCATGAATCGCTTTTCGATGCTCCATAATTTGATCTAAAGTTGTTTGCCAATCCTCTGGTTTTTCAACCTTTTTTATGACCGTTGCCTTATCTTCTGGGGGAAGAGCATCAATGAGTTGGAGAATGGCATCCACTAATTTTGTATTCATAGTTAATTCGCTTTTTTTCCCAAACTACCCTTAAATTATACTATTTAATGATAATTAATTTGGGTGTATGGGTGGGGGCGGGTTCAGGTAAGTTATCGGTGGGTGTTATAGATTTGGGGTTAACCCGCCCCTACGGGGGATCATTGCAGGAGGGAATGGGCTAAATGTGGAGACGGCGAGGGATGGCTTGTTGATGGCGATCGCCCATTT
>NZ_JAQOSP010000049.1 GCF_030068475.1 Roseofilum acuticapitatum BLCC-M154 | reverse complement strand
TACGCTTGGGAAACGAGTAGTCAAGGCACTTCATGACCCCACTAATACCGAGAATATCGTGATTATTGGTGACGGGTTTTGGGTCACCGATACCAGTGGAGAACGACACTATATCACGGTGAAGACTGCTGATAGAGTTTGCCGTCCCATGGTTCACCCTAGTTACCCTGACTTGATTGAGCTTCTGGGTGTCAAAAATCCAGAAGTCAAGATGCCAGAATGCATCCCTGATTCAAGTGGTAATCCAGAATCTATCAAAGATATCTACTTAAATAGGATGAGGCGACGACTGGGTGACTACATTAAACAAGTAAAGGGTGGAGGTTTTACCCAAACTCATGCTCTGAGACACCTTGCTAACCATCATGGGAAACTCTCTGGTTTGACCCGTGACCAACGCGCATTAAGTCTTGGACATTCTGGTGACATGAATGACAAGTATGATGGTCACTTGACACCAGAAGCTGAGATTGATTTCCTGATGTCTTCTATCTCCAAAGAATCGGAGATAGCTGAACTTAAGGCACAACTTCAACACGCTCAAGAAACTATCCTTTTCCTCAAGAAGGAAAACGCCAGGTTACGAGAGCAACTTGGGGGGAATGACGACATCCCTAGAATTGGTGAGTAGCCCCATATCCTAATTTACGACGTGAGCCACGTCGTAAATCCAGACACAAGATGAAAGACCCCTATTATAGGGGTCTTTTTCAAGCTGAGATTGCCGGACAAAGCGTTTTTGAAGCCTTTAGAACATAGGGTTTGGTTGCCAGAGATTCGGCACAAGCTCGTGTTCTTCCTCTTTTTTCTTCCTCGCCTTAATCTCAGCTATCCTTGCATTCTCCTCTTCTATCCATGGATGATTCGCACCCCGTTTTCCGCCCTTTGGCTTGTGTTTGTATTTGGGAACTGTGTAGCCTTGGGATTCAAGCTCTTCTTTTATTAGAGCTAGTTTCTGTTTTGCTGCTGCATAACTTTCACCGTTATTAGCCTTGAACACCCTCGCGACAATAGTTGATGGACTCATCTCCCCAGAAAGTAATGCTTCTTTAGCTCTCTCAACTTTGTCATCAGAAAATGAATCCACAGTCCATATTTTTTTCTTACGTGGGGGGTAATAGACGGGTACTCCATCCGGTTGCTTAAAGTCAGGGTTAGGGACGTATTGGGAAGTCTCATAATCATAGATGATTAGCCCTATCCTGGTAGCCTTGAGTACGGCTTTTAGTCGTACAAAGGGACTTGGTATCAGATCCCCAGAGTCAGGATGCTCCATCTGTACCCCAAGTCTAAAATAAATTCTACAGAATCTCGTTGTCGGACTGGGTTGGCTTATATTGTATTTTTCGCATATCTCTGAATTAGTAAGACCATTAGCAGCATCACACAAAGTAGCCAACAGTATTGGGCTTAAAGGCTCATAGTATTGGTCATCAGGGTGTATCATAGGAATATCCTCAATTTAGAAACAAAAGGGGGGAGGGGAAGTCCCCCCTTAAATCCACAAACTACACTCCAATCTTTTTACAAAACCCCTTAGCTTGTCTAGGGGTTTTTCAGTAGAATTTCTAACAGTAACGATCTCTGTACATCTATACTTTTAGGCTCAATAAACACAGATTATTACTATTAATAAATATGATAAGTTTCTCTAAGTAATATGCCTTTGTAGTATAGAATGGCTAGAATGCTTACAGGGTAAGCATCATAGAGTTAGAGGGTTAGCCTATATGATTGGTCATTTAAGGGGGTTTAACTACTGTACACCCCTAAAATGGGGTGCTATGAGCATGGCTTGAGTAGTACGTCTTTAGTGGTTAGCCTTCACAAGCACAAGTGGGTATATATCTTCCCCGTTACCCTTATTTGCCTGAACATCCAGAACATATACCAATCGTTCACCCATGATCCTATAGGTTTCCACAAAAAAACCGCCATAGGGCGGTCTGGGTATCTCCAGTGATGATTACTGGGTAACTGTCTGGTCTTGTTGCTGAATTCTCCTGACTTCTTTATGGATGACACTGGCCATCCATGTTGCCCTCTCTATACCTTCCTCTTCACAGTACATATCTAAAAACTCATAGTCCTCTTCTGGAATTCTGATAGATACTTGTTTCTTCTTGGGTTTTGCCATGGTAGCCATATATTCTCCACACTCTAATGGCATTATATCAACTCCTTTAGAGTGTCTTGATTTATTAGGTATATTGCAAATACCATATATTTTATATAAAAAATAATTATAAATAAATTCTTTTAGATTCTTTTAGATGCTGTACACTAAGGGTATAGGGGATTGGTTCCCCTATCTATGTACCTTGAAAACTGGATATTGCCTATGGATACTCATCCTCTTATTAAGCTCTCTTGGGTCAAGGAAGACGAGCCTAGTCCCTTTGACCCCTGTGGTGGAGAGGTCGCCTCTCCC
>NZ_JAQOSP010000048.1 GCF_030068475.1 Roseofilum acuticapitatum BLCC-M154 | reverse complement strand
AATGACGTAAACCCGCCCTATCCCGATGGTCAATTGTTCATTTTTCATTGAACCGGCGATCGCCCGGTGGAGGAGGGCGGGTTTAGGACAGTTATGGGTGGGAGTCCTAATGGGTTGGTTTAACCCGCCCCATGCCGATCGCCTGGTGGTGGAGGGCGGGTTTAGGACAGTTATGGGTGGGAGTCCTAATGGGTTGGTTTAACCCGCCCCTACGGTTTGGGCTTGTTAATTTTTAATTTTTAATTTTTAATTTTTAATTGACCCGGCGATGTTGTAGGGGCGGGTTTTACCCAGATTTAGGATACCCACCATCAATGAGGTAAACCCGCCCCATGCCGATGGTCAATTGTTCATTTTTCATTGAACCGGCGATCGCCCGGTGGAGGAGGGCGGGTTTAGGACAGTTATGGGTGGGAGTCCTAATGGGTGGGTTTAACCCGCCCCTACGGTTTGGGCTTGTTAATTTTTAATTTTTAATTTTTAATTTTTAATTGAACCGGCGATGTTGTAGGGGCGGGTTTTACCCAGGTTTAGGATACCCACCATCAATGATGTAAACCCGCCCCATGCCGAGGGTCAATTTTTAATTTTTAATTTTTAATTTTTCATTGAACCGGCGATCGAGGGTAAGAATACAGGTAATGTTTTCTCTCTCCGCAATGGTAGCGATGACCGCATCTACAAAGTCGAGTTGACTATCAGCATACTGCTGCAAAATCTGCTCGACTCGCTCTAAGTCGGCGATCGCGATCCCCTCTATTTCCATGCGACTAGCGACTAGGTTGGCTAAGAACTGACGCATAACGGGATGTCCTAACCGGGATGCTAGAAGATAACACACTTCAGTTAGGACAACGCTAGGAAGCAGCATCGGCTCATTGATGTTGCGAGCGACGTTCAAGACTCGGTTATGATTGCGATCGCTGCGATCGGTTAAGGCAAATAAGAAACTGGTATCGAGAATAACGGTCATGGTTGGCGATCGGGATAGGTTGTCCAGCCATAAATCGGATCGATTTCCTGGGACAGAATCTCTTCATCTCGTTCAGAAATATCGGTTTCTCCGGAACTACCCAAACCCGCAATAGACAATAAGAAATTAGGTTGACTCTCGTCCCGTTGCTCCTGCTCCAATTGAGCTGTCCCCGATTTATAGTGCAGATAGTCAATGAAACGGGCCAGCTCAGAAAGAGACTCTGCTGATAAACTGGCGATCGATTCGATAAGTTTTTGTTGGGTTACTGTTCTAGAATTCATAAGGATTCATTGTTAACTATTGGTTTTAGGGTGTGCCGTGGGAAAAGGGCTTAATGGGTGAGGGCGGGTTTAGGACAGGTATCGATGGGTGTCGTTATGGGTGGGTTTAACCCGCCCCTACGAGGGTTTGGGGTGATTTTGGGTTTTTAGGAGGCGATCGCCCCACCGCGATATTGTAGGGGCGGGTTAACCCAGGTTTAGGATACCCACCATCAAATGAGGTAAACCCGCCCTATCCCGATGGTCAATTGTTAGTCAATTGTTTATTGTTTATTGTTTATTGTTCATTGATCTCAATGCCTGCGGCTCGTAACTGGGCGGCTAGGCGATCGGCTCGTTGCCGTTCGGCTTCGGCTCGCTGCTCTTCAGCTTCAGCCCGTTGCCGTTCAGCGTCAGCCCGTTGCCGTTCAAACTCGGTTTTTTGCCGTTCTTGCTCCACCTTCTCTGTGCCCCAGAGCAACAGATTTCCCTGTTTATCCCACCAGCGCAACCAGTAGCTCTCTAGTTCTTCGCGACACCCTTGCCAGACTCCCAGATATAAACCCATTTCGGGTATCCAAAACCGTCCTTCTCGATTGGGAGACTTCAGATTATAGTGCTGCTGGTTGCCTAAACGACGGAGTTCTAATTCTCCGGTTTTCGGGTCAAAAATCCCATAGTTGGGCACGCGCAAGATTTGCTCGTAATAGAAATATTTACCAGGGGGATAGGTAGATTTTGCGGAATATTCGCCCCCCTCGGTCTCCGATAAAAATTCTAGGACAATGACCGGTGGATCGCCTTGTAGGTTTGGGGTATAGCTACGGCTCACTTCTTCACGGTCAACTCGAATCTGGGGAATATAGGCCCAATCGGGGGCTTTAACCACCATTTTGCCATTGACGGTGGCACAGATCCCGTAGTTGGTAGGCGTGAGGGAATTTTCGGCTAATTTTCCGGCTTGGTTTAAGCTCTCGGTGAGGGCAGCAGCGAGGGCAGGTTGATGGATATTGTCCACAGGATCGTCCGGGAGTTTAAAGTCATCGGGTAGTTTTTCCCAGGTAATTTTGTAGGTGACTAGCATGATGATTGGATACCGGGAAGCGTCAATGTTGATTATTTTATCAGGTTGGGATGGGGGGATGGGTAGATGGGGGAATTATTCATTGTTCATTGACTTGACAAACGGGACAAACCTTGCTCTGATAAGAGCGGGCTAATGTCAGAAGATAATAGTCCTCAATTGTAGAAATATCGAGAGATATCTCAAAAGTTGTTACTCAAGGTACAAGATTGTGAGCAAGACAAGTCAAGTCAAAACCCAAGAAACCCTGAACAGTTTTGATGCGATCAAGGAAGCACACAAGCTTTCTGGTAAACCAGATGAAATCAAAGACTATTACGATCAGTGGTCGAAGAATTATGACCATGATGTAGAAAATGAAGAATATTGTGGGCCGGAATACATTACTGCTTATTTTGATTTATTACCCAAAAAGTTGGGTAAATTCCTAAATTTGCGCGATCCAGAGATTGAAATCCTAGATGCCGGTTGTGGCACAGGATTAGTGGGTGTAGCTCTGCGTCGCAAAGGTTATAAAAATATCGATGGATTTGATATTTCGTCGGGAATGGTAGAGGCAGCAGAAAAAACCGACTGCTACCGAAATTTAGAGGGGGGAGCTGAATGCGATTTGACCGGACAGATCGAGTATTATGCCGATAACCAGTATGATGCTTCCATTAGTTGCGGGGTGTTTACCCTGGGTCATGTGCCACCAACGGCAGTAGAAGAGATGATCCGCTTCACTAAGCCAGGTGGTTTAGTGGTGGTGAGTACCCGGAAGAGCTATTACGATAGTACGAATTTTCAGCAAGTGTGCGATCGCCTACAAGCCGAGAAGAAAGTAAAACTGGTTAGCTCCATCATCGACGGCCCCTATATTGCCGAAGAAGGCGCTCACTATTGGGCGTTTGAGGTTCTGTAGACCCTCCCTCTCCCTAAATCCCTCTCCCACTGGGAGAGGGACTTTTACCCCCGACTATTAACACCTATGACAGAATTAATGAATGCCGTCCTTCTCAACGGATATGGCGGCCCAGAACAATTAGTTTATACTCAAGTTCCTAAACCAACCCCCCAGAAAGGAGAAATCCTGATTAAAGTAGGAGCTTGTTCGATCAACAATGCAGATATCAATACTCGTACAGGTTGGTATGCAGCAGATCAAGGATTTCAAGAAATTCTGCAAGATACAAAGACCAACGAAGGAGGAAAAGCAACCTGGAATCAGCTAGGAGTAGAATTTCCTCGTATTCAGGGAGCTGATATCGTGGGAAAAGTTGTCGGAATGGGTGAGGGTGTCGCGCCAGAAACCCTCAATCAACGGGTGATTGTATATCCTTGGATTCGTACTGCTCAATTCGCAGAATATCAGTATGTGGGCAGCGAACTCGATGGAGGTTTTGCTGAATATGCAGTAGTTCCTGCGACTAATGCTTACCCCATTAATTCCCCTCTACCGGATACTCAGTTAGCAACGCTGCCCTGTGCTTATTCCACAGCAGAGAATATGTTAACTAAGGCGAGAGTCGCAGCTAGAGATACAGTCCTGATTACAGGAGCTTCCGGTGGTGTGGGCAGTGCAGCCATACAATTAGCGAAAATTCGAGGCGCAGTTGTGATTGCGATTGTGGGAGCAAACAAAGAGCATTTAGCTAAGGAGTTGGGTGCTGATTATGCTTATTGCCGAGATGACCAACTTGCTTCTAATGTTGGGAAGCATGAAATTACAGTAGTTGCAGATGTAGTGGGCGGAGAATACTTTAGTCTGATCTTCAAGAGCCTTGTGGTGGGTGGAAGGTATGTGACTTCTGGAGCGATCGCCGGGCCACTGGTTGAGCTGGATTTGCGAGATCTGATCTACAAAGATGTAGAGATGCATGGAGGCAACCGTTATGAACCCGCAGTATTTCAGAATTTGCTCGGATATATCGAACGAGGTCTGTTGAAACCTCCAGTCGCTAAAGTTTTTCCCCTGAGTCAAATGCAAGAGGCGCAGAAATTTTTTCAAAGCAAAAGCTTTTTTGGCAAAGTTGTAATTACGCCTGAAAACAATCCTTAAGTAAGAGAAAGGAAACTCACGGATGAGTAAGCAAAAAATTGCCTATATCGGCACGGGCGCTATGGGCAAGCAGATGATCTACAAACTGCTCAAAGATGGCTATCGGGTGCAAGTGTATGATAAGTACAAAGAAGCGGCCGAGCCGGTGATTGCCAAAGGAGCCATCTGGAAAAACAGCCCCAAAGAAGCGGCTCAAGGCTCAGATTTAGTGATTACCAATTTGCCCTTACCCCATCATGTTTTAGAGAATATGTTAGGGCCGAGTGGAGCGGTGGAAGGGATGAGGCCGGGGACAACCTGGATGGACTTCTCGACAACGGACTACCACAATACCCAAAATATTGCCAGAGAAGCGAGGAAAAAAGGGATCTTTAGTCTGGAGTCGCCGGTTAGTAATCTTTCGCATATGGGGGTTGATTTTTGTAACGTAAGCTTCTATGTGAGCGGCGATCGCCAAGGCTACGACCTCAGCAAAGGCTCCCTCGACTCCATGGGCGAAATCTCGTTCTTTGTCAGCGACACCATCGGCGAAGCACAGACCGTCAAACTGTTAACTAACCTGCTCTTTTACACCGGCATGGTGACCGTGGGCGAAGTGCTGATGATTTGTAAAATCTATGGCATTCCCCTGCTCTGGATGTGGGATCTGATCCGCTCTTCCCAAGGCAGTAGCTTCGTGGCCGAGCAAGTCACCCCGTTTATTTTTGACGGCAGCTATGACTACTCCTGCTCCCTAGAAATCACAGTTAAAGATACGGACTTGACGGTAAACTTAGCCAACGAACTCAACGTTCCCCTCCCCATCGGTCGCATCATCGAAGAACGATACCGGGAAGCGGGACAGAAATATGATGCCCATGATAACCATGTGAAAGTCACTAAGCTGATCGAAGAGGATAATGGGGTGAATCTGAGAGTGCCCCATTTTACCGCTCCCTCTCCCTATGGTTTGAATCGCAGCTATATTCATTCTGAGGAAAAAATCAGCGATATTTTCGGTCGCATCAAACCCCGTCCCTACGAACTCCAATATCCTGCACCGGAACCCTTAGACGATCCAATTCTAATGGATATGGCGCGATCGCTCACCGACTTCATGGCCTATATCAACTACCTGATTTTAGGGGAAGCTCACCACCTGGGCAAAAACATGGGCTTAAGCGACCAACTAATCGAGGATGTGATTCGCTGGAGTTGCGGAACCTGTTGGGTATTTGATAACATCACCTCCTACCAACCCGATCCAGCCATTGTCCCCAAAATCCAATCCTTTGACTTCGGTCGTCGAGCAAATCTCCCCGTTTTAACCAAAATCCTCAACCATCTGAGTTAAACCTAGCCATCCCCTAACCCATGAAAATTACTAAAATCACCGTCTATCAAGTGACCTTACCCCTGGAGCATCCCTACCGACTCTCTGGAGGGCGCTTGTACTTCGATAAACTCGATTCCACCATTATCGCCATGGATACAGATGAAGGTATCCGGGGCTGGGGGGAAGGCTGCCCTTGGGGGTCAACTTATTTACCCGCCTTTCCTAGAGGTATTCGGGCGGGAATTGAGGAGTTAGCGCCCCAACTGATTGGCCTAGACCCCCGACGGATCGATGTTGTTTATCGGGCGATGGATATGGCTCTACCGGGTCATCCCTACATTAAATCTCCTCTGGATATGGCCTGTTGGGATATCCTGGGAAAATTCACCGGATTACCCCTGTGCGAACTGTTTGGCGGTCGCATTGACCAAGAGATTACGATTCAAAACTCTGTGCCCACGGATACCCCAGAGGGGATGATTGAATCGATTAAACGGGGTCAAGCCAGGGGCGAAAAGGTGCATACCTGTAAAATTGGGGCGGATGTGGCTTTAGACATTGAGCGGATTAAAGCCATTGGTGCGTATTTACCTCCGGATGAAACGGCGACCTTTGATGTGAACCGCGCTTGGTTGGTGGATGAGGGGATGCGGGTGATGAATGCGGTGAAAGAGCCGATCCTCTATTTTGAGCAACCCTGTGAAACCTATGAAGAGTGCTTGCAACTGCGGAGGCTAACGAATCATGCGATTATCTTGGATGAATCGATTCAGGCCTATGGTCATATTGTTCGCGCTCAAGCGGATCGTGCGTGTGAGGCGATCGGGTTGAAGATTGGTCGGGTGGGAGGCTTGACGAAGGCCAAGCGAATTCGTGATTTCTGTGTGGAAACGGGGATTCGCATGAATATTGAGGTGACGGGGGGAAGTGCGATCGGGGATGCGGGATCGGTGCATTTGGCACAGTCTACTCCAGCGACTCACCTGCGGGCGACTTGGTTGTGCCATGAGATGCTGACAGTGAATACTGCCACGGGCGGGCCGCGGGGTCAAGGGGGTAAAACGGTGGCTCCAGAGGGGCCAGGATTAGGGGTAGAGCCGATTATGGAGGTGCTGGGTGAACCCATTGCCGTTTATCAATAACAGGTCTGGGTACAGATGAAAGGATGGTTATGGCTGACACTGGGAGCAATTTTCTGTTGGGGCGGTTGGGCGTTTTTGCCCAAGTTATCGAACCAATATATTAGTGCTAAAAGTGCGATCGTCTATCAAGGGTTAGGAGGGGCAATCTTGGCCACCCTGATCTTTCTCAAGGTGGGCGATCGCCTAGAAACCCATCCCCAAGGCGCAATTTTGGCCATAATTGCCGGAATGCTCAACTTTTTGGGGGTGCTGTTCTATATCCAAGCCGTATCCAAAGGATCTGTCGGTCTGGTGGCTACTCTGTCTGCTCTCTATCCTCTGGTGGTTATTGTCCTCGGAGTAGTTGTCTTGCAAGAAGCCGTGACCCTGAAACAGGCGATCGGTATGGGTTTGGCTTTAGCGGCGATCGCCTGTTTTGCTACTTGAAGGGAAAGTTCTGATGGTCTGTACTTTTGCTGTAGCGAGGAAAGAAAGAGCGATCGCTATATCGTTACCTATGGGATTAACAATTAGGAGAAAAACAAATGAATACGTTACCGATTATTTCATTAGCCCAACTTAAAAAATCAAGTTCTCCCTCCGGAAATGAAGAACACAAACGGCTATATGATACTTGCTTAGAGCATGGATTTTTTTATCTTAAAGATCATGGTATCTCCTCCGAATTAGTCCAGAAAACCATTCAGGCTTCTCGCAACTTTTTCCAGTTGCCGGAAGAAACGAAAAAAGCCTACAGTCAAGACAAACAAACTGTTTATCCAAATACCTGTAGAGGCTACAGTCCCCTCTATGGTGAAACCTTGCATGAAGATGTTGGCCCCGATCCCAAAGAGCTGTTTGATTTAGGCATAGAACGCCCCCATTCTGACCAACCTTTTACCGGAACTACCCTCATTCCAGATGAGACAGTAGCGCCGGGTTTTGCCTCGTGCCATTATCAACTGCAAGGGGAAATCATGAGCAAAGTTGTTCCCCATCTTTTACGAGGATTAGCCGTTGCTTTAGGGCAAAAACCCGATTACTTTGACCCTTATTTTGATGAACCGATCTTAATCCATCGTACTATTCATTATCCCCCCGAAGGTGGCATTGCTGGGAAGCATACCGATAATGGGATTTTCACGATCTTAATTCAAGAATATTTTCCCAATCCTTCCTTGCGCGTATATGCTAAAGAGGCTTGGATTGATGCCATATGTTTAGAAGATGCCTTTGTGGTTAATTTAGGGGATATGTTACAACTGTGGACGAATGGCTTATTTATTAGCACTCCCCATGAAGTGATTCATACTCTGGCGAAAAGTCGGATTTCGATTCCATTTTTTGTTTATCCCAATGTGAATGCCGTTTTTCAGCCCATTGGCAGCGATGAAAAGATCAATCCGACTGAGATTATGTTGAAAAATTTTAATTCGATTTG
Organism: Roseofilum acuticapitatum BLCC-M154; assembly: GCF_030068475.1. Taxonomy (GTDB): domain Bacteria; phylum Cyanobacteriota; class Cyanobacteriia; order Cyanobacteriales; family Desertifilaceae; genus Roseofilum; species Roseofilum acuticapitatum. The sequence continues at coordinate 212 of NZ_JAQOSP010000048.1, read as the reverse complement.
GGTGGAAAAAACGGGAGGCGGTCGCGCTAAAGAGTTAAAGTAATATCAACTCCGGTTCATATCAAGTCCGGTTTCCGCAAGCGGACATGAAAATTTGTTAAGAAGCGGGCAAGATGCCCGCACTCCTCGAATTCTTTGATACAGCACTTCGCGATCTTGTGAGGTATAGCCAGACAGATCCCCCTAAATCCCCCTTAAAAAGGGGGACTTTT
>NZ_JAQOSP010000047.1 GCF_030068475.1 Roseofilum acuticapitatum BLCC-M154 | reverse complement strand
GAAGCGGAAATACCCTAATTAAAAATCCAGGGAGCAAGATGCTCCCACTCCAGTCATATCAAAGAATTCGAGGAGTGCGGGCATCTTGCCCGCTTCTTAACAAATTTTCATGTCCGCTTGCGGAAACCGGACTTGATATCAGGTCTCGCTCCCTAGGTTTTTCCCACTATAGACACTAACCAGTAGGGTGGGCAGTGCCCACCTTACACATTGACTTATATCAAATCCTTATTTGAATTGACTATAATGGCGACGATCAGGAGTGCGAGCGTCTCGCTCGCTAAAAGCAGCAAATCCTTATTTGAATTGACTATAATGGCGACGATCAGGAGTGCGAGCGTCTCGCTCGCTAAAAGCAGCGAGCAAGATGTTTGTCCTGTGGACACGCTACGCACTCCCGAAACTCTAAATTCATCTGCGTCTTATAAACCCCTACAAGACAAGCAGGGGAGAGGGAAGAGACTAACCCTTACAACGAAACCGGAATAAAGCGATTATTTAACGCTCCAGGAGTCGTGCGTTCCACCACACCCAGATATAAACCATTAAACAGAATCGCCGTATCCGAGCCAGTTTGGATCAACTGGAGATTAGCTTGAGTCAGACCATCCGTTAAACCAATCAAGTCAAACCCATTACCAAAATCCTTAATCCGGTCAGCTTGGAACACCGTACTTACCGCACCACTACTGGGTAAAACGAATACATCATTACCCGCGCCACCATTGAGGGCATCCGTACCCGTACCGCCCTCCAGGTAATCGTTTCCGAAATCTCCGTTCAGGTTATCATTGCCCGTACTGCCGCGCAGCGTGTCATTATCTTGACCGCCGTAGAGGAAATCATTCCCCGCCGCACCAAACAGAGAATCGTTACCTTGGTTACCGTTAATGAAATCATTAGACGGGCTACCCACGACAATATCATTGCCTTGCAGGGCAGAAATACTGCGGAGATTGAACGCACCCATATCGATAAAATCGTTACCGGGGGTGGCTACTCCAGTGCCCAGGGAGGGGCTAGGACTCGGACTCGGAGCTGGCGCAGGAGGAGGCACAGGAGCCGGGGAAGGCGTTCCAAACCCTGGGAAAGTCGGGAAACTGGGGAACGCGGGGAAGGTGGGGAAACCGGGAGAGGGCGAAGGAGCTGGAGTGGGAGAGGGAGTGATACCGGGGCGACTGGTATCATTATCGAGAACAGTGACCGTTACCGGGTCAAGGGTTAAATTACCATAATCGGCATCTCCAGATTCAACCGAGAAGTTAATGGTACTGCTGTGGGTTCCTTCTACAATGCGATCGTCAAAACCAGTAATCGTAACCGTTTGCACCTCATTGTAATTCTCTGGCGTAAACGTCAGCTCCGTGGGAGTCACCAAGCTTTGGACATCTGGCTGAACTGTAATCTTCACATCGGCACTGGGGCGACTTTGCAGAAAAGCCGAATATTGAATCGACTGGCCACTCTCACTCACTGTCGTTGAGCCAGTGTTGGAATCAAAGTTCAAACCAATCTCATCGATATCGTCATTAATCACCGCCACATTCTGCACCGGCACATTATTAAAATCTGGATCGGTGCTACTTGTGGGGGTACTGAGAATGGTATAGGGTTGGTCACCATCTACCACCCCATCGGCAACCCCTCTAATGGTTACTGTTTGAGGCTGATCGAAGTTTTGGGCATCAAAGATCAGGGAGACATCCTCGACAAAATTCTGTCCATCGGTGGAAATTAAGCCCTCTTCTGCATTAGAGGTACTAAAATCGATCTGCACATCTGAACTGGGTGCTTCACTGGTGGAAAGCACAACCTCAAACGTTGCTGTTGATTCCTCTTCAGACGTTCGCAGACCGGCAGACGGAGTAACATTGACCCCAAACGTATCAATATCTACGTTAGTGAGATTAAATGTTCGATCTTTCTCCGTCAACAATTCAACGTTGGGTAATGCTTCATTGTATTGAGGATCTGTGCTTTGAGCTTGCCCCAGTGTAACGCTATACAGTTGATTGCCATCAATGATATTATCCGGGATACCAGAAATAGTGACGGTTTGGGTTGTAGTTGCATTGTTTGGTGTAAATGTCAGGGTCAGAGGATTGGACGTTGCTTCAGTGGCATCACTAATCTCAATTGGGATAGTAACATTGCTGCTTGGCGTGTTACCCAATCTCACACCAAACTGAACAGTTAATGTACCATCTTCACTGGTACTTGAGTCGTTTAATTCTGTTACGAGAGGAGTGATAAAAATACCGGGTCGGTCGTTGTCAGAAATAGTAACGCTCAAAGTCTCGCTTTGTCGCTCTTCTTGGGTAGTTGGTGAATCGTTAACTATAATTTTATCCGTTCCGACAAAGTTGGGATCTCCATTAATATTAGGAGGAGAAACCACTGCCAGTTGGATCGTTCCTGTATGCTCTCCCTCCGGCAGGGTATCATCTACTGCTGCAACTGTGACGGTTTGGGGTGTACTCCAGAGGGTACGGGGGTCAGTGGGACTAAAGGTGAGGGTAGTGGGATTAAGAGTCAGTTGATTGTCATTATTGGTCGCCACTACTTGTATCTCAGTGGTGGGTTGTTGGGCCAGGCGGATGGTGTAGGTGTTGGTGTCGCCATTTTCAGATACCCGTAAATCCCTTGTACCATCGAGTTGCTGATTTTCCTCTACAAATACCCTGGTGTCGTTGTCGGTGACAGTCGCTATCACCTCTGGGATGGAGATACCCTGATAGCCGGGGTCAGCGCTAAAGGTTTGGAAACTGATGTTACTCTGGTGTACCCCTTCCACCTGTGCATCATCGACCGCCCTAACCCCTACAACTTGGGGAATATTCCAGGTTTGTGGAGTGAAGCTAACAAAAGTGATGGGAGTATTGGGGTTATTGGGGTCGAAAATTTCAGATTCATTATCAAGATTCAAAGGATTGAAAGTAATTGTAACAGCATTAGTCGGTGGGGTTGCTAGTTGCAGGGCGAGCAAATCTGTTGTTCCACCTTCAGTGATCCCTAACGTGCCACCAAATGGAGTGACAAGTACCTCTTCAAAGGAGAGTTTAGTTACAAATGAATCTTTAAAGTTTGGAACCAGTAAGCTGCCAACTACTGCACGTTGACCGGGTTCAGGATTGACTTCAATGATATAGGGGCCAATTACTTCACCCGTTTGGGGATCTCGCTGACCTAGGGTTGGACTTGGATCATTAAATCCGTATCCCAGTGGCGATCCTTGCCCAGGAACTGGCAGTACAGGATTTCGCCCCTGGTTAAGGTTAGAAGAACCCGTTTGCCCTGTAGTATAGGCAGCACCAAACTGATCGACAGCTACACCATAGCCATAATCATTACCATCAGCCGTCTGTATCCCACCAGTAAACTCAGCGCCTCCTCCATAGAAGGAAGAGTAAATAAACCCAGTTCCATCCTTATTCAACTTAGCTAGGAATGCATCTGTTTGACCACCTCCAAAAGCAGACTGTTCTGCATTTGGGGTAGTGGGGAAATTTGTGCTGGTGGTTGTCCCTACAACATAAGCCTGGTCTGCTTGGTTGACACCAATACTAGAAGCACTTAGAGGTAAGAAAGCCACCCCTTCATTACCAGCACCCCCTAGGAATGTAGAGTAAGCTAAGGATGTGCCATCAGGGTTAAACTTGGTGACAAAAGCATCAAAGGCTCCCCCTTGATAATTTTCTTGGAAGGGAACTGGAGAGGAATTGGGGGGAGGGGGAGTAGTATTACGACGCTGCCCAGCCAACAGGTTCTGACCGGTGGGGAAGTCAGCAGAGGGCGTAATCCCTGTCAGATAAGCTGCTCCAGCATCGTCTACTACTATACCGCCCGCCACATCACCGCCACCACCACCAAGGTAGGAGAAATAGACGCGATCAGTAGCATCGGCGTTAAATTTGGCGACAAACACATCACTAGGGCCAACTAAGTTTTGTTGATAGGCTCCAGTGGTGGCTAAACCGGAAGATTGAGTCGTTCCCGAAATATAGGCATTTCCTGTGCCATCGACATCAATACCAATGCCTTCTTCAAATCCAGGGCCACCCAAGTAGGTAAAGTAAACCAACTGGCTTCCAGTGGCGTTCACCTTGGCAATAAAGGCATCACTGCCATTCGTGGGGTCAGTGTTTTGTTGGAAAACTCCAGTTGTTCCCAGACCAGTTGATGTAGTTTGTCCGGTAACATAGGCTGATCCATTAGGATCTACAGCAATGCTAGATCCTCGTTCATAGCCACTCCCTCCTAGGTAAGAGGCATAGTCAATCTGAGTCCCAGTTGGATTGAGTTTGAGAATAAAAGCATCCTGGGAACCGCCAGCAAACTCTTGGAAGGGAGGATTTTGTGGGACTCCAGATGATCCAGGGAAGTCTGTCGATTCGGTTTCCCCAACAATATAAGCATTCCCAGCACTATCTACGGCAATATCATTAGCCCGGTCTTTATCTAATCCACCTATATAGGTAGAGTATATCAGTTGCCCATTACTATCAATCTTAGTAATAAAAGCATCACGAATATCATTACCGGCTTTAGGATCAGGTAGAGTCCGATTGAAGGGATCGGGACTATTGGGACGCTCAGGGCGAACTGGAAAAGTAACAGACCTGGTTTCCCCAGTGACGTAGGCAGCACCCAATTTATCGACCGTAATCGCATAACCGGCATCTTCTGAAGGAACCGGATCAGCTAAGTATTCAGCCCCAGCAATAAAAGTCCCATTTTGAACGGTTTGTATAACTTCTTGCTCAATAGTGATAACATTGACTTGGCCGGTGACTGGATCAACGAAAGTTTGTTGTTGTTGCACAATAACAGTTTGAAGATCTTCAAAGGGCCGTACATCAACTTGAACTAGACCACCACCACCAGGAGGACTTTCGACAACAGCGCCACCCAAGTAGTTGGAGTATTGCAGAATGGGGTCGAGGACTAATTCATGGTTGAGGTCGTAGCTGCCGACTTCAAACCCAATTTGATTCCCCTCTAGAATCTTGTAGGCAACTTCGACATCGACTTGCTGACCGTTAATAATCTGATAAGCGATGGGGGTTTTCTCGGTTAGCTCTCCTGTGTCGGTAATGAGAGCGAGGGAGCCATCTTCGCGAATTTCAATGTCGTTGACGTTCTCGTAGGCAATCTTAATCGTGTCAACGCTTGCACCGGGAGCCACGTAGATGTCCCGTTTAACTTGGCCGCTTTGCCCGGAGTATTTAACGTCAATGCCATCATAGACTTCTTCGTACCATACACCCTCGAAGGTGGCGATATTGGTGCGCCATTTGGAGGGGTCATTACCAATAAAAAAGTTGGCAATACCGGGGAGTTGCTCCCATCCTCTAACTTCGGCACTGGGGTTAGAGCCAACAAAGTTCGCCCGAATAACATCATCACCGTTGGCAACAACGATTTCTTCTTGAGTAAAGAAAACTTCCCCCACATCTCCATCTCGGACGTGGAAGGATACGGAGTCATCGACCTGGCCATTATTTTGAATGAAGCTCAGGGGCCGTTGGCCAGTGAACTGTGGCCGAGCTTCTGGAGCAACGGCTGTGTTGAGTGCTTCTGATGCTAGAAGTACATCGTCTTGTGGTGTTTGTGCGGTGCTTGATGGCAGTTGACTATTAATTCCCATGTTGTCCTCACCCCATACCTTTTGTACAGAACCAACTATAGCAAAGCTTACCCATTGTTTTGACCTCTGTTGTCAATCCCGTGAGTGTGTTTCCATCATAGCCTGTGGGGTGGGGGGAATGGGGAGATGGGGGGATGGGGGGATGGGGGATGATAGGGACGCGGGGATAATTCATTATTACTCATTTTTAATTTTTAATTTTTAATTTTTAATTGATCGAATGAATGGGAAACGGTAGATAATTAAATCTTGATGGGTTTAAAGAAGGGAAGAGTGTTGAGTTTGATTAAGTAAGTTTGAGTTGTTTTTTTAGGAGAGTTGACTTTAGCTTTTCTTAAGGTTTAGTATTAAGAATACTCTCAAGTCACTTGTGTTGGTTATATACAGGAGATCTAGACTTACAAGGATTTCCGTAAGGGTATTTGGGTAAAAAAATTAGATTTTCAAGGGTCTATGGTTCTGTAGTCTAGGTTACAGAAAATTCAAAAGTAAAGATTATTGGGAATTTTTTGTTAGGCTTTTATGACCTAAAGAGGAGTTTGCTTAGTATTAATTCAAAAAACTATAAAAATAGCAAATTTACGACATGATTTTTATTAAATACTGATGTAACATTCTTGGGGATTAACGGTAAAGTGTAAGTCAAATCTTCTAAATCGAATGAATTCAAGTGAGGGTTCATAAAGATTTACAAAGAACTAACGTTACATGAATCTAAGGAGATTAGATTATGGTTCAAACCCCTACTAAACCGATCGCCGCGACGGAATCAGAAGGCCATAGCAAAGCGCCCCACCTATGCCCTCCCTACTACGGACTAGAGGAACTCGGTTTTCTAAATCTGCAAAAGGTCTATCGTAACCTAGCGGTTCCCAAACTATTGGAACATGCCCTAGCCCGAAAAGAAGGGGTTTTGGCCTCAAATGGTGCATTCTGTGTAGAAACCGGGAAGTATACGGGGCGATCGCCTAATGACCGCTTTATCGTCGATGAACCCTTCATCCACGATGAAGTTCACTGGAACAAAGTCAACGTCGGTTTATCCCCCGAAAAATTCGACATGCTCCATAGACGGGTTCTTGCTTACATTCAAGGCAAAGACCTCTACATCTTCGATGGCTATATCGGCTCCGATCCCAACTACCGGATGAGCGTGCGGATCATCAACGAACTAGCCTATCAAAATATGTTCGTGCATCAGATGTTCATTCGCCCCACTGCTGAAGAACTAGCCAGCCATTATCCAGACTTCACGATCATTGCCGTTCCCGGTTTGAAAGGCGATCCCGGTATTGACGGTATTCACAGCGAAGCTTTCATCGTTGTTAGCTTCTCTAAAAAACTGATCCTCGTTGGCGGTTCCTTCTACGCAGGCGAAATCAAAAAATCAGCCTTCTCCTACATGAACTACTGCATGACCAAACGCGATGTGCTACCCATGCACTGTAGTGCCAACATGGATGACGAAGGCAATACCGCCCTCTTCTTCGGTCTCTCCGGAACTGGAAAAACCACCCTGTCTGCTGACACCAGCCGTCGCCTGATCGGAGATGATGAACATGGATGGTCTTCTAATGGCATCTTCAACTTTGAAGGCGGATGCTATGCCAAAACCATTCGCCTATCGCGAGAAAAAGAACCCGAAATTTGGGATGCTATCCGCTATGGCTCACTCCTGGAAAACGTCATCCTCGACGAAGAAACCCGCACTCCCGACTATGACGATGGCAGCTTAACCCAAAATACCCGTGGTGCTTACCCCATCAACTATATTCCCAATTGTGTGATTCCGGGTATTGGCGGCCATCCTATAGCCGTCATCTTTTTGACTGCGGATGCCTTTGGAGTCCTGCCCCCGATTTCCAAACTGACGACAGAGCAAGCTATTTATCATTTTCTATCGGGCTATACCAGCAAACTGGCAGGAACAGAACGGGGTGTGACGGAACCCGAAGCCACGTTCTCCGCTTGTTTCGGTAAGCCATTCCTACCTCTGTCAGCTACGGTTTATGGGGAAATGCTGGCCAAACGCCTTGAAGAACATAAGGACACCACCTCCGTTTATTTGATCAATACCGGATGGACAGGCGGCCCCTATGGTGTGGGTAACCGCTTTGATATTCAAGATACCCGCTATATGGTTTGGGCGGCCTTGAATGGGAATCTTAAGGATGTGAAGTTCAATCCTCACCCGATCTTTAAGATTTTGGTTCCCGAAAGCGTCCCCAATGTCGATCCGAAGATTCTGAACCCGAAAAACACTTGGAGCGATCCAGAAGCTTACGATCGCCAAGCGAAAATCTTAGCCGAGAAGTTCATCGAGAACTTCAAACGCTTCAAAACTGCTACACCCGAAATTATCAACGCTGGGCCAAAGCTTGATGGGTAAGGAGTAAGGAGTAATGAGTAATGGGTAATGGGTAATGGGTAAGGAGTAAGGAGTAATGGTTGTTCCCATCTCCCCATCTCCCCATCTCCCCATCTCCCCATCCCCCCATTCCCCCACTCCCCCATCCCCCCATTCCCCCATTCCCCACCCGATCATTAAAACATTCTTGCCATAGCAAGGGTTCACCAGAGGAAGTGCCAAAGTAGATCGGGGAAAGTGATTTCCCTATTGCGATTACAGGAGTCATGTCAATATGACAGTAAAAGTTGGTATTAATGGATTTGGTCGTATTGGGCGGCTGGTGTTTCGGGTCGCCGTTGCCCATCCAGAAATTGAAGTTTGTGGCATTAATGACCTAGTTCCTCCAGAAAGTATTGCCTACTTACTCAAGTATGATTCCACCCATGGCCCGTTTAAGGGAACAGTGGAAGCTAAAGAAGGGGCGATCGTGGTTAATGGTAAAGATATCCCCTGTTACTCGGTGAGAAACCCAGCCGAACTGCCCTGGGGTAAGACTGGGGTGCAGTTCGTGGTTGAATCCACCGGTTTATTTACCGATTATGAAAAAGCCTCTGCCCACCTGCAAGCAGGCGCTAAACGGGTGGTCATTTCCGCACCAACGAAGGAAAAAGACCCGGATAAAGTGCCCACCCTGTTAATGGGAGTCAATCATAACAGCTACGACCCCGCCAAGCATACGGTCGTGTCTAATGCCAGTTGCACCACCAACTGTTTGGCCCCGGTTGCTAAAGTGATTAATGATAACTTTGGCTTGGTAGAGGGTCTCATGACCACCGTTCACGCCATGACCGCCACCCAACCCACGGTTGACGGCCCCAGCCGTAAAGATTTACGCGGCGGGCGCAGTGCCACCCAAAATATTATCCCCGCGTCCACCGGAGCCGCAAAAGCGGTAACTCTGGTGTTACCAGAACTTAAAGGTAAGCTCACTGGGATGGCGTTCCGCGTGCCAACTCCGGATGTTTCAGTTGTAGATTTAACGTTCAAGACCGAAAAAGCTACTAGCTACGCCGAAATCTGCGAAGCGATGAAGAAAGCGGCAGAAGGAGAAATGAAGGGCGTGTTGAGATACACAGACGATCCAGTGGTTTCCACGGACTTCACTTCCGATCCCCATTCGAGTATTTTTGATGCCGGTGCAGGCATCGAATTAAACTCTAATTTCTTCAAAATTGTCTCTTGGTATGACAATGAGTGGGGTTATTCTAATCGGATGGTAGATTTGATCTTAGCCATGGCAGCTAAGGAATAATTAACCTTCTCCTTCTCTTTTCCTATTGATGCTGTATGGTATAGGGTGAGACACGCTCACCCTATTTTTTAGGGCTATGGGCTGGTAATGATTCAAACAGCTATTTTCTCAGGATTTATTGGATAGTGGTAAAGTACCATCAATCGATTAATGGCAGGCTTAAAGAGAAATGGTATAAGGCAACCCCATCTCAAATTTTCATTTCTCTCCTAAATCTACAGCGTTAGGATACAAAAAAGTCTCAACTTCAGAAAAATGTGCGGGATCTTTTTCTGGAAAATTAATGACGATATCTACAGAACCCCCCAGAGCGGAAATAATGGCTAGAAGCTTATTGAATGTAATGTTTTCTTGTCCCTCCACTGGTGAAAGGTCAAGTGGCTCTATATTGAACCTTTCTGCGAGTTCATCTGGTGATATTCCCGCCATTTCTCCCACAGTTTCAAGTATTCTTAGCTCCTCCTTTATTTTCTGAGCGCCCGCAGCAATTCTTTGCTGAGACTCAGGAGAAAAGGTGCTTCTTATTTCTTTATAAGTTTTATATTTTCTCATACTAATTCGCCTTCTTCTGTCTCTTCTAGATATTCTCGAAATCGTCGATCGGCTATGGGAATATTTATCTGATACCATCGTTTTTTTCCTGCTTTGTTACCCCCAAGGAGAAGAACGGCTTGGCGCTTGGGATCGAAAGCAAAAATGATTCGATAAGGTTCTCCAGCATGTTGAACTCTTAGTTCTTTCATATTCGGAAATTCAGAGCCTTTAAGTGTATCAACATAGGGTCTTCCCAATTGTGCCCCTTTTTCCTCAAGAACATCGATCGCTGTAGCAATTGAATCTTGTACAGCTTGTTCCTGTTCAAAGAACCATTTTTCAAACTCTGCATGAAGTATGATTTTTCATAACATAGTATCAAATAGGCTTGCTATATACGATCGTGTCAATATTGTATCCGATCGCGAAACAACAGTATTGAGAAAGAGAAAATCCCTAAATTTTTTAATTTTTAATTGATATAATAAACTCTTTGCTGTTGACATGGAGAGGAAACCGGGGTTATGAGCCAGAAGCGGATAGGACTGTTGTTTGGGGGATGTTCGGGGGAGCATGAAGTCTCCATTGTTTCGGCAAAGGCGATCGCCGCAGCGCTACAAACCGGAGAAAACGGAGATCGCTACCAAGTCCTTCCTTTCTATATCCGTAAAGATGGTTACTGGTATGAACCCGAAATTGCCGCCCAAGTCCTGAACTCTGGTACGCCCTTATCTACGGATACCCCACCAGGGCGCAGTTTGTGGGAGTTTCCCGATCGAGTGAGTGAGATTGATGTTTGGTTCCCTATTTTACATGGGCCGAATGGTGAAGATGGCTCGATTCAAGGCTTGCTGCAACTAATGCAAGTGCCCTATGTGGGTTCGGGAATTGTCGGATCGGCGGTGGGGATGGATAAAATTACGATGAAAATGGTGTTTGCTCAAGCGGGTTTAGCCCAAGTTAAGTATAAGGCGGTGACTCGCGCTCAGGTATGGTCTAATCCTTGTGTGTTTCCGAAACTCTGCGATGAGATCGAAGAGGCGATCGGTTATCCCTGTTTTGTGAAACCGGCTAACTTGGGATCGTCGGTGGGTATTGCCAAAGTGCGATCGCGCCAAGAACTCGAAACCGCCCTCGATAATGCCGCCAGTTATGACCGTAGAATTATCATTGAAGCGGGTGTAACGGCTAGAGAGGTCGAATGTGCCGTACTCGGAAACGACTATCCCAAAGCCTCAGTCGTTGGCGAAATCACCTTCGAGAGCGACTTCTACGACTACGAAACCAAATATACAGCCGGAAAAGCCGATCTATTCATTCCCGCTAATTTACCCCCAGAAGTGAGCGATCGCATCCAAGAAATGGCAATTCAAGCCTTCCAAGCCGTAGATGCCTCCGGATTAGCCAGAGTAGACTTCTTCTATATTGAGTCTACGGGAGAAGTCCTCATTAACGAAATCAACACCCTACCCGGCTTCACCTCCACCAGCATGTACCCCCAACTCTGGGCAAATACAGGCGTTTCCTTCCCCGAATTGGTACATCAATTGGTGGAATTTGCCCTAGAGAGGCAACCGGTTAAATAATCCATTTTAATCGGTGAGTAAGCCAAATCGATAGCCTTTTCCATAAACCGTATGAATTAAGGGAGACTCTCCAGGTAATTCGATTTTTCGGCGCAGTAAACGCACTTGAGCGGCTAAAACATTGCTATTGGGCGATTCTTCCGCACTCCAGGTGGCTCGATAAATTTGGTCATGGGTGAGGAGTTGACCGGGATGTTGCATGAAATAGGTCAGGAGACGACATTCTTTTTCCGAAAGTGGAATTAAGCGTCCTTGGCGATCGCCCATTTGATTCTCCAAATCTAAGCGTAAATCTTCCACCTGCAACACAGAACGGTTAGGCACAGCAAAACGACGCAATAAAGCCCGAACTCTAGCCAAAAATTCCCGCAACTCAAAGGGCTTAATCATATAATCATCTGCCCCACTATCAAGTCCCATCACGCGATCGTCTAAGGTATCTTTAGCCGTGAGAAAGAGAACCGGAGTCGATAATTGAGCATCACGCAGCGCCTGACAAATATCCAACCCGGAGCGATGGGGTAACATCCAATCTAAAATCAGTAAATTATAGTCTCCCTTGGCCGCTAACTGCTCTCCCTGCTCTCCATCCGTGGCAATATCCACTTCATATCCTTCCCGTCTGAGAACTTGACTCAAGGACTCAGTTAAAGCCACTTCATCATCAACTAACAGAATCTTCATATCAATTAAAAATTAAAAATTAAAAATTAAAAATGATTGAGCCACTCCCCATTGTCCCATCTCCCCATCCCCCCATCCCCCCATCCCCCCATTCCCCCATTCCCCCATTCCCCATTCCCCCATTCCCCAAGACCCACTAAACTAGATCCAGCCATGGACTCAGTTTAGGAGGGTAACCTGTGACTGAAGAAACAACCACCTCCCTGCCCTCTCGTCGTGAGTTACGAGAATTGGTGCGCCAACAACTGCAAGCCCTCCTGGAAGCCCAAGATTATCAGGGGGCTAAAGCTATTTTAGTGCCTGTGCAACCGGCTGATATTGCCGAAGCCATTGAAGGGTTACCGGAGGGGATGCAGGCGATCGCCTTTCGTTTGCTCTCGAAAGCAGAGGCGATCGATGTCTACGAAAATCTCGACTCCTCGGTGCAACAGTCCCTGTTAGAGAAATTTCAGCGCCAAGAAGTGATCGATATTGTCGATAAAATGTCTCCTGATGACCGAGCGAGGCTGTTTGACGAACTCCCTGCCAAAATTGTCAGACGGGTACTCGATCATATGAGTCCTTCAGAACGGGCGACGACTAACTTACTGCTGGGGTATGAACCGGATACAGCCGGTCGGATGATGACCCCAGAATATATCTCTTTGAAAGAAGATTATACGGTTAGTGAGAGTATTGAACGCATTCGCAATTTATCCCATGTCAGTGAAACGGTTTTTTATCTGTATGTCACTGATAACGCCCGTCGTTTAACCGGCATTGTATCTCTACGGGATTTAATCATCGCTCAACCCCATCAGAAAATTGGTGATGTGATGACCCGCGAAACAGTATTTGTGCAAACGAATACGGATCAAGAAGAAGTGGCTCGACTGATCCAGCGCTACGATTTTTTAGCGGTTCCGGTGGTAGACCGAGAAGAACGTTTAGTGGGCATCATTACCGTTGATGATGTCATTGATATCATTGAACGGGAGGCGACCGAAGATATTTATGCCTTTGGGGGGGTTCAGTCCGATGGCGATAATTATTTCCAGATGAGCTTATGGAAGGTGGCCCAAAGACGGGTGATGTGGCTGTTGATTTTGTTGGGAACCAATGCGGTCACAGGGTTTATTATTCGATCGCAGGAAGAATTAATTGTTCGATACGCCGTTCTTTCCGCCTTTATTCCCCTGCTGACAGGAACTGGGGGGAATGTGGGATCGCAGTCCTCAACTGTGGTGATTCGCGGCTTGAATACCGATGAAATTCGCTCTCTAGGCGTGCCTCAAGTGGTGATTCGGGAGGCGATCGCCGGATCGATTTTAGGGGCAACTCTGGGCATTCTAGCCACCCTAGGAGGACTATTTTTACTCAAGGTCAATCTTGCGGTTGCTATAGCTGTGGGGATTTCTCTGTTGGGTATTTCGATTTTGGCTTCTGTGGCGGGTTCTGGACTACCCTTTTTATTCCGCTCCTTGGGTCTCGATCCCGCCCTCATGTCTGCGCCTTTTATTACTACGGCCGTTGACGTGATCGGGGTACTGATTTATTTTAACATTGCTCGGATCATCTTGAGTTGGGGAGGTTCGGGGTTTTTTTGAGATGGGGTGATGGGGTGATGGGGGAATGGGGTGATGGGGTGATGGGGGAATGGGGTGATGGGGTGATGGGGGAATGGGGTGATGGGGTGATGGGGTGATGGGGTGATGGGGTGATGGGGAAGCGGGCAAGATGCCCGCACTCCTGGAATGGGTTGATATTATTGGAGTGGGAGCGTCTCGCTCCCTGGATTTCGAGAAGAGTGGGAGCGTCTCGCTCCCTGGATTTCGAGAAGAGTGGGAGCGTCTCGCTCCCTGGATTTCGAGACGAGTGTGAGCGTCTCGATCCCTGGATTTCGAGA
>NZ_JAQOSP010000046.1 GCF_030068475.1 Roseofilum acuticapitatum BLCC-M154 | reverse complement strand
CGCTTTGCGCTGTATCGGTGGACAGTAGGAAAAGATCCCCCCTTGCCCCCCTTAAAAAGGGGGGAATAGGAAAGTCCCCCTTTTTAAGGGGGATTTAGGGGGATCAAGATGTCCCACATAACAGCGAAAACTGCTGTAAGCTCCCACGGGAGAGGGCATTTCCAGTTGCACAACTCATTGAGACTAGCTATATACCCTATCTTTCTCTCCCCAAACCTATACAGAAGTGGGAACATTTAGAGGGGATAACTTACTTCTATCTCCCCACTTCCCAGAATTTAACCTAACGGTCAATCAAATTTTAAACCCCATCGAGTAAGGACCGTTACTCGACTTGTGCTTCCGGCTGAATGCCGCTAATTTTGAGTAAATCGCTTAAGGTGGGACAATAGGGAGTTAAGCTCAAAGTCGCTGGACTAACCGGGTTTTGATAGCGAAAATGGCGATAGCGCATACAAAACTGATCCCAGGCTGCCATTTCAATTTTTACGCCCACTAAGCGCAAAATACTAATTAGGGTATCGGCTAAAGCAACAGACAGGGGAATACGAAAATAGATTTTCTTATTAAAATACTGGCAAATTTCGGCAATGCCCTCATCAACATTAACCACAGGATTCCCTAAAACCAGATGATGGGCAAAGGCAAAATTTTCTTCAGGATCGGGGGGAAGGGTATGATCGATCAAATGGGTAATTACTTGGGCAATGTCATAGGCATGGAGAAAATGAAAACTCGCATCGGCTTTAAAGAAGCGAGCGAAGTTAATCCATTTAGGAACTTCTGATAATCCGGAGGAGAGATGGGAATAGGGTTTATTTTCATCGCCGCCAAAGACTAAGGTGGGAAAGACCACAGAAATGGGGGGAGCGCTGGTGAGTTTGCTCAGTTGCTGATAACAGTCATACTTAGAGCGAATATAATCGGTTCCTAATTGTCCGGCTTGGGGTAAAAGCTTATTCTCTTGACCCAAAATGCTGGCGGTAGAGAAGTAAATGACTTGGTTACAAACATTGGGGTCTAGTGCTTTAACCAGTTGAATGGTTTTGACCACATTAATATCAAAGACTTCCCTGGGGCCGCCCCAAGCAGTAGCGGCTAAAATTGCCCCATCAACCGTACTTAACAGATCGTTATATTGACTAATGTCGCGCAAATCGCCTTCTAAAATTGTGATACCCGATCGCGCTTGATAGTCGAATTTTAGTTTTTCTGGTTTTCTCACCAGCAAAAACAGATCGTGACTGGTTTTTTGAATCAGAGATTCAGCAACATAGTGGCCGATGCAACCACTTGCACCAGTCATAAAAATCCGCTTTTTTTTCGGGATTGATGGGGTTAGGGTCATAATCGATAATCAGTTAGCCAGCAGTTGATCCATTTGTTTTGCCGTTTCAAAGAAAAACTCGGCATTTTCTTCTGGCGTTCCGGGTAAAATCCCATGACCCAAATTGAGGATATGGCGGGTATTGCCTGCTTTGCGAACGGTGTCAATCATGCGATCGCGGATGAACTCTTGAGAACCAAAGAGCGCACCAGGATCGACATTCCCTTGTACTCCCATGGTTTCCGGTAAGCGAGACCGGGCATCCTTCATATCTACCGTCCAGTCTACACTGATGATATCGACTCCCGATTTAGGCATCAGGTCAAATACCCCTGCACTGCCGCTAATGTATAGAATCAGGGGAGTATCGGGATATTCAGCTTTCACTTGCTTCACGACCCGTTGCTGATAGGGTAGAGCTAAGGCTTCATAGTCAATGGGACTGAGGTTACCGGCCCAAGAGTCAAAGAGTTGTACCACTTGAGCGCCATTTTTGATTTGGTATTTAACGTAAGTGGCGATCGAGTCAGCGACTTTACCCAAGAGTTTATGTAACATCTCTGGCTCACTAAAGGCCATGCGCTTAATATTGCTGTAGGTCTTCGAGGTTTTGCCTTCAATCATATAAGCGGCTAATGTCCAAGGAGAACCGACAAAGCCTAATACGGCGGCCTTATTGCCCACTTCCTTGCGTAACTCCCGCAACACTTGACCCACAAAGGGTAAGGACTCTTCTGGGTTTAAGGGAGTCACTGCTTCTACCTGTTCTAGGGAGCGAATGGGGGGGTCGATGATGGGCCCTTTACTCTCCACAATATCAAAGGGAATCCCCATGCCGGGTAGGGGGGTGAGAATATCCGAAAACAGGATCACCCCATCCGGTTGAAAGGCGCGATAGGGTTGCAAAGAAATCTCTAGGGAGAGTTCGGGATTTTCGGAGCGCTCCCGAAAGCTCGGATACTTATCTCGCAGGTCGCGGTAGACTTGCATATAGCGTCCCGCCTGCCGCATCATCCATACGGGGGGACGAGGGAGAATTTCTCCACGGGTAGCGCGTAATAGATAGGGTATCTCAGTTGATTGGGTCATGCTTCAGGGTGTGATAGGCCAAGGGCTGGAGATGAGCAAAATTTGGAGATAGGAAAGCCTGGTAGCTCAGTTTGTTGCTTTTGCGGGCTAACAGTTGGAGACAAGCCGGTTGACTTCCCAATCCAGACAACCGGCTGCGATCTTCCGGATTGCCTCCCTTATCATCTCATAAGATGCGATCGCTTGAATCGTCTCCTGTGGCTCTAAAATAGAATTTGGGCTTTTTTCCAATACTGACGCTCAACTTGTGGAGATAGTACGAGAGTTTTAATGAATATTACGGAATTTTTACAACAGAGTGCGGGAAAGTGGTTTTCTCAGCGCACTGCCCATCAAATAGAATCCAATCAAACCCAGACCGGAAAATCCACCCTCTATGTCGAATTTTTAGCCAGTGATGACCCGAAAGTAAAGGATTTGTGCGATCGCCATGGTCTAGAAACGGTGTTAGGCGGCACACGCATGAGTTGGGAAGCCACCATTGATCCCTCGGCCCAATCCTACAAGGGAGAGCGTCTATTGGTTTGGGTGGGTGATGGTGAAAATCTCCAGAGCGGTAAATTTTTCTCCTCTGTTGAAGGGTCTCTCCCTGGTTCCTTTGTTCTCGATGAAGAGGAAATTTTAACCTTAAGGGTAGAATCTCAAGGGCAAATTTCTGAAGATCGCATGTGGTTTGCCTCTCCTAATTTTCGCCTCAGAACCAGCCTCACCCAAGTTTCTGGGGAAACGGTTTTTGCGTCTCTATGTACGGAAATCCGTTTAGGAGGAAATCCGGCGTAATATCAAGTCCGGATAAAGGGTGAAGAAGGGGGCAAGATGCCCGCACTCCTCTAATCCCTTAAGATTGCTGGAGTGGGAGCGTCTCGCTCCCTAAGTTTTTAATCATGGTATTTCCGCTTCGCGGACATGAACAATCGGACTTGATATAATTCATTGGGCGATCGCCTCACCCTCGGTCAGTATATGCGCCCTTCCCTCGATCATCTCCCGGTACAGCGCTATTGGCATCCTGACGAATTTGAGAAATTAGGGGAAATTGCCCGCAATATGGGCTTTAATCATGTCCGTTCCGGGCCCTTAGTTCGCAGTTCCTACCATGCTGGGCAAGAATCCTAGTTATAGTTATTCTAATGTAGGGGCGGGTTTGAAACCTACCCCTACTAAGGGGTTTAAGACTGAGCAACTAGGGCTTGTTCTACCCAACTGTCAAATAACTCTTGATTGTCAGCAATCCACTCTTGAGCATGGCGCTCAATGTCTTCTGGTGTATCTTCTCCCTGTCGCATCAGATTATTTTGGTCACTAATATCTTCAATGGGAACTTCCACCACTTCAAATAACTTTTTCGCCGCAGGATTGGCTTCCACAAACTCTTTATTGGCTAAAATCCTCATGCGATCGACAGGAAAACCAATGTTTTTTCCGTTGGCTGTGGTGTCTGCTTCCGTTAAGGCTTGTTGTTCTCCCGGCAGATCCGTTTGATCCACTTGTAACCAAATCGTATCTTCCCCTGGTTCCAAGACACTGCCGAGCCAAAATGGAGTCCAGATATAGAACAACACGGATTCACCTTGATTGTAACGAGCGATCGCATCAGCAATTAAGGCTGAATACTGGCCTACGTCCTGTTCTACCGTATCTTGTAAGTCATACGCCTGGATATGATGCTCGATGGTCAATTCACAAGCCCAACCGGAGTTACATCCGATTAAATTAGCTTTACCATCGCCATCAGTATCAAAGAGTTTAGCGATTTCTGGGTCTTGTAATTGTTCTAAATTAGTAATCTGATATTCATCTGCGGTTTTTTTATCAATTTGATATCCCTGCACAAGATTGGGAACGATCACCCCAAGTTTACTTAATTTTTCCTCACCCCCACTGTTTTGATATAAGTTACTTTGGTTATTTTCCCAATGGATAGTGGTATAGTCTAAATCTCCATTAGAGATGGCGACTACCATAGTAGCCACTTCAAGTTCAGCAATTTCTGCCGTCTCGTATCCCAATTCTTCTAGGGCTTGGTTGACAATTTCCGTTTGGAAGCGTTCTTCCAAGAGACTACTATGGACGGATCTCACGGTTACGCCTGCTCCGGGTAACTCCGTGTTTTCGGTGGAACCTTCGCCTTGAGTGGTGGGAGTATTGGAGGGTTGGCAGGCGATCGCCCCGAAGAGTAACCCACTAACCATCATCCCCCAGGCAACAGACTGTATTTTAGATTGGATCATTGTTTAATGAGTTCAGACAATAACCTAATATCTTATCTGTTTCCCGTTTAACGGGACACTCTCACCTACCATTCTTTTCTAGATTTGAGATTACCCGCTAAAAACCGAGTGTCTAACTGAGGATAACCGAAGTTCGCACCGTTCCGGCCCGTTCGGCGATCGCCTCTATCCTCACCTCACTGCCCCTTTTTCCCTTCACCACCCAACTGCGATGGGTGCGATAGTCGGTTCCATTGGCAGATGAATTGAACCACTTATTAGAACGACCTTCTAAATGCTCAATCTCCTGCTGTTGCTCCCCATGAAGTAGGGTAACCCCCTCCGGTAGCCCTAATTTTACTCGCGTAGGGCGGACTGCCTTCCGCTCTAATGCCTTTTTACTGGTGTAAGTGGGCAAAAAGCCCAAATTCTCCCACTGCACCGTTAAACGGTAAATATCAGCGCCTTCGTGACTGACCTCAGTCCGAGCCACCGATAACCGGGGAGACATCAGGGCATGAGTGATGGCAAACTGAAAGTGGCGATCGCAAATTTCCGGCAGTGCCTTCGCTGGTGCATTTTTCCACATCCTCTTCATATCCCATCCCCCAATCTCCACCGCTCCCAGTTGCGGATGCTCAAAACCTTCCCAATCAATAAACCCCTTACCCTCCAAATACTCATCATTCCATTGCAAAATCTTCAGATCATCCTCTACCGGATGCTCCCTTCCCCACTCAATATTATTCTCCTTCTCAACACCCGCAGCTTTCGCCGCATCCCACAGTTCCACCGTAAACCCAAACCATCCCCAATGATCGTACCCATAATCATCCATCGCCCCATAAACCACCGTTTTCGGGTCATAACGAAAATCCTTATAAATCCCAATACACTTATACCCCGTTAACGCCGTTCCTTTTCTACCCATCAACTCATAAATCTGTAAATCTGCTGTCGGAAAATGATCGTCGGGATGGGTACTATAGGGACGTAAAATGAGCGCTCCAAACGTATGATAAGTCATAAACCCATTAATATTTCGATGCTTGCGCCAAAATTCCGCTTCTGCACGAGTTTCCAGCTCAGAAAAAGGAAAATCACCCGCTCCGTTTTGCTCCCCTTCCGGTTGCCAATAATAGGGATAATTGCGATTAAAATCCAATCCCTCCAAACTCCGACCAATCTTAAACTCATAGCCATTATAATTATGGATCAAACCTTCCGGAATAACTGTATAGTAAGTCCCTCCAAACTCATCCGGTTCTCGACGAATCATCAAGCGCGGATCATCCTCAGAAACTTTCCAAGCACCACAGGGATCTTTAATCCGCATATTCAAAATTAATCCATCCCCATTAACATCCTCTGAATATAACCCCTCTTGCCGTTCCGATTCCGGATAGGGACGGGGACTAGAGCGCAGGTTATAGGGTGTTTGGAGATATTTTTCCGCCCCATCTACCGCAATTCGGGGGAGAATATAGAGAGTATAATTTTCCAGTAAATAGCGAATTCTTGCATCTGGGTTATACTGACTTAAAACCTGATAAAGAATATAGCACGCCACCGCCGAACCCGTAACTTCTGCTGCATGGGTATTAGCATCAATCCAGTATCCCGGCTTTTCTAGAGCTTCTCCCGTCGTTTTATCCGTAACCGTCACTAACCAAATCTCCCGCCCTTCCTCCGTTGTTCCCAAACTCTCCAGTTGCATCAAATTCGGATAATCTTGAGCCATCTGGCTTAAGTAATCTGTAATTTCTTGGTAGGTAAAATAGTGACTGAAATCAAACGCTGGAATAGTCATCAGGAAAATGGGGTGAGAGTACATTGATAATGACCATTATTTTAGGGTAAATCATCCGGATGATCAAGAACAAGTTCAATTCGGGATTCAAGCGCAAATCGACTTGGATTAGATTGTTAATCTTGAGTATAATTTTAATAGGAATAGTTTGGGGAGGATGGAAAACCATGTTACAGATGCCAGGGAAAAGCTATCAAGATGCCCTGTTTCCTCTGACAGCAGAAGAGCAAAAATTAGCACAAGATTTAGAAGTAGATGTGAGGGAAATTGCCTCTGAACCCCACAATTATCTAGCCTATGATAATTTAGTACAAACAGCTCAGTATTTAGAAACTCAATTTACTCGCTCCGGATATCAGGTTAATCACTATAAATATCGGGTTGATGACCAAGAATTTGATAACTTAGAGGTAGAAATTATCGGCACAAGCCAACCCGAAGAAATTATTGTCATTGGCGCTCATTATGATTCTGTGGCTAATGTTCCTGGAGCGAATGATAATGGCTCTGGAGCAGCAGCAGTCTTAGCCTTAGCTCGGAGATTTGCCGGAAAACCGCAACAGAAAACCCTCAGATTTGTGGAATTTGTTAATGAAGAACCGCCCTTTTTCTGGACAGAAGATATGGGTAGTTTAGTCTATGCCAAAATTTGTAAGCAGCGTCAAGATAATATTGTGGGGATGATGAGCTTAGAAACCATGGGATACTATTCTGATGTGCCAGGAAGCCAGAACTATCCCGCACCTTTAAATTTGTTTTATCCTTTGCAAGGAAACTTTATCGCTTTTATTGGTAATCTGGACTCTGGAAACTGGGTAAAACAAGTGATTGGCTCATTTCGCAGCCATACCCAATTCCCCTCGGAAGGTGCAGCCCTCCCTAACCTTTTACCCGGAATCGGATGGTCAGATCATTGGTCATTTTGGCAGCAAGGATATCTGGGTTTAATGGTTACGGATACGGCTCCTTTTCGCTATCCCTATTATCACACTGCTGAAGACACTCCGGACAAAATTGATTATGGGAAATTAGCGCGGGTAGTGTCAGGGTTAGAGCGGGTGATTCGTGAGGTTGCAAATTAGAAGATTTTGTGTTATTTTGAGAGGGTATTAAAATGTATTGATGGCAATGCCTGCACACGATCTCTACCATAATACAGTTAAAGCTGCTCTAGAAAAAGATAATTGGAAAATCACCAACGATCCGTTGACACTCCAATATGGTGGTAAAGATTTATTCGTTGACCTGGGGGCGAAAAAAATACTGGCGGCAGAAAAGTATGGAGAGAAGATCGCTGTAGAAATCAAGACTTTTTTGGGTCGCTCTGCCATGTATGAGCTGGAAAAAGCGGTGGGACAGTATATTGTCTACCGCAATATCCTTGAAGAAGTTGAGAACGATCGGACTTTGTATCTTGCCATTCCTAAAATTGCATATAAAGAGGTTTTTGAGGAACGACTGGGCAATCTAATTTTAACTAAAAACAAACTTCGTTTACTTGTCTTCGATCCGAGCAATCAAGAGGTGGTCACATGGATACATTAGAACACTATTATCCAATTATATATCAAGCCCTGAATGAATATTACCAAATTCCCTATTCTTATGGAGATTTAGAACGGAGACTCATTATCAGTGACGATAAAACCAATTATATTTTATTAACTCTGGGATGGCAAAATGATAGTCGAGTACATGGATGTTTGGTACATATAGAAATCATTGAAGATAAAATTTGGATTCATCGAGATGGCACAGAAGATGGGATTGTGAATGATCTGCTAGATTTAGGTGTTCCAAAGGATAAAATTGTTTTAGGATTTTACCATCCGAATCAGCGTCCTTATACGGAATTTGCGGTGAATTAAACTGATGCCATTGCTGTATGATGTTGCTCTTAAAAATTTGTTCTAAGCCCCTTATCCAACTCTTCTTTGTCCGACCATTCAGAATTTTCTAATAACTTCTCGATTTTCTGATAGATCCTTACCTGTGTCGATTAGTTTAAATTTTATCATTTTCTCGCTTTTCTTACCAATTAGTCAAGACTTGAGACAATCCATCATTATCGGCTTGAAGCTTACTTAAATCAATAATGGTGTAGGGTGCGTTATTAACACACCCTACATTGCCAGGGTACACCTGGTAATGGGATAATCAACTTCATCAACTCTTTATCTTTTCTACTCACTCAATGATGGATTGTATTCACGTCTCCAATATTCGCTGTTATGGATATATTGGCTACTTACCGGAAGAAAAAATACTCGGACAATGGTTTACGGTAGATTTATCTCTGTGGTTAGATTTATCGGTCTCTGGGCAGAGTGATAATCTTGAGGATACGTTTAATTATTGCGAAGCGGTTGAGATCGTGAAAGGAATTATCAGGAGCAACAAATTTGACTTAATTGAGAAATTGGCTGCGGCGATCGCCGATGAACTGCTGAATCTAGACAACCAGCCCCACCAACGCCCCGCTCTGCAAAAAGTGGGTGTGCGTGTGATCAAATCACCTCCCATACCCGACTTTGGCGGTCAAGTCACCATTGACATCACCCGAACCAATCCCAAATTTGCCTAAACCCAGTCAAACCAGCCGATCCATCATCTTCACCTGGCTTGAAAGCCTACGGCTTTGCCAAGAAACTGTTACATTAGTTTATAAGCACATAGGATTGGCAAAATAGTACAGCAGTGTGCTGTTGTTCAATCCCCAATGCAAAAGCGGCTCCAACCTAAAAGGCTAGAAGTTGTCGCGGTGAACTGTACGGAGGTCTAACGTGAATAACCCGTCGAATCAAAATCCTGAACTATTTCAGGGCGACACTGACAATAACTTATTGTGGGATTATGTTCAATCCTTGAGTCCAGAAACGGTGGCTCAACTCTCTAAACCTACGTCTTCTGAAGTTTTCCAGGTGATGGAAAGCAACATTATGGGACTTCTGGGCCATCTTCCTTCAGAGCAATTTGGGGTTACGGTAACCACCAACCGAGAAAACCTGGGCCGTCTCTTAGCCTCCGCCATGATCAGTGGCTATTTCTTGCGTAATGCTGAACAGCGTATGACGTTTGAAAATACCTGGTCAGCCTCTGAATCCCACGCGACTGAGACCGAGTAGGGTTAACTCAAGTCAGGTTTCCAGTAGATTCAGGTGTCTTTAGTTCACCCATCCCCACAAACTCCTTGGAGACTTCCTGAATCTGCTGTTCTTGAAGGTCTCCGAGCTACTCTGCTGCGCTGGTATGATAATGCGGGTCGGGTCTTGCCTTGGCGAAAAGTGCAAGACCCTTACCGGATTTGGGTTTCGGAGATCATGCTCCAGCAAACCCAAGTGAAGACGGTTTTACCCTATTACGATCGCTGGTTACAAGCGTTTCCCACCCTACAAACCCTCGCCCAAGCCGACCAGCAACAGGTGCTGAAACTCTGGGAAGGACTCGGTTATTATAGCCGGGCGCGAAATCTGCATCGAGCTGCCCAGCAGGTTATGGCAGAGCATCAGGGCATTTTTCCCCAACAGTTAGAAGATCTTTTAAGTCTACCCGGTATTGGTCGCACTACGGCTGGCGGTATTCTCAGTGCCGCCTTTAATCAACCCATTTCTATTTTAGATGGCAATGTGAAACGCATCTTAGCCAGACTCACCATCCTACCCTCCCCTCCAGGAAAAGCCCAGAAAGAGCTTTGGCAATTATCAGATGCTATTCTGGATCGGGAGAATCCCAGGGACTTCAACCAAGCCCTGATGGACTTAGGAGCAACAATTTGTACTCCGAAAGTACCCAAGTGCGATCGCTGTCCCTGGAGTTCCCATTGTCTCGCCCATCAAACCGGAACCCCCACCCATTGGCCCATGCGTGAAACTCCCTCTATTCGGCCCCACAAAACCATCGGTGTTGCCGTCATCTGGAATACTCAAGGACAACTGCTCATCGACCGTCGCTTAGACAAAGGATTACTCGGCGGTTTATGGGAATTTCCTGGGGGCAAACTCGAACCGGGCGAAACCCTGCCAGAATGTATTAAACGGGAAATTCAAGAAGAACTAGCCATAGACATAGAAGTGGGCGATCATCTGATTACCATTGACCATGCCTATACCCATTTTCGGGTCACCTTAAATGTGTATAATTGTCGCTACAGTTCCGGCACACCTCAAGCGATCGAATGCCAAGAAATTCGTTGGGTTACTTTAGAAGAATTAGATCAATTTCCCTTTCCCAAAGCCAATCTGAAAATCATTGAAGCCCTACGGGAGCAGGGAGTGCCTGAGTAGGGAGATACCCAGAGATGATATTATATTAAGTCCGATTGTTCATGTCCGCGAAGCGGAAATACCATGATTAAAAATTTAGGGAGCGAGACGCTCCCACTCCAGCAATATCATAGAGATTAGAGGAGTGCGGGCATCTTGCCCGCTTCTTCACTTTTTATCCGGACTTGATATTACCTATTAAGGGGAAAAATTCCTCTTGGAGTGGGAGAGGGCATTTTACCCCGATCTGCTTTAAACCTCTACTTCTGCGAATAAGGCTTCTAGGTTGTCTAAGGTGAGTCCCTGCTGAATATATTGGGGATTTTCGGGGGTGTAGGGGCTTTTTAGGCGATCGCACCCCGTAATCTTAGCCGTTTCTGGTAAGACGGGAATATCGGGGTTAAAGGCAGTCGATCGCATCAAAGAACTAGAAAAGCCCTTAAATACTAGGATTTGATCCGCTTCACCCTCAATTTCGGCGCTGATGAGCAGCACTTCTTGGGGACGTTTGAGGGTGTATTGTTCTAAACGTCGAGAAAGCATAGCGAGTAATGAGTCATGAGTAATTATGAGCTGACGGCAGTGCGCCCCTGTTTTCCGAGGCGAATTAGCACAAAATAACTCAGGTAAGTTACATAGATCAGCAATCCCAGGATACCAATAAAGCCTAAGAAGCGTTCGCTGGTGGCATTGTGGAATAACTGTTTATAAGCCCAGGGTGCTTCTAACCACAGTCGGCAAAAGTCATTTTGGATTAAGTCTTTCGTGGGAGAAAAAGCGCATTGTAGGGAAGGTAATTGGGCGATCGCCCCAACTCCCATAAACACCGTCACCGCCCAGCGCCAAGCCGTAAACGCCAGTTTCAGGGCGCGGGAGGGCGGCATATCCTCAATTTCCTCATTCAAGTCGATCCAAAACCAGAGGGATATGGGAATCAAAATCCGGGCAGATAGAGAACTCACAAAACCAATAGGCGCTCCCCCAATCATCAAATAGAGGGAAATAATCAGCAAACTCGCCACCCGCCAATATATCAGCATCAGCCGGATCAGGGGGACAGACTGTTTAACCAGCGACCAAATCAGCAGCACCAAGGGAATCCCGATGCCAACCAGTGCCACTAACCGATAGTCCATCCAAATGAGCGATCGCATCCAATCCATTCCCACTCTCTCCCAATCTTCAAGATCAGCAACCTTCAAACCTACCAGAAAAAACCCTGTTTTTCGCCCCCTATCTGGAGCGCAAACATTGACAAACTGATATTAAGTCTCAATAATACCATGCAAATTGAGTAGATATCAGCACCATGACTTGTAAATCGGCCTTATGATTTGAAAGGCACAACTGCTAGATGGGGAGCCACCCCTCCCAGACTCCTTGTCTTGGAGACGCTCATAACTGCACATAACTGCACATTTTCTGGACATTTTTCACCGAACGGACTGGATCTTACTTATGGGATATATTATTTCAACGGTCAACATGAAAGGAGGGGTCGGCAAAACTACCCTCACAGTTAATCTAGCGGCCTGTCTTGCCAAATATCATGACAAGCGGGTGTTGATTGTCGATTTAGATACTCAAATTAGTGCCACTCTCAGTATGATGTCTCCCTCCGATTTTGCCAAACTCAGGCGAGATCAACGCACCTTAAGAGAACTGGTTAAAAAAGCCATCAATCCAGCCTCAAAAGCTGCTTTTCCCATCCAAGATATTATCATTCCCTACGCTTGTAATGTTCCCAAACTTCATTTACTCCCTGGGGACATTGATATGTATGATGAATTTTCAGTTTCAGAAATGATCTATGAAAAAGCCGTTTATCGGGAACAAGTGTCCTTTGAAACCGTATGGAATCGCTTTGAGAGAGTCTTGGTAGATGGCATATTAAAACCCGTCATTGATGAATATGACTACATCATTTTAGATTGCGCCCCTGGCTATAATCTCTTAACTCGCAGCGCCCTAACTGCCAGCCATTTTTATCTGCTTCCGGCTCGTCCTGAACCCCTCTCCTTAATTGGGATTCAACTATTAGAGCGTCGTTTAGTGAAACTGCGCGAAGTCCATCAAGATGAATATCCCTTAGATATTGAAATGTTGGGCATTGTTTTCACCATGGCTGGGGGATTTATCGGCCGCTATTATCGCCAAGTGATGAACCGGGTACGGACAGATTATAGTGAAGCAAAATTGTTTCAGACTCGCATTCCTTCTGATGTGAATGTGTCTAAATCCGTGGATAGCTTTTTACCAGCAGTCTTGGCCCATCCCCATAGTCGCGGCTCCAAAGCGTTCCAAAAATTGACGGAGGAATTATTGGAAAAACTCCATACCACCATTTCCCGGAAACAACAACAATCGGCGGTGAAAATGTCGGATTTGTAGTTTGGGAAATTAGGTAATGGGTAATGGGTTCTCTGTGCATCCCCATTCCCCCATCCATATAAAGAGGGCAAAATACGCATCATCTCAGTTCGACGTTCACGAAAACAGGAGATAGAACTTTATGAAAGCTAAGACATTTGATGAAAAATTTGACCAAGGAGAAGAAGATATTGTCGAATACCTGGATCTGAGCCAAGCACGACGGGGTGAGTTAACGCAAAAAAGAGTAAATGT
This sequence comes from Roseofilum acuticapitatum BLCC-M154, assembly GCF_030068475.1. Lineage (GTDB taxonomy): Bacteria > Cyanobacteriota > Cyanobacteriia > Cyanobacteriales > Desertifilaceae > Roseofilum > Roseofilum acuticapitatum. The sequence continues at coordinate 16,716 of NZ_JAQOSP010000046.1, read as the reverse complement.
TGATTTTCCAGAGTGGATGATTCAAGCACTCGATCGCGAAGCAAGACGGTTGGGAATCACCCGACAGTCTTTGATTAAAGTGTGGATTGCTGAACGCCTGGAAAAAGTAGTGTAATTAAAGGTCTAATTCGTCTAATTCTAACTCGGCTTCTGGGGAATTTTCGGAGGCAGTTTGTACGGGAATGGCAGAAACGATCGCATCCAAAACCCGCCCAACCGGGATAATGGTTAAGCCTAAGTCCGGTAAAGATTGCCCTTTGGGAACGATCGCCCGCTTAAAGCCGAGCTTCGCCGCTTCCTTTAATCTCAATTCTAATTGGGACACCGCTCGCACCTGTCCCCCCAAGCCTACTTCGCCAATAATCACCGTGCGCGGATCGACCAGGCGATCGCGGAATGAAGCCACCACAGACACCGCAATCCCCAAATCTGCGGCTGGTTCCTCTACTCCTAATCCCCCCGCAGAAGCCACATAAGTATCGAGCTTGGATAAGGGAATACCCACCCGCTTTTCCAATACCGCCAAAATTTGCAACAAGCGATTATTATCCACCCCAGTGGTTGCGCGACGGGGGGAACCGTAACTTGTGGGACTCACCAGCGCTTGCAGCTCCACCACAATCGGGCGCGTTCCCTCACAAGCGACAATGGTACAAGTTCCCGACACCTTCTCATCCCGATTGCCCAAAAACAACTCCGAAGGATTCGGTACTTCTGCTAACCCTTGAGCCACCATTTCAAACACGCCGATTTCATGGGTTGCGCCAAAGCGATTTTTCATGGAGCGCAACAACCGATGGGATGCAAAGCGATCGCCCTCAAAATACAATACCGTATCCACCAAATGCTCCAACACCCTCGGCCCCGCCAAAGAGCCATCCTTGGTCACATGACCGACAATAAATAGGGTAATATTTTCCCGTTTCGCCACCTGCATCAGTGCCGAAGTACACTCGCGCACCTGAGCCACCGAACCGGGAGCAGAGGACAGAGAAGGAAAATAAATCGTTTGAATACTATCAATCACCGCCAAACGGGGTTTGAGCGCTTCCAACTCCCTTAAAATTTCCTCTAAATCCGTTTCCGGTAATAGATAAAACTTTGATTGGGGTTCCTCCGATTGTTCCCCTTTTTTTCCCTTCCTTTTCGGTTCGATGACCGCATCAAATCCATGCTTAAGTTTCGGTTTCTCCTCTTCTTCCTCTTCCCCCACTCCTAACCGCGCCGCCCGTAATTTTACCTGTTGTCCCGACTCTTCCGCAGATACATATAACACTGCATAATGTTGGGAGAGCTGATTGGCCATTTGTAACAACAGCGTCGATTTTCCGATCCCCGGTTCTCCCCCAATCAGCACCAAAGACCCCTGCACAATCCCTCCACCGAGTACCCGATCTAACTCTGAATAACCCGAATTCATGCGTAAAACGGCTTGATCGGAAATAGCATCCAGAGTAATCGCAGCACGAGGTTGACCACTTTCAGCAGGCGATCGCCCCCCATCCTTGCGCCATTCCTGATTCAGCAACCCCAAGCGGTTATTCGTAGGAGTCACCGGGCCGCTCACCTGTTCGATCAGAGAATCCCAACTATTGCAAGCAGAGCATTTACCGAACCATTGGGAAAATTCTGCCCCACATTGATTGCAAATGTAGAGGGTTCGAGACTTAGCCATAATCTATCCGTATTCTGGAATGGGGACATCTTTCGTTATTTTAGGATTAGGGGATAGGCGATCGCCATCTGGTAAACTAGGAAATACTCTCATGCCTGCTAAAGATTTCTTTCATCAAGCTGTACGCCATGCCTTAGAACGAGAAGGATGGACAATCACCCATGACCCCCTGATGTTACGGTACGATCTCGGTCAACTTTATGTTGATTTGGGTGCAGAAAAAATCCTAGCCGCAGAACGGGAAGGGCAGAAAATTGCTGTCGAAATCAAAAGCTTTCTTCAAAATTCTACAATTTCTGAATTTTATACAGCTCTTGGACAGTTTATCACGTATCGGAGTCTCTTACGAAAACAATACCCAGAATATACTCTTTATCTGGCTATTTCTCTTGATACTTACACTTCTTTTTTTACCCTAGAGCTAGTCCAAGAAATTATTACAACTCAACAGTTAAAACTGATCATCTATGAACCCCAAAAGGAGAGCATCAAACGATGGATACCTTAAACCACTATCGCCAAATTATTCAGGAGCTTCTAGAAGACTATGCCCGTTTAAGTAACCCAACTCAAGACGAAGTAGAAACCGAATTGATTTTTGATCCAGTCAGAGATCATTACCAGCTTTTTCAAGTCGGCTGGTTAGGCGATTATCGGATTTATGGCTCGATTCTGCACTTTGATATTAAGGACGGAAAAATTTGGATACAACACAATGGTACGGAACAAGATATTGGTCAAGACTTAAACAACAGAGGAGTCCCCAAAACAGATATTGTCATCGGTTTTCATTCTCCATTTAAGCGGCAATTTACTGAATATTCGGTAAACTAAAGGAAAATAAGCATGAGTGAAAAATGGCCGCCCTATTACCCATTATCCTGTGAAGCGCTATATGATGGCTTCAGTTTCGGCTGTCGCCGACATGAACTAGGTTAGAGGACAAGGATAGGAGCATGGTTGAAAAACTGATGAGTACGGAGCTATCTACCAAAGAACTCACGTTTCAACCGGGTTATGGGGTGGCTCAGTTTGAGGTGAAGGTACTCAACCAGGGCGATCGCTTCGCCAGTTTTCAGCTAGAAATTATCGCTGCTGGTGTTTCTCCCCAGGACGATCGCACCTGGTACAGCTTATCCCCAGAAGTCAGCACCAAGAAACCTCCCGGAGATTTGACCCGGTTTATTGTGGAAATTCACCGCACCCCAATTTTAGGGTTTGTGGGTTTGGTGAATCTCACTATCCGTATTTTCTCCCTAGAGTTGGGAACCGAAGAACGGCATATCCTGCGCTTGCGGGTGCAAAAAGGGATCGGTGAACTGCTGATCCAGGCTGAACTTCCCAACTCTAAGCTCAAAGGGTATCCCAATAGCGATCTAGAGCTTCCCATAAGGCTCCTGAATCCGGGTCAGAAAGAGATTACAGCCCTGATCGCTCTCTCTAGCCCTTATTCCTGGTTAAACCGCTCTGCTACCCCCCTCAGTTTGCCTCCGGGACAATGGATGGATTACAGCTTAGTTTGCTCTGTACCAGATTTTGAAGAGGCGATCGCCAGCATCTCCTACTTAGCAGACATCAAAATTACACACCCCGATGGCCCCCCGACCCAACTGCAAGCGGTCATTGAAATTCTTCCCCAAGGTGAAATTCGCTTTGAAATTCCGGAACCAGAGCAAACCATCCCTCAAAAACGCCGTTGGCTCCCTTCCTGGAAATCTGACCCAGTTATGTATCCCTTAGAACTGGATAATCAGAGTAATCAACCCTGTCAAACCACCATCGATTTACCCCTAGAGGAGAAGGATAAGGGAAATCGACTGCAACTGGAACTGTTGCCCCCAGAACATACCCTCAACCCCACCGAAACCCAAATCTTTGATTTGAAGGTAGAAACCCAACGCCCCTGGTTGGGATGGGTGCAGGAGCGTTTGATTCCTATTGAAGCCAACGTTTTACCTGTGGGGGCTGCTTCATCTATCGGCATAGGAGCGGTTTTGAAACCCGCCCCGACAACGGCATCTGTTCCCATCATCGATCGCCAACAGACCCTAATTCTCAGAGTCTTTCCTATCGTGCCCCGATGGTTACAGGGACTCTTGGTTGTAGTCTTGGCGTGGGTGTTTTGGTGGTTCATTTACGGGCGGTATCATTACATTCATCACCAAGGATCAGTCACTACGGTACAACTAAATGGACTCGGCGATCGCGTTCTTAGTGGAGGAGTCGATCAACAGGTCAGAGACTGGGTAATAGAAGGAAAAAAACTCGAATTGCTCGACATTCGCGCTAAAGCCGATAAAGCCGTTCGCACCGTCAAATATCGCCCCGTTGATAACAATCAAATGGCCATGGGTTTAGAAAATGGTGAAATCCAACTGTGGGATTTATTATCCTATGAAGAAATGCCGGTGCGATCGCTCGTTTATCAAAAAGACGACCGGGTAATGGATCTCGAATTTACCCCCGACTCCCGCTATTTATACAGTGGCCATGGGAGCGGACTCCTGGCCAAATGGGATATTGGCCCAGACTTTGAACAAATCCAAAACGTTAACGAACCCGAATTAACCCAAACCTTTGAATTCGCCATTTCCGATCTCGCCTTCGTCGGTCAAGGTGCAGAAACCCTAGCCGTTGCCGGTCGATTTAATCAACTCATCCTCTGGAATAGTTCAGATAATTCAACCCAAACCCTTGATATTTCCGATCCAGAGACCGCCACCGGCCAAGACAACTATATTACCAGTTTAGCCACCGCCGAAAAACGCCCCTTTCTCTTGGCTGTTGCCGATAATCAAGGCAGTATCAGTATTTGGAATTTACGCCCTTGTCTAGAACCCGGTTTAGGAGCAGGAGCCAATCCCACTTGTGAACTCCTCGATCGCTGGGACAATAGTCATAATGGTGAAGCCGTGCGCTCTATCGCCTTCAGTGCCGATGGTGCATACCTTGCCAGTGTCGGCGATGACGGTAGACTCATCCTCTGGCCTCTGAGAGACACTGGAGAGCGCTTAAGTAAATATCTTAAAGGAAAGGTTATCGCCAACCATTCCCAATCCCTCAATACCGTAGACTTATCCCTAATCCCCTCTCGCAGAAATAGAAGTGGCTCCCAACTGCAAATCGTCACCGGAGGCGATGATGGACAAGTTAGACTCTACCAGGTGCAGTCCATTCGGGATTGAGAGAATAAATAACCAATTACACAATATCGCGTACCGGCTGTTAGAATTCATAACCAGAGGAACCCAGTTTCTGGAAGATGGCTTCTTGTTTCAGTCAGAATTGGTGGTTTTCGAGATCCCCATATTGATAAAAGTGGTACAGCTCAAATCATGGAAAGAAAATTAATTAGCACTTATGCGATCAATCCGAGAAATGTTGGAGATTTCATGTCATCACCGATTCATTATTTTGATTTTCCAGGTTGGCAAGTAGAAACCCTAGATTTTCGCTCTATTGATCCAGATTTTCCAACCCCTCAAGGTGGTTTTGGTGGATCAATTTGTTTAGATAAAATAAAAAATACGAGTTCAAATACTCGCTATCATCTAATAGTTGGTGGAGGCGGTTTATTATTTCAAAGGTTTTGGAAATGTTTCCAGCAGCTTCAAGATATACGCAATCATATTCAAGGGCAATGGATTATTTGGGGAGCGGGTCAGCAAATCTACCCTAATTTCAAACTATCCCGTAATAAGCCGTTCATTGATGAACTTCAGGAGAATCATAAAAACTTTGATTATTCAGGCTATGTAGATCCTTTCAGTTTTGTAGGCATTAGAGATTTTAATCAAGGATATGATTGGGTTCCTTGTGTGAGTTGCATGAGCAAAGAATTTGATAAACACAGAGAAATAAAACATGAATTTGTCGTATTTTCTCACGAAAAATTTAAGATAAAAATCGGCTCATTACCTCAGATGACTCACAACACACAAAATTTGCAAGAGGTTCTTGATTTCTTGGGATCTGGAGAAACAATATTGACCAGTTCTTATCATGGTGCTTACTGGGGTATGTTATTAGGACGTAGGGTTCTAGCTTTTCCATTTAGCACTAAATTTTTAACGCTCAGGAACCATATTGGTATTTATCCTGTAAGCCAGTGGAAATATAGTAGACTGAAGATTCAGCCTTTCAAAACCACTTTCCTAAATAAGCTTAAGTGGGAATTTAGTTATGGAAATCATTTTTGGTGTTTTACTCGTAACTGGAAAAGATTTTTGCCCAACCAGATAACTAAAGATTCGTCCATCCTTCAAGAACATAGAAAGGCAAATATCCAATTCTATGAGCGAATCATGCAAACTCTCAAGGAGACTTAAGCTTAGAGGTATGAGAAGTTTTAATTTTTAATTGACATGACTCAATCGAATCCCCAGCTTAATCCGTTCAACCCGAGTAATTCCTTTAGTTCACGGTCTAATGGCAGTCAGTCCCTGAGCGTGATTACCAACCCATCAGGCGATAGTGTCATTTCGGCTGGGGAAACCTTTGAACTGCGGGTAACGATTGGTAATCAAGGATTCCAAGGGGCAATTATCGATCTGTTTATTGATGATTCTTCAGGAGTCCTCAAAACTTGGTGTCCCAATCCCTATGAACGGTTTGCCCTCAGTGCGGGAAGTAGTAGCGAGGTTGTTTTCTCCTTTCCCATTCCCGTAGAAGCAATTCCTGGTCAGTATACTTATCTTCTGGTGATTGATGCACCCAAGCATTATCCGGAAGAAACCCCCATCCGTCACCAAGCAACACTCCAAGTTCTGCCCCCCATTCAAGAAGCGGTTCAGTCCAATGACCCCACTTTTGCCCTGACTCCGGTTACCACTCCCGAAAAACCGGCCCCTCTAGAACTGGGTCAATCCCTGGTGGTGACGGTTTTGGTGCATAATCGCTCTAATCGGGTCGATCGCTTTCGCCTCACTTGTACCGATTTACCGGAACTCTGGTGGGAAGTCCATTATCCAGAAGGGATTAATGAGTTGGGGTTGGTGGTGATTCCCGATAATTTGGCCCTGAATCCAGGAGCGAAGGGAGAAGTTACTCTAGAGTTTCGCTTCCCTGTGGATACCAAAGCGGGCCGTTATTTACCGACTCTGCGCTTAACGGGGGAAAATAACCCGGAGTTGCTGTTATTGGATGTGGTCTATATCGAGGTTGTGCCTCGGTATGATTTGCGGGTGGATTTGCGGACATTGGTGGGTAAGGTGAGTCGGGAGGCGGCCCTCTTTCAGTTGCGCCTACAGAATCAGGGCAATACTCTGCGACAGTTGCGCTTGACGGTGCGGGAAGACCAAGAGCGCCCGGTTTGTGTGTATGAATTAAATCCCGATCGCCTGAAGTTGGAGCAGGGGGAGCAATGGCAAGTCGATATAGACGCAAAACCGGGCCCCTGGTGGCGCAGGCCATTGCTAGGTCAGGGACGCACGCTTAATTTTTATGTGCAACTGACGGATGATTATCAACTGCCCTTACCCACAGATGAGATTGAGGGGAATTTTCTCTGGCAAGCTCGCCCTTGGTGGCAATTGCTGTTAGCGATTTTAGCCGGGTTAGGGTTATTGGGCTTATTGATTTTTGCCCTCTGGTGGCTGTTTTTTAAGCCCCCTGCGCCTCCGAGAATTGAGGACTTTAACTCGGTTGCTCCGTCCTATGCGGCAGCGAATGATGATTTTATTTATCTGAATTGGGAAATTGGCAATGTTCGGCAAATTCAGAGTTTGCAAATTTTGGGGCGATCGCCTAATGGTAATGTAACCAGTATTCCGGTTTCCTACAATTTCAGCCGCCGAGGATTACCAGAAAGCTTACAGGAGTTTTGTACCCGCTCTTGGCGGACTTTAGTCTGTCGCAATATTCGCACGGATGCCCGCGAACCGGGGGATTATATCTTTGAGTTAAAGGTGACTGCCAAGCGATCGCAGGTTGCTCCCATTATCGCCCAAACCAACACGATCGCGATCGCCCCCATTCCCCTACCAGAAATCATCGAATTTCGGGCAACATTAGCACAACCCGATCCCACCGAAAACAACCCAACCCCCACGGGTTCCGTAAGGGCGGGTTCACCAGCCGTATCGTCTGCAAACCAAGATCTCGGTGAACCCGCCCCTACCACGGGCAATTCTACCGGAAATGACACAACCCACACCATTGAATTAAGCTGGAAAATCAGTAATCCTAGTGCGATCGCCGAATTGGGTTGGATCGGGCGCAACCCGGATGGAGTGGTCAATAGCGAGCAGCAGCGCACCGATCTGCAATCTGGACTACCGGATGATTGGCGCAAGTATTGTACCTTTGACAATCAAACGTTGATTTGTGAGGCTGTTCCCGTAACCGTAGACGAATTTGGCCGTTATATCTTTGAACTGACTGTAATTCCCGATTCGCGCATTGAAGGAGAAGCCCAAACTGCCCTTGCAGATGTGATTGAAATTAAAGCACCAGAACCGCCCAAAATTATCGAATTTCAGCCCAGACAACCCCAGTATGAAATCGCTAGGGGGGAACAAATACAGCTTGACTGGGCGATCGCCAATGCCGATCAAATTCAAGCCATAGTCTTGAAAGGGCGATCGGTTGAAGGCTTTGTTGCCATGCCAGAAATGCGCTTTTCCTTCAACTCAGCTATCCCCGAACGCCTAAAATCCCTCTGCGATCTCACCCTCAATCAACTGCGCTGTCGGAATATCACTCTCCCCATCTCTGAAAGCGGAAACTATCAATTTGAACTCGGTGTGATTCCCAAACGGGGAACCGGAGAAATCACCGAAACCGAAACTACCGCCACCATTGCCCTAATTCCTCCTCCTGCCCCTCCCTCGCCGCAAATTCTGCAACTGCGATCGGGACAAACCACCTACAGCGAAGACCAAGGGGAAGAAATTTTACTCTCTTGGGAAATCGAAAACGCCGACCAACTGCAAGAGCTGCAAATTGTCGGTCGGGATACGGGCGGAATTGCCAGGGTTCCAGCCCGCCGTTATCGGTTCGATAGCGGCATCCCCAATGCCCTACAACCCTATTGTGTCCTAGCTGGACGTTTGATTTGTCAAAATGTCCCCACTTCCGCCCGTCAAGGGGGAGAATACATCTTTGAAGTTAGCACTATCAGTAAACAAAATCCCTCAGAGGTGAGCGATCGCCAACAAACAGAAGTGATTCAAATCTTACCACGCACCTATCCCCTCGCCATTAGGAACTTTACTGTGAATGGGGAAACTGCCCCCCTGCGCGTCGTGGTGACTCTGCAACCGGACGAAAGACCCAACCCCCTCAATCTAAGCTGGAATGTCATCGGTGGCCCCAATACCCGTGTCCAATTACTCCCCTCACCCGGCACAGTCCCCTTAACTGGGACTCTTGCCTATCCCATCAGTCCCCAACCGGGACAAGAAACCCTCACCTTAACCGTCACTGGAGGAACCGGGCAACAATTGCAACGCACCCTAGTGATTGAAACCGTCCTTCCTCCCCCGTCCGAGACTCCTTCATCTACTCCAGGAAATCAACCCCTACCCCCAGAACCCGATGGCTTATCTCCGGCGGATCTCCCCCCACAGTTTGATTAATGGATCGGGACTTCTAGAGCCTTCAATGAAGATAGAATCATATAGAGTATTGATGAAGGTTGGCTATGGCTCTATGAGTGATGGGGGGATAGGGGGAACAAACAACAGACTGGGTAGGACTTTGAGCTATTTTAGCTATCGTTAAAAACCGTCATTAATGTACCTCATAGCAGAGTAAACTGCTGTATCTTTCAGTTCAGATGTTTGCTGAACTTTTGAGACGAAAAATCCTTACCGTTGATTTTGATGGTAAGGAAATCATTTACCGCCTTGAGGGTCGAGCGCTCATTTAATCCCCGCGATCGGCAAGTAACGTATGTGGGGCTAGAGAGCGAGGATGATGACCCAATGAAGTACCTTTAGCCTAAATTCTGCCTATTTTTGGGTTTTTGCTTCTAAGCCTGAACGCCTGAATTTTTTGTGCTTATGTATCCAGTGGTTTTCTATGGTGGCTATAACAAATATCTATTTATATCTTACCCCATCACAAACCACTTAACCCCCACTAAGGGGGGTAGTATGGTGAATTTGTGTGAAATATTTTTGAGCAAGTTACCGTAATCAGAAGGTCAGTTGCTATAACTCGCTCTATACCATATTTAGAATTTGGTGGCGGGGAGCGGATTTGAACCACTGACCTTCGGGTTATGAGCCCGACGAGCTACCAGACTGCTCTACCCCGCGTCACTTCATCTAGTATAGATCGGGGATTGAAATTGTGCAACCTTTTTGTCTAAATTAGGGATAATTCTCCACTCACTTCTAGCCGTTTATAGTCTCCAATGCTCATAAACTGTTCTCCGAGGGTATCTGCGGCCAGGGGAGTGATCCAGCCTAATTCTTTGAGGGCATGAATGGCGGCGGCATATTTGGCCCGTTTACTGCCATCACTGACTTTAATGGCTAAACCCATGCCTTCACCGATGCGGCCAATGCATTGGATGCCTTCAGCTCCAGATTTGCTAATCAGTTCTCCTTGGGTGATCCGCATGAGTTCAGTGTCAAAGGTTTCTTCACCGGCGACGAATTCGGGATAATGGGTCATGGCTCGCACGACTCGTTCTAAGTCGAGATGTTCGCCGGAGGATAACTGAGCGTATAGGGTGGCCATTTGTCCGAGTTGCATGTAGTAGGTGGGTGCGCCACAGTCATCATGGACACCGATGAGTTCATCGGGGGGAAGTCTGAGCAGTTCGGCGACTCTGGATAGAATAAGTTGTTGAACGGGATGATTGCGGCGTAAGTAGTTTTCTTTCATCCAATGGCGTTGCTGACAAACGGCTAACATGCCTGCATGTTTGCCTGAGCAATTATGTTGGAGGGCGCTTTGAGCGCCGGGGGGGATGGGACATTGGAGGGCGGTGGGTTCAATTTCGCAGCGCCAGAGAATGTTAAAGACTTGCCTAGCTTGCTGGGTTGTGCCTTGGTGGGAACTGCAAATGATGGCTAAATCGCGATCGCTCAGATTATAGCTCTCTAGGGTTCCACTGCTGGTTACGGCTGAGGCTTGAAAGGGTTTGAGAGCAGAACGAATGAATGTGGCTGTTTCTGGATCTCCAGCAGCAGAAAGCACTCGCCCTTTATCGTCGCAAACAACGGCTTGCGTGCAGTGGGTGGATTCAGTAATGCCTTCCCGAAGGAGACTAACTTGTAAGGTGGCGGTACGTTTTCCCCTGGTCATGAGTTTATCAATGGATGAATAGAAGATCGGAAATCATTAAAAGCAGACCCAACTAATGGCTTCCGTTCCCAGAAGTGTGCCTAGTCCAGCAAATGTCCAATGAAGACGTTTGAGGATGGGTTTGACTTGGTAGGTGACGATCAGTTGGTCTTGGGTCAGGCTCTCTGGGGATTTTTCCCAGATTTGACCATCATACCAGCCAGATTCTTCGTAGGAGACGGTGGGACTGTTGAGGCGATCGCCGATATATTTCCATCCTAAGTATAAGCGCAGTAGAAGTAAAACCAAGATTAAGCTGGCTCCAGCACTGGCACAGAGGGTAAAGTGCATGGGGTCTTTACTGATTGGAAAACTGGCCGCCGCTACTGGCCCGGTAATGACCCAGCTTAATCCCCAAATCCAAATCACTTTCAACCAATATTGGTGAGGGTCTAGGGTTCCCCAACGAAAGAATCCCGATTCTTTGAGTTCTCGAAATTCGTTGAGGGGTTGTTGTTCGTCTGGGACAGGACAAGGCCAGGTATTCTTTTCCATCATTGGGCTGTGCTATCTCTATGAGTCCTTGGGTTTAAATTCTATGGGTTCGGCATGACTCCAGAAGGCATCAAGGTTATAAAATTGCCGCTCTTGGGGGAGAAAGATATGAACAATTACTTCTCCAAAGTCTTGTAAAATCCAGCTTCCTTCTGCTTTTCCTTCGGTTCTTAAGGGAAAGCGTTGGAAGTGTTCTTCTACACTATCTTCGATCGCCCTGGCGATCGCCCGCACTTGGACGGTCGAGAATCCGGTTACCAAGATGAAAAAGTCTGCTAAGTAGGAGACTTCATCGACTTTGAGGATCGCGATATCTGCCCCTTTACGGTCATCAGCAGCTTCAGCCATGGTTAGGGCCATGCGCTGACTCTGCTCTAAGGAAAGGGGGTTAGAGGGAGCTGAAGGGGGAATTGAGGAAGGGGAAAGAGGGGTTTGGCCAAAGTTGGACATGCAAACTAGGTTAAGAATTAGGACACTATTGGGTTTATCTGAAGAATCTTTATCTTAACTGAAGATCTGGGGAGTGGGGAGGATGGGGAGCTTTCCCATTACCTATTACCGATTACTTCCTCAAATAGGCTTTCATAGCGATTGAGCGCTTGTTCAAGGGAAAAGTTTGCCATGGCATAGTCTCGCCCTTGCTTGCCTAGCTGTTCTACTTCCATGGGATTATGATAGAGATCGGCAATTTTGTCTGCTAGGGCTTTGCCATCTTCTGGCGCAACCACTACTCCACCGCCACTATCGTGAACGGCTTTAGCTGCGGTTCCATCATCGGGAACTGAGGCGACAATGGCTCGACCACTGGACAAAATTAAGGGAATTTTCGAGGGTAAGTTAAAGGTTGTAACGCGCTGTTTTTGGACGACTAAGCCGATGTTGGCCGCAGCATACATTTGGGGCAGGGTTTCGCGGGGTTGGAAGGGCAGGAGTTTGACATTTTTGACTTTGACGCGATCGCATTCTGTTTGCAGTGTGCCCAAGGCTTTTTGTTCTCCCACAATCACAAATTGAATCGCTTCTAGATGTTGGAGTTGACCAGCCGCCTCAATAACTGTACTTAATCCTTGAGTCAGAGCAATATTTCCAGCATAAAGAATGACAAATTTACCGTTCAGTTGATGGTTTGTGCGAAAATCATTGGGTTCTTGGGGTAGGGGACGAATGAAGTTAACATCCACCCAGTTGGGAATACAGGTGATTTTGCGATCGCTAATTCCTTGGGACAGCAACTTATCTCGAAATCCTTCCGCTATGACGCTAATCTTTGCTGACGTAGAATAGGCTAGAGTCTCCAAACTTTCTGCCATCTTAAATAGCACGGACTCCCGTTTGAGTAAGCCCACTCTAACCGCCGCTTCTGAAACAATATCTTGTAAATTGAGTACCACTGGAGAGCGTCGAGAGGCAGAAAAAAGACTCACAGGAATGGAAATGGGTAAGGGAGGAATTGTGGCAAACACGACATCGGGTCGCCATCCTCGATAGGCTTGGACTACACTACTGGCAATAAAACTCCCATCAAGTAAAAGGCGATCTAATAATCCCGGTTTTGGCCCCTTAATATAAATATAACTGCGTTGAATCGTCACCTTGTTTTTTACTTCAGTTAGATAAATTTTACCACGATATTCCTCATATACTTGCCGTTCTGGATAATTGGGCATCCCCGTCACGACACGCACTTGATGGCCTCGCTCGGCAAGACCTTCAGCTAACTCCGTCATCAATGGGGCGATCCCAATCGGTTCTGGAGCGTAGTTGTAGGAATAAATTAGAATTCGCATTGCATAAGACCTTGCATTGATAGGATGTGAAATAGCAATACAATTAACCTTACGAAAAAGTTTACACAATTGTAACGTAGATTTAAGCTAATTGCACAGTCAATGTATTATAAACAACAAAAAACACAACTTATTCCCTCATAAAATCTTTGTTTCTTAATATTAAGCATTAACACTCTATCAATTGCCAAATAATTTTAGTTCGATATATAATTGAAGAATACCGATTCAGGGTGTGTAACCAATCTTGACTTTTATAAAGAGTTATTAGCATTTTAGTTTGTCTTGTTGGTCTCAATTATCAGGATGCTATCAACCTATTCTAAATGGCAATCGCTATATCGATTTAAATCTAAGAATAGAGTCCCAGGAAAGGATTTCCAAAACTCTATGTAAAGTGTTTCAGCTTTTTTTAACCGTAAAAAAGAGTAATGAAACCTGCTTCGGAGATCCCATTGATTTAGCTCAAAATCATCAGATTCAATCTACCATAACCATGTCTAACTTATCCCCATTTCCTGTTGTCCGGAAACAGATTGCTTTTATCGATCCCCAGGTTAAAGATTATGCCACCCTAGTGAATGGGGTCAAGTCAGACGTGGAAGTGGTCATCCTGAAAAAAGACCAAGATGGCATTGAGCAAATTACCCAACATTTGCATACATATGGGAAAAATGCCCACTCCATTGAAGCTCTTCATGTCATTTCCCATGGTCATTGGGGTCAGATCCAGTTGGGTTCGACCCAACTCAATCGAGAAAACCTCCCCTACTATAGCCAAACCCTGCAAGGCTGGTCAAATCTGCTGAGTCAGTCGGCGGAAATCTTACTCTATGGGTGTCGAGTCGCTGGGAATGCGATCGGTCGGTGTTTCGTCGATCGCCTCAGTGAGTTAACGAAAAGGGCGATCGCCGCATCCACAACCTTAACCGGTAACACCGCTCTAGGAGGAACCTGGGAGCTAGGGTATCGAACTGGGAAGATGCGATCGGAATTAGTATTTGATGAGGGGGCGATCGCCACCTACCCCCATACCCTTAATGCCGACCTAGAAATTACCGGAGTAACCATCAGTAACAATGTTCCCAACGTTGGGAATACTATCACCTACACCATTACCCTCTCCAACAACGGGCCCGATAATGCCACAGGAGTAGAAGTTACAGATTCACTACCAAGCGGACTTACTTTTTCAGGTAGCACACCCAGTCAAGGAACCTACGACAATACAACAGGAATTTGGACAGTCGGTAATATCAACAACGGTGACAACGCCACCCTAGAAATTGAGGCAACCATTGATCTTGGTACTAGCGGCACGATCCTGAGTAACACTGCTGAAATTACTGCCTCTAACCCGAGCGATCCAAACGCCACAAATAACCAAGCCACAGTCGATACCTTTGTAGGTAATATCCAACCCAACCCCTTCTATTCTGCTAGAGGTAACCCTTCCCAACTATACTTAGTTGATATTACCAACGGAAATCAAACCTTTATCCCTGGAGGAGAGCTTGCTTTTCGGAGTTTTGCCATTACTCGCGATAGTAATACAGGACGAATTTATTATGTGGGAGAACAAAGTAATTCCACTGCTCCAGTGGGTTCTCAAGTGGGTTATTGGGACCCTGTGACCCAAACTAATACCACCCTCCCTAATCGCACAGGTGTAGATGTTCAGTTCCTGAAACTGGCTCAAGCTCAAGATGGTACGATTTACGGTTTAGCTGGAAATACTGCAAACCTTTATAGCATTGATCCTAATACAGGAGTGGCAACAGACTTAGGAGCAATATCAGGGGGCACTCCATCCTTCAGTGCAGGAAGTGGTGATGCTGCTTTTGATCCCAACAATGCCGATATTCTCTATGTTTCAGTTTTAGTCAGTGGAGAGTTAAGGCTCTACAAAGTCAATGTCAATACTCTCATTGCTGAATATGTGGGTGAGTCTGGACTCTCCAATGTTGATAATTCAGGTTCTCTTGGCTTTGGAGAAGACGGAGACCTTTATGCCATCGTTAGATCAAACGGTAACAATAATGAAAGACGCTTTGCCCGCCTCAGTCAGACGAATGGAACCGCTACAATTATTCAGGAACCCAGTGAAAACTCTGGTGACTTTGGGACTCTTCCTACTCCAACTCCAGATGTAGATTTCACAATTACCAAAACTGACGGTGTAGATAATATTGCTACAGGAGCAAATATTACTTACACCATTAGTCTAACCAATAACACTCTCCCCAATCGCGTTGTCGGCTTAATTGTCCAAGACTCGATTCCCACAAGTGGTGTTGACATTGACTCCTGGAATGCTTCAGTCACAAATACTTCAGGACAATCTAACATAATTAACGGTGCTTCGGGCACGAGCAATGAAATATTCACCAGTGTCAACATCGGGCCAGATGACACCCTAACTATTCTGGCAGAAGGAACAGTTATCGCTCCTGCTAACAGTACAATTGAGAACACTGTCCAAGTTCCAGGTATTAACGACACCTCCCCAGGAGATGACATTCTCACTGATACAACCAATGTCGTTGCTACCACTCCCCCCGACCTGAGCATCACCAAAACCGCCAGCAGCAGCAACGTCAGTGCCGGAGACCCCCTCACCTACACCCTAGTCGTCAGCAACGCCAACCCTGGCGCTGATGTCACCGGTATCGAAGTTCAAGACACCCTCCCCACCGGCTTCACCTACTCCAATGCCAACACCCAAGCTGGCTTCAGTGCCAGTGAAACGGGAGGAGTCGTCACCTTCACCGGAGGCTCTCTCACCGCCGGTAGCACGGCCACCCTGACCATCATCGGTACGGTCACCGCCGCCGCCAGTGACCCCTTCACCAACACGGCAGTGGTTGACCCCAACAACACCATCGCCGAAAGTAACGAAACCAATAACGAAGGCACCGTTACCCCCACGGTGACCACTCCCTCCCCCGACCTGAGCATCATCAAAACCGCCAGCAGCACCAACGTCAGTGCCGGAGACCCCCTCACCTACACCCTAGTCGTCAGCAACGCCAACCCTGGAGCCGATGTCACCGGTATCGAAGTTCAAGACACCCTCCCCACCGGCTTCACCTACTCCAATGCCACCACCCAAGCTGGCTTCAGTGCCAGTGAAACGGGAGGAGTCGTCACCTTCACCGGAGGCTCTCTCACCGCCGGTAGCACGGCCACCTTAACCATTGTGGGTACAGTCTCTAACACTCCTACCTCCCCCTTCACCAACACGGCAGTGGTTGACCCCAATGATAATATCACTGAAAGTAGCGAAAGCAATAATAGTGACAGCGCCACAGTTTCTTTTATTCCCGTAGCCAACAACGACAGCGACACCACCGCTCAAGACACCGATGTTACCTTCAGCCTCACCGGTAACGACACCGATGTAGATGGAGACCTAGACCCCAGCACCGTAGATTTAGACCCCAGCACTCCAGGTATTCAAGA
>NZ_JAQOSP010000045.1 GCF_030068475.1 Roseofilum acuticapitatum BLCC-M154 | reverse complement strand
TCATTTAGCGGACATGATATCAAGTTCGCTTATTCATGTCCGCGAAGCGGAAATACCCTAATTAAAAATCCAGGGAGCGAGACGCTCCCACTCCAGTCATATCAAAGAATTCGAGGAGTGCGGGCATCTTGCCCGCTTCTTCATATCAAGTTCGCTTATTCATGTCCGCGAAGCGGAAATACCCTAATTAAAAATCCAGGGAGCGAGACGCTCCCACTCCAGTCATATCAAGGGATTAGAGGAGTGCGGGCATCTTGCCCGCTTCTTCATATCAAGTTCGCTTATTCATGTCCGCGAAGCAGAAATACCCTAATTAAAAATCCAGGGAGCAAGATGCTCCCACTCCAGTCATATCAAGGGATTAGAGGAGTGCGGGCATCTTGCCCGCTTCTTAACAAATTTTCATGTCCGCTTGCGGAAACCGGACTTGATATCAGCTATCGCCAATCTGAAAAGGGATGGGGGAAAAATCTACACCAAACGGCGCACCGTTTCTAACAACAACTCCTGACTAAACCCCCCCTTCGTCAAATAGGCACTTGCTCCAGCTTCTGCACCCCGATGTTTATCTTCATCAGAAGCCAAAGACGTAACTAAAATAATTGGCAGGTCTTCATATTCCTTATGCTCCCGAATTTTAGCCGCTAATGACAATCCATCTAAATTAGGCATTTGCACATCAGAAATCACCCCATCAAAATGACGGCTTCTCAACTTATTATAGGCATCCAAACCATCCACCGCCGTAACCACCTCATACCCTGCACTTTCCAAAATTCGTTTTTCTTGGGTACGGGTAGCGATGGAATCTTCTGCTAATAATAAAACGGCTGATTTCTGATTTTCTTCCTTCGGGTTCACCACCTGTAAAGACTCAACTTTACGCTGAATATTTTTCTTCTGGACAGACTTGACTAAATCTTGGGGATTTAAGACCATACAAACTTCCCCCGTGCCTAAAATCGTCGCCCCAGAAACATTCCGCACTCTTTGCAGGAGCAGACTTTGGGGTTTGAGAATAATATCCTGTTGATCGAGCAGTTCATCGACAATCACGCCTAATAATTCTGGCCCCACTTGCAGAATAATACAAGGCCAAAATTCTATGGTTTTGCTTTTAGCCAATTCCGCCTGAGATGCAGAAGGAATAGATAATTCTAAAATTTCTTCTAGCCGGGCAATAGAAATCGGTCGATCCTCCATAGCATAAGTATCTCGACCCTCAATAGCAAAAATCTGATGCTCTGGAATTAACAGTGTAGTCTTCACAAACTCCACGGGAATAGCATAGGTTGAGCCTTGAACGGATACCAATAAAACGGAAGCCGTGGCTAAACTGGTACTCAGTTGAATCGTAAATTTACAGCCTTTACCGGGAGTTGAGTCAACCTGAATATTGCCCTTCAAATGCTCTACATTAGTGCGGACAACATCTAATCCCACACCGCGCCCAGAAACTTCGGTGACGAATTTACGAGTGGAAAATCCAGGGGCAAAAATTAGGGCTTGAATTTGTGCCTCGGTCATGGCTTCGAGTTCTTCGGGTCGCCGCAGTCCCTTTTCTTTGGCCGTGCGTTTAATGTTTTCTAGGTTTAATCCTTGACCATCATCTTCAAGTTCAATCAGAATACTATTGCCCGATTGAGATCCCCTAAGACGAATGGTTGCTTGGGGTATTTTGCCTTGAGCAATCCGCTCTGCTGGGGTTTCAATGCCATGATCGATGCTATTACGGATCATATGCATTAACGGGTCTTTCATTTCTTCTAAAATGCGTTTATCGGCTTTGGTTTCTGCACCTTCAATAATTAAGTTGACTTGTTTCCCTTGTTGTTTGGCTAAATCGCGAACTAAGCGGGGAAATAGGTTAAAAATAGTAGATAAAGGTAAGAGTCTGAGGGTGCGAATACCAGAATCGAGTTGGCTAGAGATCGCCTCTAAACGAGCGACATCTTCCGAAGCTCGCGATCGCAACTCATTCAAGAGCTTACCCATTTCTTCTAAATATTCTTCATGCCGTTGTTTGAGCGCTTGCAACTTGTCCACACTCTGCTCAAAACTCAGATTGCCATAGGTTTGCCGGTTCCACTCCTCCCATAAATTCACCATATCGTTAATGGTATTAATATGATGGGCCATGCGGATCTTACTGACGGTTAACTCCCCCGTTTGCGTCATCAAATCATCTAGATTACGAGTCGCCACCCGCACACTCTCAATCCGATAACTCGATCCCATCACCGGTGTTTCTGGTTTTGCATCCGTCTTTTGGGGTACAGGGGGAACGGAGGGCACTTCAGAAACTGGTTTGGGTGGTACTTTTGGCTCCTCTGGCACAGGTTCCGGTGGTGCTTCGGGAGGGGAAACCGGTGTCACAGATACAGCTTCTACTGGCTCTAGTGGCTCCTCTGAAGGCTCTTCTGGCTCTGGTTCCGGGAGGGAGACATCGGTTACAGAAACCCCTTCTACCGGCTCTATTTGCTGGTCTGGTTGGGGTTTAGTCTGAGCGGTCGGACTTTCGGGGATATTCGCCCCCATCAGTACGGCTAACACCTTATAGGCTTGAATGCCTGAAGGCTCACCAGTTACAGCTTCATGAACCATTTGGCGCATGGCATCTAAGCCATAATAGAGGCGATCGCCCATACCCCCCTCAAGGGCCGTACTATCCTCCTTGAGTTTACCGACGACTTGCTCGATTTGATGGGACAAAGATTCCACATCCTTAACTCCTAACATACGAGAGTCTCCTTTGAGGGTATGAGCTTCTCGCAGCACTTCTTGGAGTTTTTCCCCATCCTCTGGATGTTGCTCTAGGTGCAAAATACCTGCCTCTAAATTTTGCAGGTGTTCCTCGCTAGAGACTTTATACAGTTGCCGCAGTTCTTCATCTTCGATGATCATGATTCACCTGGGATCGACGGAAAGGACTTAAGTCTAAAAGGGTTGGTATTTGCTCAAAGATTATTCATCAAATAGCACACATCCGATCTGATAAGGTTCTATATGTTTAGACTTTATCGTGGGGTTAACCTCATGCACCACTCCAACCACGGAATCGAATGTAAAGATCGACCAGATGTTATTGAGCAATTTCAATATCTTCAAACTCAGTGGCGAAATTCACTCTCTCATCACAGTTGTGAGTTACCCCAACTCCTGGATCAAAGTCAGATCGCCCCGAATTGGCACACTTACTCTATAACTGAACCTGATGATTATGATATCTTGGTTATTCCCTCCCTGACCTTAGATCAACAAGAACTTCAGAAAGTTGAAGGGGTCATGCACTACGAAGAACGAATGCTGTTTTCCCTGATTCGCTTAAAAAATCCCCACACTCGCTTAGTTTATGTTACCTCCGAACCGCTACCAGAGATTATTGTTGATTATTATCTCCATCTTTTGCCCGGTATTCCTTTTTCCCATGCTCGCGATCGCCTATTACTCTTCTCAGCTTACGATCGCTCCTGTAAATCTCTAACGGAAAAAATTTTAGACCGTCCCCGCTTAATTGAGCGCATTCGGCGATCGCTCCGTCCCTCCCAATCCTATATGGTTTGTTTTAATTCCACTTCCTGGGAACGGGAATTATCCGTCAAATTACAGCTACCCCTATTTGCTTGTGATCCGGATTTACTCCATTGGGGCACAAAATCCGGCAGTCGGGAAATTTTTGCCCAATGTCATATTCCCCATCCCGATGGATGTCATTCGGTGTGGAATTCCCAGGACTTAGCCGAAGCCTCTGCCGACTTATGGGAGCGACAACCCCACCTAAAGCGCATGGTAATTAAACTCAATGAAGGATTTTCTGGTGAAGGCAATGCCTTGCTCAATTTGAGTCCCCTTGCTGATTATCAACCGGGAAGGGCGAGTCATGGCGATCGCGTTCGCGCAATTAAAAACCAGTTTCAGCATCTCAGATTTCAAGGCCCTGGAGAAACCTGGCCCACCTTTGGCTCCCGTATTCCCGAATTGGGAGCCATTGTCGAAGCCTTTATTGAAGGAGACAAAAAGCGATCGCCCAGCGTTCAAGCCCAAATCACCCCCCTAGGAACCGTAGAAATTCTCTCCACCCATGACCAAATTTTAGGTGGCCCCGATGGACAAATTTACTTAGGTTGCCAATTTCCCGCCGACGAAGCTTATCGCCTGAAAATTCAAGAATATGGCCGCCTAATTGGCCAGAACTTAGCCGAAAAAGGAGCCTTAGAGCGATTTGCCGTAGATTTTATCGCCGTTCCCTCTGGAAATCCCTCTTCCCCAGATTGGGATATATTCGCCATTGAAATTAATCTGCGCTGCGGTGGAACCACCCATCCGTTTATGACCTTAAAATATTTGACCGGAGGATTTTATAATGCTGAGGATGGCTTGTTTTATAGCCAAAAAGGGCGGCCAAAATATTATTTGGCTACCGATAATTTAAAGCAAAAACGATATCAAGGACTCTTGCCCCACGATTTAATTGATATCATCGCCCATCATAATCTGCATTTTGATACCGGAACCGAAACCGGAACCATTTTTCATTTAATAGGAACTTTATCTGAATTTGGTAAGCTGGGATTGACTAATATCGGTGACTCCTTAGCTCAATGTGAACTTTTTCATCAAAAAGTTATTTCGGTTTTAGATCGAGAAACAAACCTCTATACGGGAACCGCTAAAACGCCCATTTCACCGAAGTCTAATATCATTGGTAATCCTCTGATTCATCATTAAGAGAAAAACGATTGTCTTATTACTGATTAACCCTTTTGACCCCCCATGATACATCTTGATCTCCCTTAAAAAGGGGGATTTTTCATGGGAGGATCTGCTTCCCTTGTACCTCATTAAGCAAGCAAAACTCTATCTCCTTGAGATGAATTAATCTTTAGGATTTTTCTGCCATAAACTGGTCATAAGCCATCAAGGCCTCTGCACCATAAACCGTTGATGGCCCACCCCCCATCAGTTGACAAACACCGATCATTTCTACCAGTTCTTCACGGGTGACTCCAGCTTTAATGCATTCGTGGGTGTGATGAGCAATACAACCATCACATCGGGCCGCAATACCCAGAGCAAGAGCAATCAATTCTTTGATTTTAGGAGAGAGCGCTCCCTCTTTCAGGGTTGTAGCCTTGATTAAAGCCCCAAATGCTTTCATGGTTTCTGGCTCTTGTGCCCCCAGTTTTTTGCTGCCCTCGATAAAGTTTTTGCCAATTTCGGGATAGTTTTTCATCAGATTATCTCCTGGGAATGTTTCTCTAGATCATTGAAGGGTTCAATGATGATTCAACTATCATTATAGCGCAATACTACTGTTTGGTTATTAAGTTTTTACTAAATTTATAGCCTATCTATAGCCCTGGAGAATCTTCCCCCCCTCACAATTGGGGTTTAATCTGATGCTGGGGAATCTCTGGGGCAGTTTTGCTCTCTTTGAAGCCATAACCTTTTTTTTCCAGGTCTTTGACAAAATCGGTGGTATCTAAAGGTGTAGGCTCCGACTGAGGCTGGGAAGTTTGGGGTTGATGACGTTGATGCTTGAGTTTGGCTTTGCGTCCCATAGAATTAGCGCTATTGTTCTCTGAAGAGGGCTTGACTGTTATTTTACCAAAGAATTTGATGACGGGAAACGTCTCCAAGGGTGCGTAGGGATGCAGCAAGCTGGGTGTTGGGTTCTATGGCTTCTGGGGGATGGCTCACTCCACCCCAATGGTTGGCGAGGGTACGCAATAATTCATCCTGTTGGACGCGAAAGCCTTCAATATCCCAGCCTTGATTCATGATACTAAACCAAACTAAACCCCGATCGCGGGTAAAAATCACCCCAGCCAAGTTACTGACGGTTGAAAGCGTGCCCGTTTTAACTATACTATATTGAGGCGGATGGCGATCGCTAATTGTGCCCCCATCATAACCCGCCACTGGAAAAGCATCCGCAATACTGAGATGATATAACTGTAAATACCGTTGTATTGCCATCAATAATAAAACGGAACAACGGGGAGACATGCGGTTATCAACCCCCAATCCCGATCCATTGATCAGGTGTATTTCATCCGAGGGAATACCGGCAAAACCAGCGGCCAATTCCTCCACCCGACGATCGCCCCCTAGGGATTCGGCCAGGGTTTCGGCTAACGCATTGTGACTATGGACATTCATCCGTCTGAGGATTTCCACGAGAGCTAAGGACTGGTGACGTAATAAAGGAGTCAACTGAGTTGGGGCAGCTTGGGCACGAATGGAACCGGCGATCGCCACTTGGGGCCGGGGTAAATCATGGGGTAAACTACGATACTGTTGTTCTAATTGGCGATCCCAAAGATTAGCATTCATGCTGCGATAAAAGAGGGCCCCCACTGTAGCCGGATCGGTTTCATAGTTCATCCACAGGGGGCCAGTAATAATTAAATCGCCGGTGATTTGAGTAATCCCCAATTGATTAAGCTGTTGACCGATCGCGATCGCCTCTTGCCACACCAAAAGCGGATCGGAACCCCCAATGATGACTAAATCTCCTTCCACTACCCCATGATTGAGTTCACCGGCGATCGCCACTTGAGTCGTAAACTGATGATAGGGGCCCCACTCTTGCAGAGCAGCTAAGGTAGTGGCCACCTTAGTTAAAGATGCCCCCGAAAATAGCTCAGTGCCCTGATGGTCAAATAAAACCGACTCTCCCGATTGCAGCCAAATGCCGTGATAGCTTTGTCCGGGGCTTTTTTGACTCCAACTGTTCAGATAAGGATTAATCAGACCGGTCAGATTCACCCTGGAATCAGCATGGACAACCCAGCGAGAGGTATTTTGTTGCCAGGTAACCGGGATCTGCAATACATCCTTTAATCCAGCTTGGTCTAACCATAAGGCTAGGGGAATTGCGCTTAACCACTCCAACACTCTGTATATCTCCCTTCAAGAACAATCTCTAAAGTTTGCTACTGTTAAATACGCCCCTGCTCCCTCATCAGGACGGCCTCAATGACTTATCATAAATCTTAACCAAACGTCATTTAAGATAACATTGCCATGCCCACAACCGCAGATTTTTTACAAGCTTCTGAGTGGTTTGCGATCGCCACCGGAGTCAGTATTGCCTTCACCCTTCTTTGCTTCGTCTTTAAGTGGGGGTTTCGCTTCCGCTTTGTCGGGATCAGTTCATTTATGGCGGTACTGACTGCCGGCCTGTTTTCCTTGAGCTTGGTTCCCTTTACCCGAACTGTCGTTCCTGGCTCGGTGCGGTATTCCCTAGTTTTCGATAATGGTGCAGCCCATACCGTGATTGCCGTATCGCCCCAAATTACAGAATCAGAATTAGAAGCTACCCTCAAACAAGCAGCGATTAATCTATTTTCCTATGGGAGACCGGCAACCAATAGCGATCGCCCAACCGTTTTGGCTCGCACTATTGTCCACCCCCAACCCCAAATATCAGAGGCGATATATTTAGGCAAAGCCCAACAATCCCTCGATCGGGGAGGAGATCGAGAAATTACGGTGGAGATTAACCGAGAAAACCTGCAACAGCTTCAGACTCTGAACCCTTCTTAAATTCAGGAGATGCATAAATGATCCAACCAACCCCATCAACCTCTGAATGTAACTCCATCACTCCCGTTAGCAGTCCCATCACCATTCATGTAGGACCAGCGCGGGTCATTCGGGGATCGCAGATTTTAGAGAACAGTGGCAGGGAGTTGGCCGCTTTAGGTCAGCGTCCCTTGGTCATTGGGGGAGATCGCGCTTTGAGCATCATTCAACCGCGCCTCTTTACCGTTCTCGAAGAGCAAGGTTTAACCCCACAAACGGCTTCCTATCTACCCGACTGTAGCGAAACTTCCCTAGAAACTCTGCGTCAAGCGGTAGCCGATCATCAAGCGGATTTTATTATTGGTGTGGGTGGGGGTAAAGCTCTGGATACGGCTAAACTGATTGCCCATCAATGTCATTTGGCGATCGCCACCCTCCCCACTTCCGGCGCAACCTGTGCCGCTTGGACAGCCCTCTCCAATGTCTATTCTAATCAAGGGGCTTTTCTCTATGATGTAGCCCTAGATCGCTGTCCCGATCTGCTGATCCTGGACTACGATCTGATTCTCACGGCTCCCAAACGCACGTTAGTGGCAGGAATTGGGGATGCGATCGCCAAATGGTATGAAGCCTCAGTCAGTAGCGGTCATTGCGAACAAACCTTAATTATTGCTGCCGTGCAACAGGCGAGAGTCCTGCGCGATATCCTCTTGCAACATTCCCCTCAAGCTCTGCAAAACCCCGGAAGCGAGACCTGGAAACAAATTGTCGATGCTTGCGTATTGATGGCTGGGGTAACCGGAGGATTAGGGGGCGCTCAATGTCGCACCGTAGCAGCCCATGCGGTACATAATGGCTTAACCCATATTGACCCTACCCACAAAACGATCCATGGGGAAAAAGTGGCCTATGGGATTTTGGTGCAACTGCGCTTAGAGGAAATGATTCAAAATAATCATTTGGCCCTCTCCGCTCGTCAACAGTTGATTCAGTTTTATGAGCAAATTGGCTTACCGAAAACCTTAGAAGATTTAGGTTTAGCAGAGGTAACTTTAGCTCAATTGCGACAAGTGGCGGCGATCGCCTGCGCTAAATCTTCCGATATCCACCATCTTCCCTTTGCCGTCAATCCAGATCAACTGGTAGCAGCCATGGTTTCTACCCTGAATTAAAAAGTGCTTTCATTCTGGTCATAGGTAATGGGTAATTGTCAATTGCCTATTGCCTGCAAACCATGTTACCGTGGAAAATTAAAACTCATCACCCAAATTAGGAGAACCTATGGCTCTGCAACCCCCGCCCCCTCCTCCCATTACACCCCGTCAGATGAATGTATTGCGTGTCGTTACAGCCATGGCTTGGTCTGATGGGGAGTTAGCCACAGAAGAAGTCGATATCATGCTCGATCGCTTTAGTCAGTTGTTTGCTCCTGGAGACTCGACACAACAGCAGGAACTGAAACAAGAATTACGGGATTATATGATGCAAAATATTCCCCTAGAAGAGTTGATTCCTAAGTTAGAAACTGTGGAAGAACGCAAAATTGCCTTGAAATTGGGATATGAAGTGATTGCTTCTAGCGCTCGTACTCCCGATGAAGATTTGATTAATGCCGAGGAGGAAGAAGCCTATAAGAAGTTGGTGAAATTGGTGGATTTACCGGCGGAAGAAGCGACAACAATTGCCCAAGAAGCTGCCGCAGAGATAGGAAAAGACCAAACGATGGTGGACACTCTGACTCAGGAATTGGTTAAGTTTTTTCAGTCGTAAGTCCATAGAATGGTGCTATAAAGAGGGATGATTTTTTATGGGGTTATGACTAGCGGGCAAGATGCCCGC
Source organism: Roseofilum acuticapitatum BLCC-M154 (assembly GCF_030068475.1). GTDB lineage: Bacteria > Cyanobacteriota > Cyanobacteriia > Cyanobacteriales > Desertifilaceae > Roseofilum > Roseofilum acuticapitatum. Next base: position 9,513 of record NZ_JAQOSP010000045.1, on the reverse strand, counting down.
ATTCCCTCAATCCTTTGAGATGACTGGAGTGGGAGCGTCTCGCTCCCTAGGTGTTTAATGATGGTGCTTAAGATGATTTTTTATGGGGTTATGACTAGCGGGCAAGATGCCCGCATTCCCTCAATCCTTTGAGATGACTGGAGTGGGAGCGTCTCGCTCCCTAGGTGTTTAATGATGGTGCTTAATCGGACTTCAGATTAAGAAGGATAAACGGGCTGAATGTGCCAAATATCTCTAGCATATTCGGCGATCGCGCGATCGCTGGAAAACTTGCCCATCCTCGCCGTATTCAAAATCGATTTCTTCGTCCAGTTTACCCGGTCTTGATACGCTTGACTGACGCGCTCTTGAGAGTGGATATAATCGGCATAGTCAGCTAAGAGTAAATATTCATCCCGCTCCAATAAGGAATCAACAATGGGGCGAAATAACTCCGGATTTTCTGGGGAAAACTCCCCATTCGCAATGCCATCGATCGCCGCTTTTAGTTCTCGATTCCGGCGATAATAGGATTTTGGATGATACCCCTGTGCTTTGAGTGCTTGTGCTTCCGATGCGGTTAAACCAAACAGGAAAAAATTCTCCTCACCCACTTCTTCCCGGATTTCAATATTCGCCCCATCTAACGTCCCAATCGTTACCGCACCATTGAGGGCAAATTTCATATTTCCCGTACCCGATGCCTCTTTTCCTGCCATGGAAATCTGTTCCGAGAGATCGGCAGCCGGGTAAATTTTTTGTCCCAAGGAAACGGAATATCCGGCGAGAAATACCACTTTTAGGCGATCGCCCACCTCTGAATCGGCATTTACCACCCTCGCCACCGCATTAATCAACTGGATCGCCATTTTTGCCATAAAGTAGCCCGGAGCTGCTTTCCCGGCGAAAATAAACGTCCTAGGGACAAGATTTAAGCCAGGGTTCTGCTTTATCCGATGATACAACGTAATAATATGCAGCACACTCAACAGTTGACGCTTATACTCATGCATCCGTTTCACTTGAATATCAAACAAAGAATCCGGATTCACCTCTAAATCATTAAACAGCAAAATATGCTCGGTCAAAGCCATCTTATGCTCGTATTTGATCTGTTGCCATTCCTGTTGAAATTTCGGATCGTCAGCATAGGGTTCTAATCCCCGCAATTGATCTAAATTAGTAATCCAACCCTGACCCATTTGCGAGCTAATTAAACCAGACAACTGAGGATTACTCAACAGTAGCCAGCGCCGGGGAGTAATCCCATTGGTTTTATTCTGAATCTTTTGCGGCCAATAGTCATAAAAATCATGTAAAACCTGAGCTTTTAACAAATCTGTATGCAGTTGAGCTACTCCATTAATAGAAGAAGAACCCACACAAGCTAAATGGGCCATTCTAATTTTTTTCTCTGGATATTCCTGGACTAAAGACATGCGGGACAATCGGTCTAAATCTCCAGGGTATCGAGAACGCACCTCATTCATAAAGCGCTGATTAATTTCATAAATGATTTCTAAATGTCGCGGCAGCAAGGATTCAAACAAACTCACCGGCCAAGTTTCCAGTGCTTCCGAAAGTAGGGTATGATTCGTATAGGCAAAAACATGCTTAGTCATGTACCAAGCGCGATTCCAGCCCAAGTGATATTCATCTACTAACAACCGCATCAACTCTGCTACGCCAATAGATGGATGGGTATCATTGAGCTGAATGGCTACTTTCTCATGGAAGCGATCGAAGGTTTCATACTGCCGTCTATAGCGATTAATAATATCTTGTAGAGAACAACTAACAAAGAAATATTGCTGCTCTAGCCGTAACTGTTTACCCTGGGAGGTATTATCATTGGGATAGAGGACTTTAGAAATATTTTCCGAGAAAATTTTATCGGCTACTGCTCCTACATAATCCCCGCGATCGAAATCAGCAAAATTGAGTTCTTCTGTGGCATGGGCCCGCCATAATCTTAACCGATTGACGGTCTGATTTTGATAGCCTGGGACAGGGGTATCATAGGGGGTTCCCGTCACTTCGCGATCGCCTATCCACCGAATATGTATTTGCCCAGATTCATCTTCAGAAAATTCCGTATATCCGCCAAATTTTACCCGCACACTTGATTCTGGCCGGCACACTTCCCAAGGGTTTCCATAGCGCAACCATTTATCGGGACGCTCCACTTGCACCCCATTGATGATCAGTTGATCGAAAATGCCAAATTCATAGCGGATGCCATAGCCCATAGCGGGTAAACTTAAGGTAGCCAATGAATCTAGAAAGCAGGCAGCCAAGCGACCCAAACCCCCATTACCTAAACCCGGTTCTGCTTCTAACACCACCAAATCTTGGAGATTTAAGCCCAACTGCTCTAAGGCAGCCACCATGTCCTCATAAATGCCTAAATTGAGTAAATTATTACTCAGTTGACGACCCATGAGAAACTCCGCAGACAGATAATAGACGGTTTTAGCCTGCTGTTCTCGGTAGCGATGAGTCGTATGAAGGCGATGGTCTAGGAGGCGATCGCGCACCGTATACGCCAGAGCCATATAATAATCATAGGGAGTCGCAAGATTGAGCGTTTTCCCTTGAAGACAATGCAGATTACGAATAAAATCCTGTTTTAAAGCTTCCACCTGACTGTCCTGACTGCCAGAATCCACTTTCGTCACATCATTATCTTGAGAAAAAAATTGGCTTGACATAATCTAATTTGAATCACGAATAACGATTACATAAATTTCAAGTGTAGATGCTAAAAGATCCCCTAATCTTTAATCTTGTTGTGCTTCACCTCTCCCTTTGCACAAAAATCAACAAGGGGCCCCTAACCCCTTGCTTTATCTCTTAAGAATGTGGGACTCCATCTGGCATAACCGCTTTACTCAAATCGGTTTTATCCAATTTTGCTGTATCGAACTGGGCATGGGTTAAGTTCGCTCGACATAAACTAGCCAGACTCAAATCAGCATAGCTTAAATTGGCATCCGTTAAATCTGCCCCACTTAAATCTGCCCCACTTAAGTCTGCACCTCGGAGATCTGCGCCAATGAGTTCAGCTTCACTCAGATTAACTCCACTCAAATTAGCACAGTACAAATTAGCTCGAATTAATCGAGCGCGGAACAAATCAGCCCCCACCAGATTAATCCGAAATAGATTAGCCGCAAATAGATCGGCTCGCAATAAGCGAATTCCAGGCAAATTAGCACTACTCAATTCAGCTCGAAACAGGTCAACGTCCTTAAAATAACGTTCCCCTGCGGCATAACGGTCTAGAAAATTATTGACATCCATAGAGACGTTCAGGTTTTAACATGAACACAGTCTCTATTGTCCCAACTGAAGGGGACAACCGTCACCTATCTAGGCGGTTTTTTGTAACAATTTGTTATATATAGACGATTCAATATGACATCTACACCAGAATTCCGTAAAGCTTGCACTAATCCATCTTGAAGTGCATCTTCATCAAGATATAGACGAACTTTACTCATAGCACTTGATTATTCTGGTATTCCCTTTCTAGGCGATCGCACTCTTCATAATAGGCTTTAATATCCCTATCAATACGTCCTTGATTAGCATAATAGTAGGCTAAAGCAGCATAAACCTGTGCCGGTGTTAAATTGATTCTTTGTGCCAGAATCTCTTCCGGTTTCATTCCTGCTTGGAAATCAATAACAATATTTTGAACGGTAACGCGAGTGCCTGCAATTCGTGGCAGGTTACCACAAGTTTCAGGGGTTTGTACAATTAATGTACCAATATCAGTTGTTACTTGCATGGTTTTTTTGGGGTTATCTTTCAATGGACGTTAGCAACCGGGTTTCTGGGTTGTGGGTATTACCGATTTTTAATCGATCTAACCCTCTACATGCTGCAAGGCATCTTCAGCCGCTTTTTTCTCGGCTTCCTTTTTGCGACGGCCTTTACCTTCGCCATACTTTTTGCCCTTTACCCAAACTTCAATACAAAAGACTTTTTCATGGTCTTCGCCCCATTCTTTAACTACTTTATATTCTGGAGTTTGCTGATATTCTTTCAGTGCCCATTGCTGAAATTTTCCTTTACTGTCAATTAAACTTGGAGGATGTTCAGAATCGGATGATTTCATCAAGTCATCGGCAATTTTGGTAAACAAACCTTTCACCAGTTTACGCACTTGCACGATGCCTGTATCTAAATAATAGGCTCCAATAATGGCTTCTAGGGTATCACTGAGTAGGGCGGGATTGTTTTGGGCGTTGTTTTGAATTGCTCCTTTGCCTAAACGCATGAGTTTACCCACACCTAATTCTTCTGCTAATCTTGCGAGTTGTTGTTCATCGACTAATTTAGAGCGCAATCGGGTCATTTGAGCTTCGGTAATATGTGCCGAATTGCCATAACGCTTATAAATCAATTCACTGACTAAAAAGCCTAAAACTGCATCGCCCAAAAATTCTAATCCTTCATTATCTTCTTGGATATCGGCATGTTCATTGGTATAGGAGCGATGGGTTAACGCACGAAGCCAAAGGGCTTGATCTTTTAAAGTTGGCAGTTCTATCGGTTTAGCGGGACGATGCATAAAAACGATCTCAGAGTTTAGTAAGGATGAATCAAGATCCAACCTAGGGAATCTAATATCAAATCCGGCAACCTAACCTAGATTAGCGTTTAGGTCGGTTGCCTCAATCTCAAACAAAAGCGCATGTTATGATATCATTATTCCAGTATCTTTGTCAATTCCATAAGACTAAACGCTGTAGGATTCTGGGTTCTTATTGCACAACCCAGCAGGTTAAAGAGTCAGTCAAGTTATCCCACTCGGTTTCTGAAATCAAGCCGCGATCGCGGAACTCGGCTAAGATCTGCCTCAGACTGCTCCAAGCAATCCGGCGATCGATGCGCTCATAAGTATCCTGAAGAGCAGATAAGGGATCGCCATACATTCCAACTAAACAACCAATTTCAGAATAATGGCCATCTGGACTGATAACATCAACTTGCCAATATTGATCTTCTAAAAACAGTTGAATAATCCAACCTTTATAATAGTCAATCATGAGCCTTTCCTTTGAGGAAAATATGATAAATCCTTGACATTTATCTCCTACTCAAAGGAACTTCTTGTATCCGGATCGCTCCGGGGTAGAGATAGATTTTAGGGTTTAGATTGGGGCAACGATCCAGGACGAATAGAAATCTCAATTTTTTCTCCTCCTCGGTTCACCCCTAAAACCAGTAATTCACCTACGGTAGACTGTTCTACCAGAGCTTGAACTTCTGTCGCATTCTTAACCAAGATTCCATCAACACTGATAATAATATCTCCCTGTTGTAGCTGGGAATTTTCAGCAGGAGAATTTCGTACAATTCCCGTAATAATAACGCCTTCATTGAGGGGATCGGCGATGGGGAATTGCTGCTGTTGCAATAAGGCTTTAGTCGCAGGGGTTAAATCCACCATTTGAATGCCTAAAAAGGGATGTTCTGCTGTACCACTTGTAAACAATTGATCGGCAACCCGTAGGGCTGTTTCAATGGGAATCGCAAAGCCTAACCCTTGGGCATCGGCACGAATGGCGGTATTAATCCCAATCACCTGTCCCTGTTCATTCAATAAAGGTCCTCCGGAATTACCCGGATTAATGGCGGCATCCGTTTGAATAAAACGGACACGCTTATCGGGAATACCGACTTGAGCGCTCGATCGCCCCGTGGCGCTAATAATCCCCGCCGTCACCGTATTATCTAAGCCTAACGGATTACCAATGGCGATCGCCCACTGTCCCGCAACTAACTCCTCTGTCCCCCCAATTTCCGCCACAGGCAACTCTTGAGCCTCAATTTTGATCGCCGCAATATCTGTTACCGAATCTCGACCCAAAACCACCCCTTCAAACGTGCGTCCATCCCGGAGCGTAATCTCGACCACATCTGCCCCTTCCACCACATGAGCATTCGTCACCAACTGCCCTTGGGCACTTAAAATCACCCCCGAACCCGTACCCCGCTCCAACCGTTCGGGGGCAGACGGAAGCTCTTCACCAAAAAACCGATCTAACAGAGGATTGCGAAAAGGGGGAGAAATCTGAGCTTTCACCCGTCGAGTCGCATCAATTCTGACCACAGCCGGCCCCACTTTCTCCACAGCTCTAGCAATAAAATTCGTAGGAAGCGGCTCCTGTGATTCAGGCAGAGCTGAAGGTTCAGGTAGTGGGGGCAAAACCACAGGAACCGCAGAAGGACGAGGACGACTCAAAATCTGATGGTTTTGCAGGTATCGGCTTCCTAGCCAACCCACACTACCCCCCAGGACAAACACACCTAGATAAATGATCCCTCGTCTAACCAATAAGCTCATAGCCTTTTATCCACCTAGAACATTGTGATGACTGTGAACAATAGAAGCCCAAAAATGGATCTCCTCCACGATCAATACCTTAGAATAATTTCCTTAATTTTACCTGTCATTTTCCCTTGACTGTTGCTCACCCAGGAATTTAAACGGCAGGTTTTTCTCTCTAGTGGTATGATCGAGCCAGAAATTCAGCAAAAGGGTGAATAGGTTATGACAAAAGCACCGATATCTCCTGTGGTGCTAGTCATTTTGGATGGCTGGGGTTACCGTGAAGCCACCGACGGAAACGCCATTGCCGTCGCGAAAACACCCATAATGGATAGCCTACAGGCAGCTTACCCCAATACTTTAATTCAAACCTCTGGCAAAGCTGTCGGGTTACCTCAAGGACAAATGGGTAACTCAGAAGTGGGTCATATGAACATTGGCGCAGGCCGGATTGTAAAACAAGAACTGCTTCGGATTACCGATGCGGTTGAAGATGGTTCTTTGCAAGAGAACCCGGTTTTACAAGAAGTCTGTCAGCAAGTCAAATCCCGCTCTAGTAAACTCCATTTGATTGGACTTTGCTCGGACGGAGGTGTTCATTCCCACATAGACCATCTATTGGGTTTACTAAAACTAGCCAAAGCACAGGAGATTGAACAAGTTTGTATTCACGCCATTACGGATGGTCGGGATACCTATCCTACGGATGGGGTGAAAAACCTGGAAAAACTGCAAGCAGAAATTAACGGCTTAGGAGTGGGCAAAATTGTCACCTTGATGGGTCGCTATTATGCTATGGATCGAGATCATCGTTGGGATCGGATACAAAAAGCCTATGAGGTTCTGACGGACAATAGGATTACGGCCCAAGGGGATGCTATTTCTCTGTTGAAGGCTTCCTATGAGCAAGGAGTGACGGATGAGTTTGTGATTCCTGTCCGTTTTGCTGAGGGGGCAGTAGAAGCCGGAGATGGAATCATCTTTTTTAATTTCCGTCCCGATCGCTCTCGTCAACTTACCCAAGCGTTTGTCGATCGCAAGTTTGATGGCTTTGAGCGATCGCTTATCGATTCCCTGTCCTTTGTCACGTTTACACAATATGACAGTAGCCTACCCGTGTCTGTGGCTTTTGAACCCCAAGACCTAAACCATATTTTGGCAGAGGTTTTGGCAGAGCAAGGACTGCGACAGTTTCGCACCGCAGAAACGGAAAAATATGCTCATGTGACCTATTTCTTTAATGGGGGACTTGAAGAGCCGGTAGAGGGAGAAGACCGGGAGTTAATTCCCTCTCCCCAGGTTCCCACCTATGACCAACAACCGAGCATGTCGGCTGAAGCAGTCACGGAAACAGCGATCGCCGCCATCGAAGAACAGGTGTATTCAATGGTAGTGATTAATTATGCTAACCCCGATATGGTCGGCCATACGGGAGTCATGGATGCAGCAGTTAAGGCCATTGAAACGGTTGATGAGTGCTTAGGTTATTTGATTGAGGCGATCGGCAAAGTCGGAGGAACTACCATTATTATTGCTGACCATGGCAATGCCGAACTCATGTACGATGAGAAAGGGAATCCTTGGACAGCCCATACGACGAATCCCGTACCTTTTATATTGGTTGAAGGCGAAAAGCGTAAGATTCCCGGCCATGGCACGAATGTTGCTTTGAGAACCGATGGCTGTTTAGCCGATATTGCGCCCACGATCCTGGAAATTCTGCAAATTCCTCAACCCAAGGAAATGACCGGAAAATCCATTTTCCAGAACTCTTCCTATGAAGTTCAACCCAATCGATCGCCGGTTTCCCTCTCTCGGTAAACTCCAACCTCTCACTTGATGATTGTTCATTCCATTTCTATAACCCTATGACTGTTGTCAGCATCCTACAAATTGTTTGGGCCATCTCAGCCTTTAGTTTGGTGGTCTTAATTCTGCTCCATAGTCCGAAAGGAGATGGTATTGGCGGTATTGGTGGCCAAGCTCAATTGTTTACCAGTGCTAAAAGTGCCGAAACCACTTTAAATCGAACAACTTGGGCTTTAACGGTTCTTTTTCTAGGCTTAACTGTGGTGTTAAGCGCTGGATGGTTAGAACCGGTGGGTTAAAACTTTCCCTGAAGGTCTATACCTTGAGAGCTGCTCTGGGTAAGAAAAGGCTCCGCACCGTCTCTGCGATCGCCACAGTCATGTTGGCGGTCTTTTCTTGTACAATTACTGTTGCCCTCCCTCCTGGAATCAGGTGGCCGGAACCCCAAGTTCATCCTCTTCCCACTCGCTTAGAGCAATGGCACGACCCTGAAGACTCTGGGGACTATTTTGAGGCGATTAAACGCCTGAATGTGGGGTATTTAATTGGGTCTGAGTTTCCAGTACAGGTCTACCTCGATCTCGATACCCCCGATCCCCGTTGGGTAGAAGCCGTTACCCGTGCTATTGAAGAATGGCAAGTCTATTTTCCCCTAGAAATTAGCGATCGCCCCGACTCAGCCGACATTATCATTCACCGGCAGCGCCCCCCCCTAAAACTCGGCCCCAATGGAGAACTGGGACGAGTGCGATCGGCTACCACCAACTATCAACTCTATCTTGGCTCTCCCCCCCATCAGCCCGATCGAGACTATCTGCTCCATCGCTGTGACATCTTCCTTACCCCAGACCAAACCCCAGACTATACCCTCGCTACCGCTCGTCATGAACTCGGCCATGCGATCGGCATTTGGGGACACTCCCCTGAACCCACCGATGCCCTCTATTTTTCCCAAGTCCGCTATCCTCCCCCCATCTCCCCCCGCGATATCAACACCTTGAAGCGCATCTATCAACAACCCACTCGTCTGGGTTGGCCCATAAGCTCAGAAGCAGCCAGGCTAGGCAATTCTGGAGTCATCTTACCCACTCTTCCCCCTCTTCCCAGTCTTCCTGCACTGCCGAAACTGCCCAAACTCCCTAAATTGCCCAAACTACCCAAACTGCCCAAGATCTAGGGACTCACCAGACCGTTCGGATCTGTTCTGTTCCTGTTGTCTAAAGCCACAACTCAAAGAAGTTATACAGCGCAAAGCGCTGTATCGGTGGACAGTAGGAAAAGATCCCCCCTTGCCCCCCTTAAAAAGGGGGGAATAGGAAAGTCCCCCTTTTTAAGGGGGATTTTCCGCAAGCGGACATGAAAGGGGGATCAAGATGTCCCAC
>NZ_JAQOSP010000044.1 GCF_030068475.1 Roseofilum acuticapitatum BLCC-M154 | reverse complement strand
AAAACTGAGGGAATTGGGAATTGATCCGAGTAGCTTGGATTCATGACCACTCATTCTCGCGTAAATTTCTTAGCCAACTCCTAGCAACGACTCCATATATAGAGGATTGGTGCGTTACGCTTCGCTAACGCACCCTACTGCCGTGACACAGTTAAAATAGTGCATTAGCGTAGGGTGGGTTAGGCGGCTAAAACCTAGACTGTGATAGCAATCTCTCAATCCGCCGTAACCCACCATTTTAGGGTTGTCACGACATGAAAATTGTTAATTGTTAATTGATATAATCCTAACCCAAAGACGATCGCCGCTTATGACCGAAGACAAGACCATCCGCATCCGAGGAGCGAGACAGCATAATCTCAAGAATATCGATCTGGAATTGCCCCGCGATCGCCTGATTGTCTTTACGGGGGTGTCTGGATCGGGCAAATCTTCCCTTGCCTTTGATACCATCTTTGCTGAAGGGCAACGGCGCTATGTGGAGTCCCTCAGTGCCTATGCGCGGCAATTTTTGGGTCAGGTGGATAAACCGGATGTGGATAGCATCGAGGGGTTGAGTCCAGCCATCTCTATCGACCAGAAATCAACCTCCCATAACCCCCGCTCCACCGTGGGAACAGTGACCGAAATTTATGACTATTTGCGCTTGTGGTTTGGTCGTGCGGGAGAACCCCATTGTCCCATTTGCGATCGCTCCATCGCTCCCCAAACCATCGATCAAATGTGCGATCGCATCCTGGAGCTTCCCCAACGTACCCGTTTCCAAATACTCGCTCCCGTAGTCCGAGGCAAAAAAGGAACCCATAAAAAGCTGCTCTCTAGTTTAGCTTCCCAAGGATTTGTCCGAGTGCGAATTAATGGCGAAGTTCAGGAACTTTCGGACACTATCGAACTCGAAAAAAACCATAAACATGACATCGAAATTGTCATCGATCGCCTCATCATCAAACCCGGACTAGAAGAGCGCTTAACCGACTCCTTAAGCACCGCCCTCCACCACGGGGAAGGAATGGCCATGATTGAAATCATGGCGGATACAGACCCCGAAACTATCCTATTTTCCGAAAACTTTGCCTGTCCCGAACATGGCGCTGTCATGGAAGAATTATCCCCCCGGTTATTCTCCTTTAACTCTCCCTATGGCGCTTGTCCCGACTGTCATGGGTTAGGGAGTCATCGCCAATTTTCCCCAGCGCTGCTCATTCCCAATCCAGACGCTCCTTTGTTTCGCGCGATCGCTCCCTGGTCAGAAAAAGACAATACCTACTATTTCTCCTTGCTCGACAGTGTGGGAGAAGCCTATCATTTTGAATTAACCACACCCTGGAAAAAACTCACCTCTGAACAACAAGAAATCATCCTTCACGGCACAACCGAAGAAATCTATCTCGAACCCCAATCCGACTATCGCCAAGTCTCCGGTTATCATGCCCGATTCAAGGGAGTCATCCCCATTTTAGAGCGCATTTACCATGAAACCGGCTCCGACTTACAAAAACAGAAACTCGAACCCTATCTCATCGATCAACCCTGTCATTCTTGTCAAGGAAAACGACTCAAACCGGAAGCCCTATCCGTCCGTTTAGGGCAATATCACATTCACGATTTAACCGAAATTTCCATCACTGATTGTTTGCAGAAAATTAAGGACATCAACCTATCCGAGCGCCAAGCGAAAATCGGCGAACTTGCCCTGAAAGAAATTCAAGCTAGACTACAGTTTTTAATCGATGTAGGCTTAGACTATCTTACCCTCGATCGTCCAGCCATGACCTTATCTGGAGGAGAAGCGCAACGCATCCGGTTAGCTACACAAATAGGCGCAGGTTTAACGGGAGTTTTATATGTGTTAGATGAACCGAGTATTGGCTTACATCAACGGGATAATTCTCGCCTGCTGCAAACCTTAACCAAATTGCGCGATTTAGGCAATACTTTAATTGTGGTCGAACATGATGAGGAAACCATCCGCAGCGCCGATCATTTGGTGGATATTGGCCCCGGTGCAGGGGTTCATGGCGGGGAAATTGTCGCCCAAGGAACTCTAGAGCAATTACTGGATAATGAGCTATCTGTGACCGGTGCTTATCTGTCAGGAAAGCGAGTCATTGAAACGCCCAAAAAACGCCGAGAAGGGAACGGGCGATCGCTCAAACTCAAAAATGCCCACAAAAACAATCTCAAGCATATCAATCTGGAAATTCCTTTAGGCAAACTCGTCAGTATTACCGGAGTCTCCGGTTCCGGAAAATCCACCTTAATTAATGAACTGCTTTATCCCGCTCTCCAACATCATTTAAACCGGAATATTGCCTTCCCTCAAGAATTAGGAAAAATCACCGGACTCGATGCCATTGATAAAGTCATTGTCATCGATCAATCTCCCATTGGCAGAACCCCCAGATCGAATCCTGCTACCTATACCGGTATTTTCGATTCTATTCGCGCTATTTTTGCCGAAACCATCGAAGCCAAAGCTAGAGGATATAAACCCGGACGCTTTTCTTTTAATGTCAAAGGGGGACGCTGTGAAGCGTGTGGGGGACAGGGAGTTAATGTGATTGAAATGAACTTTTTACCGGATGTTTATGTGCAATGCGAAGTCTGTAAAGGCGCTAGATATAACCGGGAAACTTTGCAAGTGAAATATAAAGGATATTCGATTGCGGATGTTTTGAATATGACGGTTGCTGAAGCCTTAGAAGTGTTTCAAAACATCCCCAAAGCCTTTAAACGCCTACAAACTTTAGTCGATGTCGGATTAGGCTATATTCATCTCGGACAACCTGCCCCAACCCTCTCTGGAGGAGAAGCGCAACGGGTAAAGTTAGCCACAGAATTATCCCGCAGAGCAACTGGAAAAACTCTCTATTTAATCGATGAACCCACCACGGGACTCTCGTTTTATGATGTCCATCAACTGCTGAATGTTTTACAGCGTTTGGTCGATAAGGGCAATTCTATGATTGTGATTGAACATAATTTAGATGTGATTCGCTGCTCCGATTGGATTATTGACTTAGGCCCAGAAGGAGGCGATAAAGGAGGTGAGGTTGTGGTCACGGGAGAGCCGGAAAAGGTAGCCAAACATGGTCAGTCTTACACGGGATTTTATTTGCGAGAAGTGCTAGATTCTAGGAAAGATGAATAACTAATATGACTCTCAGTTAATGATGGACTAACTTGTGATTAGATTTCACTTGCACTTCTGGTAAATTGATAGCTTCTAAGACCTTGAGATCGACCTTCTGGGAAGCTAAATCAATATCAATACCAACTATATTTCCTTCAGCATCAAAATCAATCACAATATTATGGGCAATTTATTCTGATTCTACACTGGGAATATCTTTAAGTTTAATATACAGTGAATCAGTCTCTGGATAGTAATCAAGCTTCATGGATAATTAGACTCCTTTTGTAATCGTTTACCAAAGTTTCGGTCAAAAAAAGCATTGTTGAATTTAATCGCTTATGCTCCTGCCCACCCTAAAAATTACTCATTTTTAATTTTTAATTTTTAATTTTTAATTGATCTAATATCGGGGAATGGAACGATCGACTAGATAAGAATAGGCATCAATGCCACCGGATAGGTTTTTGAGGTCGGTAAATCCCTGATTCATGAGCCATTGGCACATTTGCTGCGATCGCATTCCATGATGACACATGACGACGGTTGGTTTATCCTTGTCAAACCGAGCATGAATATCTTCTGACCATTCCCGAAACTGACTTAAAGATAATACTTCAAAGCCTTCAATCCTAGCTAAATTCACTTCTTCTGGTTCGCGAACATCAATAAATTGCCAATTGGCTCGTTCTTGCTCACTCAAGTTAGCTAATTTTTCTACACTAAATTCTTCAATCATCAGAGTTGGGTTGGATTACAAATGACTTAACTATTCTCGTCGGAAGACTCTCGTACTTGCCGTCGATTGGGGTAAATCTCCTCTCCAATGATATCAGAAAATAAAGCAATACGCTCAGAAAGTTTTTCTTGGACTTCTTGGGCTTCTTCTGCTGATTCAAAGGGGGAAGACGGCCGAGAAAAGGATGCAGAACGTTTGGTTTGTGATGCCTCTTTTTCGGCTTGCCATTGTTTAAGACGTTGCTGGGAAACCTGCTGATGGTTTTTCATATACTGAGACCAGAATCCAGAGTTGAGTTCATCCATGGTACGGACAATTGACCAGAACTCCATTAACATTAAGTTATGGAGCATTTGATCGTTTCGCTTCAAAACCCGGATAGCTTCATTAATCTGGCGGTCAAAATCCCGTTGGGAGTCTGAAGACTCATTCTCTCGACTCGATCCCATTGCCCACATCACTCCCTGATACTTGGCATTATCATAGATCAGAATCCGATCGCCGTGCAGTAGGAAATCTGCAAGAATATGGCAAGATAGGGAAAATGCTGGTAACTGGACAAGCCCGATACCCTATGCTTATTCCCTTAAATCGCAGCCGGTTTGAACAACTGATTCCTCTGATTGGAACAGGGAATCAATACAAATACTGTTGGGGCAAGTTTTCCGATCTCCTCAGACGCTTACTGGCCTCAGTTTTAGGCGCTCTGGTGATCTTCTTTGGTCGGCTCACTGCCTTGGGGGAGAGTTTTGAGTTACTCTTATTTCTGATCGGAATTACCATCGGAACCTATTGGCTATGGGGGCCGATTTTCTGGGCGAGTCGTCGTAATGCCAAGTACCGCAAATTCCCTTATAGTGGATTCTGGCGCGGAGAAATTTTAGATGTTTTTATTACCGATGAATTAGTCAGTACAGAAGAAACAGTAAATAATCGTGGGGAGTTGGTGATTGTTGAAAACCGGGAACGGCGTTTAAATCTAGATTTAGGGGATGAAACGGGCTTTGAAACTCGTTTTCAAGTGCCCATCCGTCGCCAATACCGTGCTATTGATGCGGGGATGATTGCGGAAATGGTGGTGATGTCGAGTCAACCGGATTTAAGCCGGATTAACCGCATTTCTGATGTTTATTTGCCCCAAATTAACTTGTGGGTAAGTGATTACCCTTATCTGCGTCGGGATGTATTTTTAGAGGTGAGCCAAACCCTACGCCGCCAGTCTATGCGCTCAGAACCGGCTCCTCGCCGTCGTCCAATTCCTCAAGAGCGGTATCGAGAGTAGTTTGAGTCATGATTAATGAGTCATGAGTAATGAATTGGCTATGACCTGATGCTAACTATAACTGTTCTCACTCAGTTCGTATCATTGTGTTAAACTCTGTTGCAGTTTAGTTACAATAGCCCCAAACTGGCCCAGAATATTCCCAGAAAGTGATAGGATTCGATTCGTGTTGTGTAACGATTGTGGAGAAAACCTTTGGGTATAAGGGTTGCTGTAGTTGGATCGGGGCCAGCAGGTTCAAGCACTGCTGAGACCCTAGCAAAGGCAGGGATTGAAACTTATCTGTTTGAGCGTAAGCTAGACAACGCTAAACCCTGCGGTGGAGCCATTCCTCTGTGTATGGTAAGTGAATTTGACTTACCGCCCCATATTATTGACCGGCGGGTGAGAAAGATGAAAATGATCTCACCGTCGAACAGAGAAGTCGATATTAATATAGAACGGGACGACGAATATATTGGGATGTGTCGCCGGGAAGTGCTAGATGGCTTTATGCGCGATCGCGCAGCCGAATTGGGCGCGACCCTAATTAACGGAACTGTCCATAAGCTGGAAATTCCCACCAATAGCACCGATCCCTACACCCTGCACTATAGTGACCATTCTCAGGGAGGCACGGTTGGAGTAGCCAAAACCCTCCAGGTGGATGTGGTTGTTGGTGCGGATGGAGCGAACTCCAGAGTAGCTAAAGCGATCGAAGCAGGAGACTATAATTACGCGATCGCCTTCCAAGAGCGCATCCGTCTCCCTGACCATCTGATGAACTACTATGAAGACCTGGCGGAAATGTATGTCGGAGACGATGTATCCCCAGACTTCTATGCTTGGGTATTCCCCAAATACGACCATGTGGCCGTAGGCACGGGAACCATGAAAGTGAATCAAGCCAAAATTAAACAACTGCAAGCGGGAATTCGCGCCCGCGCAGCCAAGCGCTTGCTTGGAGGTCAAATTATTAAAGTAGAAGCCCACCCCATCCCCGAACATCCCCGTCCCCATCGGGTACGCGGTCGGGTCGCTCTAGTCGGTGATGCAGCCGGAACCGTAACCAAATCCTCCGGAGAAGGAATCTACTTTGCGGCTAAATCCGGTCGCATGTGTGCAGAGGCGATCGTCGAGTTTTCTAACAATGGTCAACGCATTCCTACGGAAGACGATCTCAAGGTTTACATCAAACGCTGGGATAAGAAATATGGCTTGACCTACAAGGTACTCGATATCCTACAACAGGTCTTCTATCGTACCGATGCCACCCGCGAAGCCTTTGTAGAAATGTGTTCCGACAAAGATGTGC
Source organism: Roseofilum acuticapitatum BLCC-M154 (assembly GCF_030068475.1). GTDB lineage: Bacteria > Cyanobacteriota > Cyanobacteriia > Cyanobacteriales > Desertifilaceae > Roseofilum > Roseofilum acuticapitatum. The sequence continues at coordinate 5,509 of NZ_JAQOSP010000044.1, read as the reverse complement.
AAAAGCTCACCTTTGACAGCTACTTGTACAAAACCGTGGTTCCCGCGAATCCTTTAGTGCAAATGAAGATTACGGCGAAAACCATCGGTAGCTTGCTCCGGGGTAATGCCTTAGCCCCTTAAGACACTCAACCTGATTCGGGTTATCACCCATACCAATAACTCTTAAATATCGATTTCATCCTCCCTCATGCAGAGGGGGGATTTTTTATGGGAATACATCAATAATGCCCTATTTTATATCAAATCGGAGAAATTTAGAGGAACGTACCTCACTACAGCGCGAAGCACTGTATTTTCATCCACCGCCTATTACTCGAACACTTTGCCCAACTTTCTCTTAAATAAACTTAGCCTTATAAAGTATCTTCTTCATCCTTATTCTGAACCCCACGCACAATCCGAGACAACTCACTTTTTTCATTCACCGAAATCCGACTCGGTGAACCACTAATAATCCCTTCATAGTTCCGGAAAGAATCCTTAATTTCTGCACCATGTTCTGTAATCGCATATTCACGAATACCCTTATCATGCCACGATCCGCGCATCTTGAAAACGTTAATCGCTCGTGACATTTCCCCACGAATTTCCACATATTGCAACATTAAAATCGTATCCGTAATCGTTGAAATATGGGATTCAGTAATCGAATGAGACCCCATAAACTGATCCGTAGTATTCGTAAAGAAACCCGTAATTTCTTCCTGTTTTGCATATCCCGTCACCCCAATCACAAATTGGCGAAATGCGTTATTACTCACCCCTCGCGCTAGGGCCGACAAGGAATCAATCGCAATCCGAGAGGGCTTGAATTCAGTAATTTTCGATTTAATTAACTGTAAATGATCTTCCAATCCTGCCGACTCTGGATAAGCACAGAGAATTTTCAGCAGACCTTGATTTTCCAGTTCTTCAAAATCAATTCCCCAAGAATTCGCATTCCGGAAAAGTTGCGCTCTCGATTCTTCATAGGCAAATAAAATTGCCCGTTCTGAATTCTTACAGGCATTTTCTATAAACTTACTCACCAATAACGTTTTACCCGTTCCCGTTGCTCCCGTGGCTAAAATAATCGAATCTTTGAAAAATCCGCCGCCACACATTTCATCTAAAGTGCTGACTCCAGAAGATACTCTAACATTAGACGAGCGTTGAGTTAGTCGCATTGCTCCCAAGGGGAAGATATTAATTCCATTATCGGTAATGGTAAAAGGATATTCTCCTTTCATATGAGTCGTTCCCCGAAGTTTGAGAATTTCTACCGTTCTTCTTCGTCTTTCTCCTTCTAAGGCATTGCGAACAATCACCACATTATCAGAAACAAATTCTTCTACTCCAAAACGAGCAACCGGCCCATATTCTTCTTCCCGTTCTGTGGTCATCACGGTGGTCACACCCAACTGTTTAAGTCGAGCGACGAGGCGAAAAATTTCCCGACGCACGACAGAAGCAGCATCATATTGCTGAAATACAGCCGTTACGGAATCAATGGAGACCCGCTTGGCCTTGTATTTACGAATGGCATATTGCAGCCGTTCAATGAGAGCAGAAAGGTCAAAATTACCGACAATATCTTGACCTTCTGGGTCAGGAGAAGCATCTAAAATAAAGAGTTTACCATCATCTATGAGTTGCTGTAAGTCCCAGCCAAAACTAGCAGAGTTTTGAATAATATCTGTAGGAGATTCTTCAAAGGTTACAAATATTCCTGGCTCATTGAAATAGGTAATCCCATTATACAAAAATTGAATGGTTAGCATGGTTTTACCCGTTCCTGATGTCCCACTCACCAGGGTGCTGCGACCTTGGGGAAGTCCTCCATGACTAATGTCATCAAAGCCTTCAATCAGGGTTCTAATTTTGGTGATTCCTGTAAGTTTTTTATTGGGAGTTTTTTCTGGTTCGCTAACTGGCTCAAATGTACTCATAGGTGCTATGGCTCTATATAAAAAAAATAAAAGGGATGATGAGAGGCTCGAATAGTCTCGATCGCTACTGTTTTACACCATACTTTCATCATCGCGCAGTTCATCATATAATAGATCGAGTCCAATCAGCACTTTTTCCCGATCCGAGAGGTCTCCAATAATTTTACGAACGGGAGGAGGGAGAATTTTAGCCAAGGTGGGAGTGGCGAGAATTTTGTCTTCTTCAGCCAGTTGAGGATTTTTGAGGACATCAATCACTTTGAGGGCATAAACGCCTTGAAATTCTTGTTCTAGAATATCATTTAGGGTTTTTAATGCCCGTACTGAGTTGGGGGTATTTCCGGCAACATATAGTTTGAGAATGTAGGTTTTTTTAAGGGGACTCATGGTTTTTCTGTGTCAATGGGTTCTAGATGTTGTTGTCATTCAGGACTATGAATTAACAAGATTAGGATTCGCGAGGAATTGAACGGCGATACATTTCACATAAGTGGGCAATGGTATCGATCAAGGTTAAACGATAGTCAAGCAAGATTTCTTCACTTCGTCCTTCTAGCTGTAATTGTTTGGAAAACTCTTCCATTAGTTCCATGTGAATTTCAACGATTTGAGACACAGAAATATCGGCAAAAAAAGCGATGTTTACAAAGTCATCAATTTTAGAATTGATGGCTTCATCATCAGAGAAGTAATTGAGTATTATATCCTGATAATCTTCTTTTAAGCTCTCCAGTAAATCTTGTTGTTTTTCATGAGATAAACGACGGAAAAAGTTTTTGGGGTCTCGTTTGTAATACACGCCGAGATATCCTAGTCGTTCTTTGAGTTTTTCCGCTAAACGCCGTTGCTGACGTTTGAGCGAGTGTTGAATGATGATCGCATCGATCGCATTTCCCTGCTGTGTACTGGTTCCTTTTTGGGTGGTTGATAATTCCAGAAATTTAGCGATCGCCCGATCAATGACTGATTGCACTTCTTGGAGTTCATCAGCCGTGACTTCCAACACCGCATCATGGTATAATCTTCTTATGGCTGTCAAATCAAGCGGTACTAAAGTTCCTGTTTCTTCTTGATTCCCTGAAGGAACTTCGAGACGTTGGGGAGTTTCAATAGATTCCCCGATCGCCACCAGGGGTAAATAGATTTTTTGTTGCCGCAGTTTACTTAAGAGTTCTAAGATCTCAGGTATCCTTTCGACCACCAAACAGTCAATTTGTTGCTTGTGCTGATCGACATATTCGATTAACTCACCTTCAGAAAATAAGCGAGTGTATGCATGGCGAGTGTCTTCTAGGCATTGTTCCAGGGAATCGCCAAGAGACGCGGATCGGACAAAAATACAGATAGACAGTTGAGAGGGCACGCCAAGGTGTTAAAAGAAACTACAGGGATCGGCTTCGCCGACAGGAGAAAGTGTTGGTTTAATAATCGAAGAAATTGTTTTTTACCAGTCTTTACATCAATGTAAACATTCTAGACTTAATTGTAAATAAATTGTTATGTTTCTGGAAATTTCTCCGGTTTGCTTACAGGCATCTCTCTGAAGAGGGGGCCAACGATCCAGAATTTAGCTTAGGGAGTCCTTAGCGATCTCAGGCTAGACTGAAGCCACCGGGTGTTGCTGACATTGGGGTTAGCTAAACTTCATGAACTCTCCTTTGCTCCAAGCTTTTACTTCTCCAGTGGTGGTCTGTCCACAAACCACTCCGCTCCAAAGGGCCTTAAGGGAATGGAGTCTCACTGACCAAGAATTTCTCGTGGTCATCGATCCGGCCCAATTCCCGATCGCCTGTATTCAGTTTTCCCGGTGGTTACCCTATTGGCTACAACCGGAATCTCCAGGGGTGCAGTCTTCCTCTTTATTAAAGATCAACCCCCAATTGTACCAAATTGGAGAACCGATTTTAGAATCAATTGTCTGTTTTTCCAGCGATCTAGAGATCGGGGAACTCCAGCAACAACTCAAAAAGTGTAATCCAGCGATCGCCTGTCATTATGCCCTAATTAACCCAGAAAGGGAATTTGTCGGATTACTGGATAATCAACGGTTGCTTCAGTATTCCCTAGAGCAAAGGGCCCCCCATCATCCCGGATCTAGGGAATTGAAAGAACAGCAGATCTTCTGGCAAAATCAACTGCCTCTCGATCCTCATCCCTCACCCCACTCTTACTTACCCCAGTCAGACCCCATCAGCGATCCCTCCCAGCAATCCCCAGGATCTCCAGTAGACTGGCAACTTCAGACCCTCTTGACTCGCATCACCCAACTGGTCAAGGAAAATCAAACGAAAAACCAGATCTTAGCCTATATTAGCCATGCCCTAAAAACACCGATTACTTCAATTTTAGGCCTATCTAACCTCTTGTCCCATCCCCATCACTCTCTCAGCGATGCTCGACAAAAGCAATACTTAGCTTTGATCCATCAAGGAGGAAAACAACTGAGAATCATCATTGATGATATGGTCACTTGGGTACAGCTCGAACTCGGAGAAATCGCGTTAAACCAATCCCTCATTAACCTATCTGAATTCTGCGATCGCACCCTAACCACCTTTCAAGAACTGGTGCAAGACCGGCCCCAAACCCCCTACCTCAAACTTATACGAGATCCCGATCTCACCGATGTGATGGCCGATGAATTTTGGCTGCGGCAAATGATCCACCGGCTATTGTCCTATAATCTATGGTCAATCGGCGATCGCTCAATCTCTCTCCAACTTGAGATCCAATCCCAAGGGGGCTTTTGGATGAGCTTTCGCTTAACCAACCCCTACCTAACCCCCCCCGTCAATCTTACCCCTTGGATCTCCTCATCCAGTCAACCCACCTGGGAATTAGGATTAGCCATTGTTAGTCAATTAGCCCAACTCCATGGCGGCGATCTCATCTGTTCCCTTACAGAAAACCAAGGCACAGAATTTACCTTGCTCTTACCCTCCGAACTCCTCCATCAACCCTCGGAAACCGAAATCAACTCTTCTGTGCCCAAAAAATTAACTCTTTTATGCTTATCTCCCGGTACACCCCAAAAAGGAACCTATCAAGAATGGGTACGGGGATGCCACACCTTGAAAGGTAAAGATTGTCGCCTTCTCGAAGCAGAAGATCTAGATCAGGCAGAAATCTTAGCTAGAGTCTGGAAACCCCATGTTTTAGTCTTTAATGATGCCGGTTTAGAGGATATTCAGGATTACTTAAATGCTCTACGTCAGTCAGAATCCCTATGTTATTTACCCCTGATCACCCTCAGTCAGGAAACCACCCAACTAGCCAATCAAATTCCCGGATTATTGGTCTTTCCTTGTTTGGTGTCTCCGGATTCTGACTTGGCGGTTTCTACGTTGTTGCAAGTGATTAAGATCGCCGCAAGTCAGAGATAGGGGGCGCTCCCTGAGCGGAGTCGAAGGTAAAGTGGGCAATACCTACTCATAGATTTGATATCAAGTCCGGTTTCCGCAAGCGGACATGAAAATTTGTTAAGAAGCGGGCAAGATGCCCGCACTCCTCGAATTCTTTGATATGACTGGAGTGGGAGCATCTTGCTCCCTGGATTTTTAATTAGGGTATTTCCGCTTC
>NZ_JAQOSP010000043.1 GCF_030068475.1 Roseofilum acuticapitatum BLCC-M154 | reverse complement strand
AAAACTGAGGGAATTGGGAATTGATCCGAGTAGCTTGGATTCATGACCACTCATTCTCGCGTAAATTTCTTAGCCAACTCCTAGCAACGACTCCATATATAGAGGATTGGTGCGTTACGCTTCGCTAACGCACCCTACTGCTTTTAAGTTTAATTTTCGCCTCCACCTTAAAATCAAGAAGAATATTGTATAATGTTTGATGTAACGACTAAGCATAAATAGGATAACTGTAACTATGTCAGAACAAGCAAACATCAAAGACATGAATCCACAAGAGATACTAAACTGGATAATCAATGCCGATAATCATCAGCAATTAGAAGAACATTACGATCTAATAGCCGAAAAATACGAACAAATTTCAGCCGATCTTTTTGGACGTGAAGACCGACCTTTACTATCAAAAATCGTCCAGTATATCCCAAAAAATGCCTGCATCCTAGATGTTGGAGTGGGGACGGGCATAGTCGGACAACAACTCTCCCAGCTTGGTTACAATCATTTCACAGGAATTGACATTTCTCAAAAAATGCTGTTAGAAGCAAAGAAAAAGAACGTCTATACCGATCTAAAACAAATGGTATTAGGAGAGCGTTTAGACTTCAAAGATAATTTCTTTGATGCGGCGATCGCTTCTAGAGTTGTGGCACATAACCACGCTCCACTTTCATGTTTTGATGAATTGATTCGCATTACTAAACCAGAAGGATATATTATTTTCACTATTAAATCATATTTTTATGAAACCAGTGATTTCAAAGATAAATTAAATTCATTGGAATCATCGGGTAAATGGAAGTTAGTAGAAGTCGGAGAAAAATATCAGCCCATGCCAAAAGTGGATAAAAATTTGTATTGTAATGTGTGGATTTGTTCTGTTATATAATGAACTTGTGAAAAAAATTATGGATTAGGTAAAATGACATCATTTGTTATGACTATTGTAGGGGGCGGGAACAGCGGCCATGTATTGGCAGGTTTAGCCCCTCAAGAGGTGGAGACCCGCTTACTAACTAGACGACCTGAAAATTGGGACAAAACCATTAAAGTGTTTTCGGAAAATTTAACCAGTTCTATTTCTGAGGGTTATATATCTAGAATTAGTTCTAAACCAGAAGAAGTTATTCCGGGAAGCCATCTAATTATCATGTGTAGTCCCGTACACGCTTATGATGCAATTCTGTCTAAGATAGCGCCCTATGTTGACGGAGGTAGTCATATTGGTTCGTTATTTGGACAAGGTTGCAGTCACTTTTTAGCTCGATCTTTACTAGCTAATGCCTACTTTTTTGAATTTCAGACAATCCCTTGGATTTGTCGAGCTACTCACTATGGCAAACAAGCTTGTATTTATGGAAGTCAACAACATCTCCGGGTAGCTACTAATTCTCAAGAAAAGAGTAAGTTACTTAGCCAGTTAAAGACTTTGTTAGGAAAGTCTACAATAGAATTTTTACCCAATTTTCTAAGTTGTACATTAACTCCATCTAATCAAATCGTTCATCCAGGAAGATACTATGGAATATTTCATGCTTGGGATGGGGTATCGCCTTACTCTGAATCAGAGATCCCATTGCTATATTCTGATATGGATGAATTTTCAGCAAAGTGTATGACGCATCTCAGTGATGAAATTCAATCGATAAAACAAGAGATAATAAGTCAGTTCCCTGAAATTAATTTAGACTATGTAAAACCAATAAAAGATAGATTAATTGAAGATTTTTCAGGTTTGATAGAAGACAAAACTTCTTTAAAAACTATTTGGGCTACCAGCCACGCACATAGAGGAATTAAAACTCCTGTTCGAGAGATTGATGGTGGTTTTGTACCCGATTCTCAGACCCGTTTGTTTGAGGATGATATTCCCTATGGCCTATGCATTCTCAAAGGATATGCTGAAATGTTAACGATTGATACTCCGTGGATCGATATTATTGTTGAATGGCATCAAAAATTGATGGGCAAGGAATTTATTGTAAACGGGAAGCTGGTTGGAAAAGATTCTAAGCAGTGTGGTACTCCGTCTTACTATGGTACTCAGACATTACAAGATGCAGTCATTTGATGGAGCGTAATCAAAAAATCTGCAACATCATGTGACTAGACCCTCTGTGCTATAGTGTATATAATCGTTCATCAAAATTTCAAGATATTAATATGACTGACGCAAAGCCTAGAGATCGGCTGATGTTCCAAGCCTCTGATTATCTCAACCTCTTGCAGCAGCTTGAACAATTTTTTGCTGATTCCGCCAAGCACAAACCAGTTGCAACACCGCTCGATCCAGCCACGTTGAGCGATCGCCTCTCCTTGGAACTCTCAAGGGAAGGCAAATCTCTCGAAGAATTGCAAACCGATATTGCCAACTATTTAAACAATGCCGTAAAAACGGCTCATCCTGCCTACTTTAACCAGCTTTGGGGAGGATTTACTGCCCCTTGCTTTATGGGGGATATGGTCGGTAGTGCCACCAACACCTCCATGTACACCTATGAAGTGGCTCCTGTTGCCACCTTGATTGAGAAAACGGTCATTGCCAAAATGGGACAATTGGTCGGTTTCTCCGATCCAGAGGGACAGTTCACCACCGGAGGTAGCAACGGCAACTTCATGGCAATGGCGATCGCCCGTCATAAAGCGATTCCCACATTAAAACAGGAGGGAATGACCCAGTGCCCCAAGCCGATCGCCTTTGTTTCCGCAGAGTCCCACTATTCCTTTGCCAAAGCTGCCTACCTGTTGGGTTTAGGCACAGCGCAATTGTGGAGTGTCCCCGTTGATAACGAGGGAAAAATGGTGGTCGCTGAGTTAGAATCACTCATTGCCAAAGCTCGTGCCGAGGGATCTCTTCCCTTTTTTGTTGCCGGAACCGCAGGAACCACCGTCCGGGGTGCTTACGATCCATTTGCAGAGATTGCAGCAGTGGCACAACGGGAAGGGTTATGGTTCCATATAGATGGAGCATGGGGAGCGAGCGTACTCCTGAGCCAAACTCATCGGCATCTGATGCAGGGAGCAGAACAAGCAGATTCTGTGGTTTGGGATGCTCATAAGATGATGGGGATGACCTTAATGTGTTCGGTGTTGCTGGTCAAACAACGGGGGATGATGTTGAATACTTTTTCAACCGATGGCACCGATTACTTGTTCCATGCAGAGGAGTCAGACCCGATCGACCTCGGCCATAGTACCATCCATTGCGGTCGTCGGGTGGATGCACTGAAGCTTTGGCTGACCTGGAAACATCTGGGCGATCGCGGTTGGGAAACCTTAATTGACCAATATTTTACCTTAGCTGCTCGTGCAGAGGCGATTATTCATGCTCGCGAATGCCTAAAATTGGTGACACCTCGGCAGTCCCTCAATCTCTGTTTTCAATATATTCCCCAAAATTCCCAGCAGACCGCCAACGACATGACCCTAAAAATCCGACAAGCCTTGTGGTCAGAGGGAGTGGCAATGGTCAATTATGCCCAACTCGACGACATGGTAGTCTTTCGTCTGGTGATTTGTAATAATCAGACCGGTCTGGAAGACATTGAGGCATTTTTTGACGCATTAGTGGCGATCGGTCAACGATTGGAAAGGGAGTCCGTCTGATGCAGAATCTTGATGTAAACTCCTTATTTCAGCAGCTTCTTCATTATCGCGATCGTCACGCAGATTTTTCTACCCTTGGCCCGTGGTTAAAACACCAAGTGATCGCCTGTTCTTTCCCAGATATAAACCAACTTCCGTTTGAATCTGGCACCTACACTCGCAACTACATGGCCAGGGAAAAGCCGAATGAAGACCAGGGCTTTGAAGCCTTGATTATTCGATGGGACAAACGGGCGAAAACCCCGGTTCATGGTCATCCGACCTTTTCTTTTTACCATGTAATCACTGGCTTGTTTAATATGGAAATCTTTACCGATACGGGAAAAGATGGTTGGCATTTACAAAAAACTCAACTCTTTTGTCCGTCAGACACAACTTGGTTTTTAGGCAAACCCGGACGGTATGATAACTTTATTCATCGAATCACCTGTTTGGAACCGGGACACACATTTCACATTTACTCAGATAATGCTCAGAAAGGTATGTTTTTATCAAAAAATCAAAAAATATAGGTGTTACTTTGATTATTTGATGATTTTCAATCCGCTTAAGATTGAGATAAAAAATGTATGTTTTTTTGGAAAAAGGTATAATATTACAGCAGTTTTCGCTGCTATGAGGTACATTTGAATCGCCCTCAATCTGCCCTTACACAGCACTCAGAGGGACTTTCTTACTCATTACTCATTACTCATTACTCATTACTTAACAGCGCAAAGCGCTGTATCGATGACCTGGATTCGATCGCCAACGCAGCCAATGAGTTAGGCATTGTGATGGTGTTTACCGGAATGCGCCATTTTTTACATTAAGTGAACGTAAGTCTGAGGAGAACAACTCAAATAGGGCTTGAGGTTTTCGGGAGTGTGAGTGTCTCGCTCGCTAGAGGTCAAAAGCGAGCAAGATGCTCGCACTCCTCTCAGACCCCACTATTGCTACAATCAAAGCACCATCCCATCACTGAAAAACCGATGATACTCTACTACAATCCGAAAGCTGACCTCCCCTCGGCCGAAGACCTGCCCGACTCTGACGATACCCCAGTGGATAACGAACTACAAGATTTAATTCCTAGCTTGCTCAAATGGTTGTATTGGTACGATGAACAAGGAGAGCGCTATTTGACTCCAGAAGAGCAATTGTTATCAGCAAGGCAAGAAACTCTGCAAGCTCAAAGGCAAACTTTAGAAGCACAGCAACAGGCTCGCGAAGCTCAGGAACAAGTGGCAAAGTTGGCTGAAAAACTGAGGGAATTGGGAATTGATCCGAGTAGCTTGGATTCATGA
>NZ_JAQOSP010000042.1 GCF_030068475.1 Roseofilum acuticapitatum BLCC-M154 | reverse complement strand
CCACTCCGACTCCATCCCGAACTCGGTAGTGAAACACAGCAGCGGCGACGATACTTTGGGGGTAACCCCAGGGCAAAATAGCTCGGTGCCAGGTTACTTTTCCTCAAAACCCCTTCTTACATCAAGGGGTTTTGTTGTTTTTGATTGGACTTTTGTAAGATTTTCTGCTATATTAAGGGATTGTGTGAATTAGTATGGAGTTTAGGAAAGTATGCCAAAATTGAAAACTCGCAAGGCAGCAGCTAAAAGATTTAGGGTTACAGGCAGTGGTAAGGTACTACGTCGTAAAGCCAATAAGAATCACTTGCTTGAGCATAAGAGTACAACTCGGAAGCGTCGTCTTTCTCAAATTACGGCGGTTTGTGAGAGAGATGAGGAAAATGTGCGCTTAATGTTGCCTTATCTTTAAGGATGTTGGCTGCTTCTAGTTCAAAAGTTCAAGTTAATTAGGTTAGGATAAAAGATTATGCCAAGAGTCAAACGCGGTAATGTTGCTCGCAAACGGCGCAAGAAAATTTTAAAGCTTGCTAAAGGGTTTCGTGGATCTCACTCTAAACTCTTTCGGACGGCAAATCAACAGGTTATGAAGGCGTTGCGAAATGCGTATCGCGATCGCCGTAAGCGCAAGCGTGACTTTCGTCGTCTATGGATTGTGCGGGTGAATGCAGCAGCCCGTCAGAATGGAGTCAGCTATAGTAAGTTGATGGGTAATCTGAAAAAAGCGAATATCCAGCTCAACCGTAAAATGTTAGCAGAGATGGCCATTCTCGATCCCCAAGGTTTTAGCAAAGTTGTGGAGTTAGCCGCCCAAAAGAGTGCTTAGATCTTTATATTTTCAGAGAATGGGGTGCAGATCTCGGTCTCAACTCTATCCTAACAACCGTTCAGAAGGGAAAATAGTATCTCTTTTGAACGTTTGTAGGTATGGGCAGTTAACCTCTCACCAGCTTTAAACCAGAGACTACTTAAGACAAATTTTGATGGAAAATTCACTGCCGATCGCCTACCTTTCTATATTTCTAGTCCTGCTGACTATTTCAGCTTGGTTTATCTTTCGTCAAGTGCTAAAAACTCGGCGTTCTGAATCTTTATTCTCTGAGTTACAAAAAAAACTGAAATCCAATCAAGGGACAGCTCAAGAATACTATCAGCTAGGTTGTCTTTATTCTGATAAGAAGCTTTATAGTCAGGCGATTCAACTCTTTCAAAAATCTCTTAAGTCGGATGATATTCCAGAGCAAGAGAGTGCTTTGGTTTACAATGCTTTAGGTTATGCATATGTAGCAAAAGAACAATATGATGTGGCGATTCGGCAGTATAAAGAAGCATTGAAGATTGCGCCAGAGTATGTAATAGCTTTGAACAACCTAGGGTTTGCTTATGAGAAAAAGAATTTGACAAAGCAAGCTCTAGAAAGCTATGATCGGGCATTAAAAATTGAACCGAATAATAAAACGGCGAAAACAAGAGCTAACTCTTTAAGGAAACGCTTAGTTCCATCCGAGTGAAAGTTACTTCACGATCTCAAAAAATCTGAAACCATTAAAATATTAACCATGGGTGGTCTAGGGGGCTTTAAGTTCAGGCTCCTAGGATGCTCTGTAGTCTTGTGTAGTCGATAAATTGGGAGCGTGAACTGTGGAAATTTCCCTCGATCGCCTGTGGAGTGAAGTTCTTGATCGACTTGAACAAAAGCTAAGTCAGCCAACGTTTGAGACTTGGATTAAAACAGCAAAGGCAATTGATTTGCAAGAAAATTGTTTAATTCTAGAAACTCCCAATTTATTTGCACGAAATTGGCTTCAAGCTAACTATATCAATATTATCAATACAACGATAACGGAAATTCTAGGCCATCCTGTCAGGATTAGCATTACTGTTGCTAACCAAGAAAGCTCATCTCCTAACTTAAATCCTCTGTGGTCTTCAAATCCAGCAATTCCTAAAACCTATACTTACCCTAAACCGACAGAACTTAATCCTAAATATGTGTTTGAGCATTTTGTAGTCGGTTCCAATAACCGCATGGCTCATGCTGCATCCCTTGCGGTTGCTGAATCTCCGGGAAGAGACAATCCCCTCAGTTTTAATCCTTTATTTCTCTATGGAGGTGTGGGGCTAGGAAAAACCCATCTGATGCAGGCTATTGGACATTATCGGCTAAAAATTCGTTCAGAGGCTAAAGTGTTTTATGTTTCTACCGAGAGATTTACGAATGATTTAATCACTGCTATTCGCCAAGATAGTCGCCAAGGGTTTCGCGATCACTATCGGACGGCTGATGTGTTGTTAGTTGATGATATTCAGTTTATTGAAGGACAAGAATCGACTCAAGAAGAGTTTTTTCATACTTTTAATACTCTCCATGAAGCGGGTAAGCAAGTAGTGTTGGCATCCGATCGCCCCCCTAGTCAAATGCCGCAACTTCAAGAGCGTTTATGTTCCCGGTTTTCCATGGGATTAATTGCGGATATTCAACCCCCGGATTTAGAAACTCGCATGGCTATTTTGCAAAAAAAGGCTGAGTATGAAAATTTAGATTTACCCCCAGCCGTGATTGAATACATCGCAACTAATTATACTTCTAATATACGGGAACTGGAGGGGGCATTAATCCGGACGGTTGCTTATATGTCTATTTCAGGATTGTCAATGACGGTAGAAAATATTGCACCTGTTTTAAATCCACCGGCTGCTCATGCGGAGGTGTCTGCGGATGTGATTATTGCTGTTGTTGCCGAAGCATTTCAGGTGACTCCAGAGGATTTAAAAGGAAATTCAAGGCGTAGAGAAATTAGTCAAGCCCGTCAAATCGGCATGTATTTGATGCGTCAACATACAGACTTAAGCTTGCCCAAAATTGGAGAAGAGTTTGGGGGCAAAGATCACACAACTGTGATGTATAGCTGTGAGAAAGTCGGACAGAGACTCGAACAAGATCCTGATTTGGCCAAGCTCATGCGGCAACTGGGCGATCGCATCACCCTGGTGAGTCGTTCCCAGGGCAAGCGATGAGGGGGATCGGCAACCCCTTTATCATCAGCTCCTTGAGAATTTTGACTTAGACATTGCTATGATTTGTGGAGTTTGACCCTGTGATTTTGAAGTCCTCTATAGTCTCTCCCCTTCTTCCTTGGTGATGATGAAAACCGATAGCCTTTCCCAAAAGCAACAGTCCCTCTTGCGTCAACTGCTCAAAGCCATTCATAACAATCCAGGCGATCGCCAAGTCATCTACCCCCTGCTAGAACAAAATGCCAGCTTACTTAATGCCCAGTTTGCCCAAGAATTAACCACCTGGGTAACCGAAAAAGGGCAAACCTCTAAATCTACGACCGCGATCAGTTTAGCCCAAACCCTCTGTCGTTTTGGGGAACTGATTGCTTCTTGTCCCCAAGGGGATCATCGTCTCTATTGTCAAATTGCGATCGCCAGTTACCAAGTGGCCCTCAAGCTATTTTCCCCATATCCCCACCTCCCCCAATACAGTGAAACCCAAACCCTACTCAAAGAACTAGAAAACCATTATCACACCCTACCCATGGACTCAGAAACCCGTGCCTCACAAGCCTTCCCCAACTCACGGGATGGACTTTACCTATCCAGTCGTGTTGAAGAAAAATCCTATGAATTACTGCAATGGGGAGGATATGCTTTACTCCTGCTAACCCTCTTCAAAGCTTTAGAATACCTGATCCACTTCGATCCAACTTCCATCCCCAATCGCCTAGCTCTAGCTCATCACTTAATCGATATTGTCTGGATGCCCCTGATTGGACTCATCCTCGTCTTTTACCGTCAACAAGGCTATGTTTCCCGAATACACCTCTATTGGTTACGCTTTCTTTCTTGGGGATCGTTAGGATTAGCTAGTTTCTATGCAGGATTGACCCTCTTCGGTTTTAACCTGGCCCTGAGTATCACTCAAAGTGACTTCCAACCCCAACCCACGAGCGAGCCAACCCTCACCCTAAGAAATCAAAGGTCGATGAACTTAAACGTCTCCTCATCCATGCCCTTCCTCAGTGCCCCTGAAATTCCTAAGCAAACCGATCGCCTTCCCCTCGGACTTTTGGGAGGAATTTGGGGCGTATTGGGATTTAGCCTGATTTGGCGGATGACTCGGTGGACGAGGGCGTTTCGCGGTTAGTCGCTACTGGGAGAGCCACCCTGACTTGCTGCTGAGTCAGAAGAAGGGGGAATTTTCTCCATAGGAATCAACGCTTCCATCACGGATTTCACAATCGGAGCCGATACCGTACCCCCAAAAGCTCCTCCCCCTTTAGGTTCATCAACCACCGCGACAACCACATAGGGGCCATCTGGCAAAATACCGACAAAACTGGTAATTTTCGCTGATTCATAGTATCCACCACTGGCAGAAGCCTTCTGAGCGGTTCCTGTCTTACCACCTACCTTATAGTGGGGAATATGGGCTGCTTTGCCACTGCCCCCATCAACTACTGCTTCCATCATGGCTAAAACCGCTTCGCTGGTCTCTTCAGAAAACACTCGGCGGGGAGGTTGAATACTGGGAGTATAGTGCAAGTGCCCTTCTACATCCCTGAGTCCCTGAACCACATGGGGAGTGACTAAAAATCCCCCATTAGCTAAAGTCGCATGGAGTTGGGCTAGTTTCAGGGGAGTTAGGGATAGCCCTTGGCCAAAAGCAACTACAGCCGGTTCAATGGCTGCATTCACAAATTGTTCTTTAGGTTTGAGATAACTCGCGGTTTCCCCTGGTAAATCAATCCCGGTTGTACTCAAAAGCCCTAAATTTTCTAGCCAGTCATAAAATACATCCGGTTTCATCTGCTGGACGACTCTGACCATACCCACATTACTAGAATATTTGATGATATCGGTCAGACTCGATAATCCTCGACCCCCATTAGAATCAAAGTCATAATTTTGAATCGGCCATTCACCGATATAAATCTGTCCTTCATCATTAAATTGATCGTTGGGTTTAACAGAATCGGTTTCTAAGGCGATCGCCACATTAATCGGCTTAAACGTTGAACCAGGTTCATATAAATCGGTAATGGCCCAATTTTTTAACAAGCCTAAATCCGCCGTCCAATAGCTATTGGCATCAAAAGACGGATATTGCACCATGGACAAGATCGACCCATCGGCTGCATTCATCACAATCACTGTGCCCCGCTTGGCATTATACTTTTTCATATTCTCCGACAAAGCCAAGCGTGAAACCCTTTGTAGACGAGTATCCAGAGTTAATTGCAATTGCAGGGCATCCGTATTAAATAGGGCAGAAGATCCTTGGTTGGGTAAAATATCTCCTTGTCCAGTACGGGTTACTTCGACCAATTGACTCGATCGCTCTAGAATATTTTCATAGGCTGCTTCTACTCCAGATTGTCCTACACGCTCCATATTCACATATCCCACCACTTCCGATACCAAGTCTTCTTGGGGATAAATCCGCTCTTGATAGGCAGTTAACTCTAAGCCATCTAAAGATAAATGTTGAATTCGCCGAGCCGCATCTTCGGGCACACTATACTGAATTTGAATTCCTGTGGGGCCTTCAGAAAAACGTTGTATGAGTTGATTAATAGGTATCCCCAAAATAGGAGAAACTTGACCAGCAATCTCTTGAGCAGGTTTTTTAAACATAGTGGGATGGGCATACAAGGTGAACCGAGGTTGATCCACGGCCAAAAAGTGTCCTTGGCGATCGACAATAGAACGGCGGGGAGGAGCCTTCTGTTCTGGACTTTTCTGTTGACCTTGTGCTTTTTCGTGCAATTTAGAACTCTGAATGACCTGTAAGGTGAATAATTTTAGGCTTAATCCCAATAAACCCAAAACCAGCAAGCCCCAGATCACCACAGATCGCATCTGAGGAACCGGTGCTATTTTTCTCCTAGGACTTCTGGAAACCGAACCAGAAGAGAGTATAGTCGCTTTACTCGTATGTTTACTCGGCCGAGAAGTTGAGGCCATAATTCTTGCTAGAGAAACACAATAAGAATAGGGTTGAGGAAAAAGAGAAGGTCAGTCAATTTTGCTTACCCTCTCTATTATGAGACATGCACTCTTAGAACTTAGTATCCCAAACGTCTTGAAGATAAAGGGTTGGGAGCTAAATGGGGCAAAGACTCAGAAACCCCAGGAAGTGGGCGTTGTTCAATCGGATCAAGAAAAATCGTGGTTTCTGGATTCTGAGGCACTAAACCGGTTGCTGGGGTTTCAGCTTGAGAGGCCATGCGGTTTTTGAAGATTTCACTGGCAGTGACTAGCTGACGCTCATAACGTTTTAAGGTTTGGAGATGATTATATTTTTCCATCCATTCTTGTTGACTTTGAACGGTTAGGCTATAAATACCAATGGTTGCTGCACCTATACCTAGGGTACAAGCAAAGATGACTTTTTCGATCGCCTGTAGAGCCAATACACTCTTAGGTAAGCGGTTACGCTGGGGATCTAAGCGCTTTACCGTTCCTGATTGGGTCAATCCCTGCACTGAAGGGGTCTTATTCACCATCCGTCGTTGGTCTTTGGGGCTGATCTGTGAAGGCAGTACAGGAGCAGTTTTCCTAGGCAAAGGTGGAGTTATTCTCGCTCCTTGAGGCTGGGAAGAAACCAACCGCAGCCTAGAACGATTGGGGTTATGTAAACGGGGTTGGCGACGAGGAGAGGGCTGGGGAAAGGATTTAAGAGCAACCATGAATTCAATGACTTTGGGAGTGTTGAACAATCAGGAGCCATTAGGCTCCACCTCTTGGTTAAGAGTGATATTTAGTCATATTATGGGTGAAATGGGATAGGATTGTCTCCCTTTTACAGATAGATGTGGATTGAAGATAGGGCACTATGGAGCAGGAATCAGGACAGGATCAAAAACATCCCCGTGAGGATCGCGATCGCCTGATTGTGGATCAATTACTTCGACATGCTGGGGAACCGACAGATTTTCATTTAGTGGAATTAGCGCGTCTGAGAATTCGTTACCAAGGCTTTCCAGGTGCAAGGGAGCTACAACAGGATTTAAACCGCGCCTTGCAACAGTGGAACTTGAGCGAAGAAGCCTTATTTGAACGCACCCGCGCCATTCATGCTCAAGGATTAGTCTATAAACGAGGAGGCAATCAACAGGAGGATTGGAGCTAATCCTCCATAAATATAGGACAATGGGTTGGGTATTCTACAGAGGTTCAAAGTTTTGGCACAAGTCTAAGCCTTGTCAGGTACACCCGGTAGAGAGAGTTAAAGATAGGCGATCGCAATGGAAGAACGTTCTTTAGGCTTAAAATTGGTAGTTGTGTATAAAGGTTTTTTGGCAGTGGTGATGGGAGTTTTAGCGATCGCCTCGGCTTGGAGTTGGCGAAATTATGAGGCGATCGTACAGTGGTCAGAAGACTATTTAGTTAATGGAGAATACAGCACCATTGAATGGATGCTCAATGTTCTCCTCCATCATCAAGTTTCAGGACTGCAATTAATTGCCAAAATTGCTAGTGTTTATGCCCTAGGATTAGGAGCAGCGACCCTAGGGTTATGGTATGGAAAATCCTGGGGAAATTTCCTAGTGACTCTATTAGCCGGATTACCTTTACCCGTAGAAACTTGGAATTTTATCCACCATCCTTCAGCCAATCATGGAATTGTTTTGGGATTAAATTTACTGGTATTTTTCTATTTATTCAATCATCTCCAACAGGAACAGAAACCAGCCGATTTTTCTTAAATTGTCTAATAATTGTATATACACAAATTATGGCGATCGCACTTCAAATTAAAGCTTCAAATCTCTTCCAAGACAGGGAGGCGATATGAGTATCTTTTCTTCACCTGAACAGTTAGACAAAATTCAAAGCTTACTCTCTAAATATCTCAGGCTTCCTTTTGCTAGGACAACCATACCCGGTTCTGTCATGGAATCTGTTTTTGCCCATGTTAGAAGTGCCAATGTCCTCAATACTTATGATTTTGTAGATGTCATTTCTACAACTAACCAACGGGGTTGGCAAATCAAGTCAACCAAGGAAAAAACCCCCGTCACTTGGAAACGTGCAAAACTGCCTGATGCGCCCACCCTAATCAAAGAATCATACAAAACTGAACAGGGACTACAAAACCTTGGTGATTCAATTATTGAATTTTGCAATCAACATATTTTAGAAAGTATCAATCTCTATAACTTAAATGAAATTGGATATTCTCGAATCATTATTCATGATAATCAGTTAATCACTTATTTTGAGCGATTACTCTGCACAAGAGAATCACCGATACTGTTTAATGTCTCAGATTTTCAATGGCAGTGGTCAAAACCTAAAAAAAACGTTAAAAAAGAGCAATTACCTGCCCTTCATGGTATCCATATTCCTACGGAAAAAAAATGGTGGGCGTGGCATGGACTCGGAGAAAACCAGCTTCATTTTAGCGGCGAAAGAGCATGGTGGCCAAACCAAGGAGACTCTCATGCCATAACTTTCTGTTTTCCTTCTGAAGAAGAGAAACTTTCCCTCGATGATTTCATCAAATTACTGTCTGATTTTGACTGAGAAAGCTGGGAAACCATACTTTGAACAATTTTCTTTGTTAATAAAGGGGGAACCGCATTACCCAATTGACCCGCTTGGTCATTGTAGCTGCCAACAAACTCGAAATCATCTGGGAAGCTTTGCAGCCTAGCAATTTCACGAATTGTTAGCGTTCTAATATCAATTGGGTGTCCCCACCGTCCCGATCCTGGATGAAAAACCCATCTTGTAATTGTGGGCGCAATCATATCCTTGGTTAAACGCCCATAAGCTCCACTATATCCCCCTTTTACTTGTAGGTCTACTGGCAGATCTTTTAATCCTTGTCCAGGCTTGAGAGAGGCTAATCTTTTATACTGTAAAGGCTTCAAAGCTCTAGAGATGTGATTACGAACAACAGTTTGTTCTTTTCTTATCATCTTCTGAAACTTTGTAAAAGGTTTACAAGCATATGGACATTCTATTTCTCCTGCACCATGATCGAGACTGGGTAAATCACCTATTGCTTCCCAAACTGTGATGTGAGCAGGATAAGAAAACAACTCAAACTGTACAACTTGAGAATTTTTTTGAGCATAATGTGTTACTGGGGGAATCTCAAAATTTATACCTTCCCGATTGGCTAGAAAAAAGGCTCTTCGTCGTCTTTGAGGTACTCCATAGTCAGCCGCATTTAAAACAACCGGAGTAAGAGTATAACCCTGTTTTTCAAGACGCAGTATAGTTTCCTGAGAATAAGACCGGTTAAAGCTATTTTTCATTTCTGCAACATTTTCCATTAAAATCATTCTCGGTTTCAAGGCTTCACAATACTCAAGAAATGTTTTAACTAAAAGATTATTAGCATTGTTGCAAGAGCGATTTTTTTTCGGTACATTTTTGGAAAAACCTTGACAAGGAGGCCCCCCAACGAGAAGATCTAACTCTCCGGCTGAAAGTTTGAGTTTTTCCATTAAATTTTGAGGTTTTACCTGAGAGAGATCGGCTTCAAAAGCCTTGGATTGACCAAAATTATGGGAAAAAGTAGCAAGATATTTCGATTCTATATCCAATCCAGCGATGACTTCAAAGCCTGCCATCTTAAGTCCTACTGATAATCCGCCACACCCACAAAATAAGTCTATCGCTTTCATTGCTACCTCGTTATTGCTAATAGCTTGGGGTGTGCTATTAACACACCCCTATCAAATCCTTACCCTTTCACACAAACCACTTGCTTAAGTGTAGCCACCACTTCCACCAAATCCGATTGATTATTCATCACTTCCTCAATGGGTTTATAGGCTCCTGGAATTTCATCTAAAACTCCAGCATCTTTGCGGCACTCAATTCCCTTGGTTTGGGCAATCAAATCATCTAAAGTATAGGATTTTTTCGCCTTAGTTCTAGACATTAATCGCCCTGCGCCATGGGAACAGGAGCAATAACTGTCTACATGGCCTTTCCCTTTGACAATATAGGATTTAGCGCCCATGGAACCCGGAATAATTCCATAGTCATTTTCTTGCGCTCGGACTGCACCTTTGCGGGTGACATAAACCGATTCACCGAAATGGGTTTCTTGTTCGGCATAATTGTGATGGCAATTCACCTCTAGTAGAGGCTTCATAGGTTTACCTCCGGTGAGGTGTTTTTCGATAATTCGCTTTAAGCGCGCCATCATGACATCCCGATTAAACCGAGCATATTGTTGGGCCCATTGTAGATCGTGCCAATAGGCTGTAAATTCGGGAGTACCAGTGACAAAATAGGATAAATCGGGGTCAGGCAAGGAGGTTTCGGTTAATTTGGCTAAATTCTTCGCTGTATTAATATGATTTTGGGCCAAGCGATTGCCAATATGCCGAGAACCGGAATGGAGCATGAGCCAAACTCGATCTTCTGTGTCGAGGCAAACTTCAATGAAATGGTTTCCACCGCCTAAAGATCCCATTTGTTTGATGGCTTTTCCATCTAGGTTTTGCACGCCTTGATGTAAATCCTTAAAGTCTTGCCATCCTTGCCAGTTGGTGACTGTTTTTTCGATGTCTTTATTGTCATTGAAGCCGACGGGAATTGCCGCTTCAATGTCTTGGCGAATTTTTTTCAGTTTTCCGTCAAGTTGATCGGCGATAAATGGGGTTTTTACGGCTGCCATACCACAGCCAATATCCACACCAACGGCGGCGGGAATAATGGCTTCTTTGGTGGCAATGACGGAGCCAACTAAGGCTCCTTTACCAAAATGAACATCGGGCATTAAGGCCACATGCTTAAAGACAAAGGGCAAGGAAGCCACGTTTTTTGCCATGCGGATTTCATCGTGGGCTAGGGGGTGATTTGCCCAAGAGAGTACGGGTTTGGCTTGGGCAAATTGCAGATGTTCATAAGGCATGGGAATGATCCTCTCATGTCCAGTATTCGAGCAGATAGCTGCTTTATACTACAGCATAATACAATATGGAGGGATCTGTCAATTCCTAGGCACTCGGATCTAACAGATGCTGTTTATAAGCTGCCCATCCGCCATATTCTGAAATATCTGGCCAGCGATTGTTTTCAATCAATTCTTGAGGGTAAAGCATGGCAGAAACTTCTGATCCATCTTCAAGTTTAATTTTCCCTTCATATAATCCTGGCGGTTCATTGGCCATGAGATTATTATATTGCTCAAGGGTGAGTTCATATACTTCTCCAGGAATAGAAATTCCGCCTTGCTCGACTTCATAAATCCCTGGATGTAGATCGTTAACGGAATGAAGGCGATAGAGGGGTAAGGTTTGGGTGGTACAAACTAAGGTTGCACCTTGAAGGTTTTGATGATCGGGTTGTCCGGTGAGGGCTGAACCACAGATAAAAAAATGTTTAGTTTCTGGCATAGGTCAAGGGATATTAGAATAGTTTTTAATGTCTTATTTTAACAATAAGAAACTGACTTGTAAACAGCCAACGATGACTCCTAATACGCCACCTAGATTGACAATGGCTTGTAATTCACTACGGACAATACCATTGATTGCCATTTCTAAGTTGGCGGGGGAGGTGGCATTGACGCGATCGATAATGACTTGATCGATGTCTAAGATGGGAATAATTTGGGCAACAATAATTTCTAGATCTTTTTCTAAGTAACGGTCTAGAACGAGAGCGAGTTCTTGGCTAACAATTTCTAAGGAAGATTGCATGATAGGGGAATTTTGCAGCCGATTTAAAATCAGAGCAGCAATGTTTTCCCAGTTAATGGAGTTGCCTAAACCTTGAATGAGGTCTGCGCCCCGTTCTTGTAAATAAATTCTGACGCTCTGGCGGATGTTTTTCCGCAGTTGTCGCACGGTGAGGACGGGTAAGTTTTGTAGGGAAAGGGTTTGTAGCCATTGTTTGGTTTTGCGTTTGAGGGCTAAGGCATCGATAAGTTCTTGAATTTTTTGGTTAGCTTCTTCTCGCTCGTCTAAACAATAGTTGCGGAGACGATGTAAAGAGTTTTTTAGCCCTAGGATGTTAGCGACTACCCAGTATGTGCCGCTAGTTTTTTCCCGAAAGCCTTCGTCAATGATTTGGATATTATAGTCGGTGAGGAAGTCGATTAGGGCTTGGCGAATGGTGTTGGGGGGAAGGACGACATGAAAGAGCCATTCACAGAGCGATCGCGCCTGAACTTCGGTTAGACTGAAATCCAATAGCACTCGATCGAAGATATGGTTAATCTGATCTTCGAGAAAATCGTCTCGCCGAGCTAACACCCGAATTAAGCGCGGTAGGGATTGGCCGAGTAAATCTTTGAGGATACCGGCTAGAATTTTAATGGTTTTTTGTTCCTTGTCTGCCTGGAGCTGCTTGAGGGCTAATTGGAGTAACCAGAGGATAGCGGCTTGGGTGCGTTCGGTTTGGAGTAAACGACGGGCTAGGTTTTGTAGTTCTGTGGGGGTGAGTAACGACCCCATGATGGTATCGGCAACTCTTTGGGCTAACCGTCCTTGGTTGCTGGGAATTAAGCCGGGAGTAAAGGGGAGTTTCAGTTTACCGATATAAATGGCTCGATAGGGGCGAAAGAGCATTTTAATGGCTAAATCATTGGTGAAATAGCCAATAATGCCACCGGCAATGGGTGGGGTGATGTATATCCAAAGATCTAAGAAACGCAAGGCTAGGACTAGGAATCAACAGATTTGGTAGCGACCAATACTCCCATCATACCGCCTGCGATCGGATAATGAACGGCATGAGCAAATCCGGCTTGATAGGCAAGCTTCACTTGTTCTGGGCCGAGGGGAAAGCGCTGGAGGCTGGGCATAATGTAGGCGTATTCTTCGGTGAGTCCTTGCTGTTGGGCGTAGGGAACTACGACTTGATTGAGATACCAGTTTTGGAACTGTTGCAGTAGGGGTTGGCTGGGGCGATGGAAGTCGAGGATGGCGGCAGTTGCGCCGGGTTTGAGGATGCGATGGAGTTCTTGTAGGGCTTGGGGGATGCTGGAGACGTTGCGGAGTCCATAGCCCATGGTGGCAGCGTTAAAGGTGTTGTTGGGGAAGGGCAGATGGAGGACATCGGCGTTGAGCCAGTGGATGGGTGTCCAGTTATAGTGGTTTTGGGCGATCGCCAACAATTTCTCAGAAAAGTCTACTCCATAAACCTTACCGGTGGCTCCCACTTGCCGCGCTAATAACCGGGTGATATCCCCACTGCCACAGCAGAGATCGATCGCCACTGAGCCGGGTTTTGCGCCACTCCATTGCACCGTCATCTGTTTCCAAATGCGATGTTGGCCGAAACTGAACCCGTCGTTCAGGCGATCGTAAACTGGAGCGATGCGATTAAAAATATCTTGAACCGAACTTTGAGTCATTCTTCTAAAGTAATGGGTAATAGGTTAGGATTCTATCCCCCATTCCCCCATCTAACCCATAGCCGCAATCAGTAACCCTACCAGTTGGGCAGAGGTATGAATAGAAGCTTGTTCTTCCTCGCTCAGGTTATAGGCTTGAGTCCACTGTAGGGAAAGCAGTGCTAAGAGTTTTTTCTGGTAGAGAATAGGAATAGCCAGATGTTCTTGGATCGGGCCATCTGCCAGTTGTGAGTATTGGGGAGTAGCCGAGGATAGGGCTTCTTGAGTGGAGGCATCGGTACTTAAGTCGATCGGGTTATCGGTACTGCTATAACGACCCACTGGGGAACTTAATGCGCCATCCTGAACCAGATGCAGGATACAGCCTTGGGTTTCAAACGCTTGGGCAAAGACTTCGGCGATCGCCCCTAGAGCCGTTTCTAGCTCTTGAGGCTCCTGGGTTAACTTCACCAAAGTCGAAAGCAGCAGGGTTTGAGCTTGACAAGCTTCCAACTCCTCCGTGCGCTGTTTGAGCAGCTCATAGGTTTGAGTCGCTCGGTCTACTACCGCCTTTAATTCTGTGGGGTCCCAAGGTTTCGTAATATATTTATAGACTTGGCCAGAATTAATCGCTTCCACCAAGTCTTCCACATCCGTAAACCCAGTCAGAATAATCCGCATGGTATTCGGATATTGTTCTACAGTCTGACTGAGGAACTCTGTACCCTTCATTTGGGGCATTCTTTGATCAGAGATAATCACTGCCACTTCCCCTTCTGCGGCCAAAACGTTGAGCGCATCTGCTCCACTTTCAGCTTTCGAGACCTGAAATTCACGCCGAAAGGTTCGGTAAAGCAAGTCCAAATTATCCGGTTCGTCATCTACAACGAGCATTTTTGGCTTTTTCCGTCGGCTCATACTCATAATTTGGGAACTTGTGGGCAATGTGAGACCAGCTCATAACAACCGGTCATTTTTAATCATAATGGCTTTTGGGTGGTTCTCCAACTGAACTATGGGTGTTCAGAAGGTAGAGATCACTGAGTTGAGAGATCGCTTAGTTTTGGGTATCCACCGATCGCCCTACTCCCCATTCCGGTTTGTTGAGCTTCATCGAACTCCACCAGCCAACTGAGGACTTCACGGGGTTCTTCAATGGCCCGATCGTCGAGCCGAGCTGTTTCACTCAAATAGCCGACGTAATGGCCCATGAGAAAGTAAACCGCTACCATGGCTACCGCAGCCCCTGCCACTAGAACCCCAGCTAACATCAGAGAGAATTCCCGCGTATGAATCGCCGATTCCATCAGATGTAAAGACCAGGCTACTAAGGCAATGACAATTATGAGAATAATGATCATTGCTCGTTTAAGAAATGTAACAATTCCTGTATTGTAACAAGTTATTGCAGGACTGTCGCGGTTCAATTCTTAAATTCTCCTAGAAATCTGTCCTTGAGGAACATAATGTGATGGATGTCACGTCACCGGTTGTCGAATTTTCAAACCTTGGCTGGCCAAATGCGCCTTAATTTCAGCCACCGACAATTGGCCATAGTGCAATAAAGACGCTAAAAGAGCAGCTTCTGCTTTGCCTTCAGTTAAGGCTTCATGGATATGTTCGCAGGTTCCCGCACCACCGGAAGCAATCACCGGAATTTCCACAGATTCAGCAATCGTGCGGGTTAGCTCCAGATCGTAACCGGCTTGAGTACCATCCGCATCCATGCTCGTGAGCAAGATTTCCCCAGCTCCACGAGCGGCCACATCCTTGGCCCAGGAGAGAGCATCGAGTCCAGTATTCTCCCGTCCCCCGCGCACATAAACATCCCATCCTGGATTCTCTGGATCGCTGCGACGTTTGGCATCAATGGCGACAACGATACACTGATTTCCAAAGCGATCGCTCGCCCGATTCACCAAATCCGGGTCTCGGACGGCTGACGAGTTAATACTCACCTTATCCGCCCCGGCCCTTAACAAATTTTTAATCATTTCTAAGGATTGAATCCCTCCACCCACTGTCAGAGGAATAAACACCTGCTCGGCCGTCCGGTAAACCACATCCAGAATAATATCCCGGTCTTCATGAGTCGCCGTAATATCCAGAAACACCAACTCATCCGCCCCCGCGTCATTATAGACCGAAGCCAACTCCACCGGGTCGCCCGCATCCTGAAGATTCACAAAATTAACGCCCTTCACCACTCGCCCTGCCCTCACATCTAGACAGGGTAAAATCCGTTTAGCAACCATCGCTATCCTCTGACTGATTCGTTATGAGTTATTACTGATTACTTTACCGTGCGATCGACTATTTTTGCTTGATCACCACCAAGGTAATATCATCAAACACCTTCTGCGTCCCAATAAATTCCCGCACATCTTTAATCACCTGTTCGCAAATTTCTTCCGCCGACTGATGTCGATACTTAGTTACCACACTACATAACTTTTGTACACCATATTGAGCGTGATGGATATTAGCCGCTTCTGTGATACCATCCGTATACAAAACCACCACATCTCCGCTCTTTAAGTGAATATCTTGTTGCTGAATAAACTGTCTAATTTCTCCATCCAAGCCAATGGGAAATCCTAAATCAATGGTGTCAATAATTTCTACTTCACCCTGAGATCTGACAACAATTAACTCTTCATGTTGTCCACTGAGGGTCATGACCCCATCATGATAGTCCACAATAGATAAGGTCAGATTTTTATCACAATCCATTCTTTGTAAATTATCATATAGAGTCCGATTGAGTAAATCTAAAAATTCAATGGGGTTCGTTTGATTCACTTTTTGTAGAGTCCGGACAACCGTCTGAGTCATCAACATTAAGACACCACTTTCCAAGCCATGACCGGTCACATCACCAATACTAATTTTCAGGCGATCGCCTTGTTGAAGTACATCATAATAATCTCCTCCCACTTCATCGGCCGGTTCCATATATCCAGCGATATCTAAATAAGAAATTTCTTTTAGCTCTGCCGGTTTAGGGAGAACCATTTTTTGAATCATTTTAGCCACATCTAGTTCAGAAACTAAACGAACATTTTCAGCTTTGAGTTTCTCATTTAAGATTCCTATTTCTTGATTGGCTAACTCTAGTTGTACTGTCCGTTGTTTGACTTTCTCTTCTAGGGTATGATAAAGAGTAGCATTATCTAGGGATGTATTGACTAAAACAGTAGCCAGTTGTGCCAATTCATCATCGGTTGATAAAGAAATATTAGGGATCGCTTTGCCCAGTTCAGCATTTTCAACAGCAAAGCTAAGTTTCTGTAGGGGTAAAACAATACGCTGTCGGAAAAAATGAAGGATATCGTAGAGCAGAAAAACAATAAAAACCAAGATTAAACCTACTAAAATTCCCGGAATTAAGAGGGGATATAAGGCTTCTTGTATGGGTTGTTCAACAATGGCAAACCAAGGGACAGAATTGAGGGGTTTACCCGATGCAAAAACCCATTTGTTTTCTATGCCTCGATAGAAGTCCAGTTCTGTACTGGCAATACTTTCAGGGCTTCTGCCTAATAAATCTTTTAAGGTGAGATTACGATTGACTAAATAACTACGGTTGCGATAACTGATTAGATAACCTTCACTATCGACAATGTAGGCATAGCCGGATCTACCTACTTTAATATCTAAAGTGGTATTCCAAAGTTCTGTTAAATCAACTCTGACCATTAATATACCGGTCTGAATTCCCAATTCATCGAATAAGGGTGTGAGCATATCTAAGGTCGATATCTCTTGTTCATAAGAAATCTGACTGAAAGATATGTCTCCAAACTTAAACTCTGTTTTGAGTAATTCTGGATGCTCGTATTGGCTGACATTGGGGCGGCCAAAAGCATGATATTGATGGTCAATCTTTCCTTCTGGATTGACCACTAAAATATCAACAATAGAAGGATTTAGGGATGCGATTTGAAAAATAGCATATTGAACGTCATTGGTAGATTGTAATAAATTTGAGGCAGCCAGCATACTGGCTTTTAGACGAATAAAATACTCATCAAAAGCACTCACTGCGGTCACATTAGATTCGAGCATTTGTTTGTTTACTGAATCAAGGCGATTAAGAACCAATAAAATAATGGTGCTACCCAGACCGAATATACCGATTAGGGTCATCAGTAATACTTTTTGAATGAGCTGTTTGATCAAGGATTGATGTTGACGAGATTTCATAATTGACGATCATTTTATTACTGGAGAGAGGTTTGTACATTCTCTTCAGAAACGACTTTGATTTCGGGCATATAGATGATAGGGGGAAGGGATTCTTTGGTTTCTAGATGACGGATCATCATTTGTAGAGCGATACGAGCTTGGATATCTGGGGATTGATCGATGGTGGCGGCGATGTCTCCTTTGGCGATCGCCTCAATCACATCCTGAATGGCATCATAACCGGTAATTAAAATATCACTACGTCCGGCTTTTTGAAGGGCACTGAGTGCCCCTAAAGCCATGGTATCATTGGCACACATAATCGCATCAATATCCGAAAATTCTTTTAGCCATTCAGTTGTAATTTTTTCTGCCATATCTTTATCCCAAAGGGCGGATTGACTAGCGAGAACATTGATATTGCCTTGCTCTAAGCCAGCAAGGAACCCATTGCGGCGATCGATCGCACTGCGTTGACTGGTCACGCCTTCTAAAATTAAAACATTACTATTATCATCTAATTTTTTCACCAGCCACTCCCCCATCACTTTTCCCGCTTGGAAGTTATTAAAGCTGACCAAAGACAACACCTTATTGGTATTAATTGCACTATCTAGAGCAATAACCGGAACCCCTTTTTCAATCAGGGTTTCTGTCACGGGAACCAGACGATTAGCATCCATGGGAGCAATAATCATCGCATCCGTATTTTGACGACTCAAATACTCAGAAACCAGTCTGATTTGGGCTTCAATACAGTCTAATTCATTTTCACAAGGATCGGTAATATAAGCCAACTCTACATTAACCCCAAAATCCTTTGCCGCTTGCTCCATACCGCGCCAAGTCACTGACCAATAATCATACTCTGATAATTCTTCGTAATTAGGAGCTTTCGTTACAAAAGTAATTCTCCAGGGTTTAGTAGCAATCCTTTCTGTTTCTAGATCGATATTAGCCTGGGTTTCCATTTGAGTATCAATTTCACTAGAACGAGAAGGATTTTCCGAAACAGATGAAGGTTGTGTATTGGATTGACAACTGACTAAACTGACACTAAAAGATAAGAGAATTATCCAGGGAGCTAATAAATTGTGTTTCATAAAAAGACTAAGATAATTAAATGGGTCATAATTTTAATTATAAGGCAAAATAGTAATCAACTATACTGATTTCATGCATCAAATGTTATACTCAGTACATGAACCTATTGTTTGCCTTCCCTAGCAATGACAAAATAATGGTATTGCTGTCAATGACTAATGTATGCGTCTTCTCTTTACTATCCCCCACTTTTATAACCCCCAAGGGTCTCGACAACATGCTTCCCAACGTCCTAATCCCCAACCCCGGATAGAAGCTCTGACTTCAAGTCTGGGGGCGATTTATCAGCTCTATAGTCAATTTCAATGCATGATTGACATTGGTCAACGGGTGGTTGTACCGAGCAATCAACAATATATCAATCATATTGATATCGTGATTTGTACCAGTGGGGAACACCACCTGCTCAAGGAATTGCCCATTCCCCAAGACTCTTACTACCATCTGGCAACCCAATGTGAACCGATGTTTCTGGGTTTTGAATGTCAAGGGGTATTAAAAGATAATTTGGGCTGTTATGATTACTACTGCTTCCTAGAAGATGACTTGATTTTATCTGACCCTTGGTTTTTTGTTAAACTGGTCTGGTTTAATCGGATCACGGGCGATCGCAACCTTCTGCAACCCAACCGCTATGAGAGCGCTATTGGTGGCACATTCCGCAAAGCTTACATCGATGGCGATCTGAAACCCCATGTGACTCAACCCTTTCAAAACCTAGAAGAACATCCCCAATTGACCGGAAAAGTGATGGAATGTCCTGTTATTTTAAAGCGTCCCCTCAATCCCCACTCCGGTTGTTATTTTCTCAACGGAGCGCAAATGGATTATTGGGTAAATCAGCCCCATTTCCTTGACCGGGATACCCGTTTTATCGGCCCCCTAGAAAGTGCAGCTACCCTAGGGATTATAAAAACCTTTCGCATTTATAAACCTGCGCCGCAAAATGCCAGTTTTCTAGAAATTAAGCATTTTGGCACGAGTTTTTTAAGCCTTATTGGTAAAGAAGTGAAAATTCCGAATCAGAGTAATCAGTGATGAGCGATCAGTTGAGCCTAGAAGAGAGAATAAGCCAAATTGATGATAAGCTTAATCAGTTGCTTGAGATCTATCAAGATCCTCAAGGTAGAAACCAAGAGGATCTCTTGAAGCAGGAAAATGATTATTTACATCAATCCTTAGAAATTAGAGATCGCCAGAAAACCCTACTGCAACAAGAACTGATCCACTATAAACAGAGCCTAGACAGCTTAGAGACCCACCAACAGGAGCTACAAACAGAACTCGCTCAGGTGCGCCAAATCCTAATTCAACAGCAAACCCAAATCGAAATGCTCAGGCAAGCTCTAACCCAATCTCAAGAGTATGCCCAGAAGTTAGAGCTAGAACTTGCCCAAGTACAAAAGAGTCAACGGGAAATTGAACTCCCAGCCCCACCTCGACCCCAAGGAATTTTGCCAAACCTTTTAGCCGAAAAATTAGGTCTCTCTACAGCAGAGCTTTTCCAACAGTGGCGAGCCGGTCAACTGCAAGGATGGCATTTGGGTCGAGATCAACGGTTTTATCCTGCCCGATAACTGCCATCCTGCCTTAGATGTTTCTCTTAGAAGAAACTGGGTTGATGACGGATGAGGTTTAAAAATTCCTCACGCACTTTTTGGTCTTCCTTAAACACACCCACCATGGAGCTAGTCACCGTCCAAGAGCCGGGTTTTTGCACGCCGCGCATCACCATACACATATGATTAGCTTCAACAACCACTGCCACCCCTTGAGGGTCAAGAATTTCTTGAATCGCTTCAGCCACTTGGCGAGTGAGGCGCTCTTGAACTTGCAAGCGACGGGAATACATTTCCACGATCCGTGCTAATTTACTTAAACCCACCACTTTTTGATTGGGAATATAGGCCACATGGGCTTTACCCATAAATGGCAACATATGGTGTTCGCACAAGCTAAACAGGTTAATATCGCGCACCAGTACCATTTCATCATGGCCTTCATCAAAAACGGCTCCATTAACCAGTTCTTCCAAGGACTGATGGTAGCCATTGGTGAGGAAGCGCATCGCTTCTGCGACTCGTTTGGGGGTTTTGAGCAACCCTTCCCGCTCTGGATCTTCGCCGAGTTCGGTTAACATGGTTCGCACAGAATCCATTAAGGCTTCATTGCTGACTTCAGAGGGAGGATGGGAAATGGTCGATTCCATACCATGGGTCGTGGCACGATCGGGCCGACTCGATAGCGGTTGATGTTCCTTAGAATAACTCAAGGAGGGAGAACCATTAGAGGAAGCAATAGTCATAAGATGAAAAACTCTCTTTTCATTTCAGGTGGGTGAGCAAGACAGACATAACTTTGTCTGCTTTAAGAGGGAGCCAGAGGGACTTAAGCCAAGCTGCTGGCCTTGGGTATTGTTCCATGCCTCGATCGCTGCTGAGGGAGGAAGCAATGGGGGTTGAGATCGTTTTGGAGCGATCGGATCTATAGGATCTAAAGGATCTAGGATTCACATGACTAGAGATACTTTGTCGCCAGATACTGGGGCTAGGTTTTGGATCAATTGGAATACAACCGAAGTGAGCTAGGACAGCCCATGCTAGGGAGGCCAAGCTGTTGTCATCTAAATGTTTGCGATCGCTAAAACTCAAATCGGTAATGAGGAAAATGTAAACAATTGTTACTGGAATTCATTATAACTCCGATCGCCCCAGTTAACACAAACCGAGAGCCTAGGCACTCGCTTCCAAAAAGACTCCAATCTGTCTAAACTTCTGATACCGGAGGTCTCGACGCTGTTTAGGGGATAGGGTATCGAGTTCAGACAGGTGACGGAGGATCGAGGTTTTGAGGATATGAGAGGCTTTTAGGGGGTCGCCATGAGCGCCACCGAGGGGTTCGGGTAATAGGTCATCTAAAATCCCCAATTTTTCTAGGTCTTCGGCAGTAATTTTTAAGGCTTCTGCCGCTTGGGGGGATTTTTTAGCATCTTTCCAGAGGATAGCCGCACAGGCTTCTGGAGTCGCGACGGTATAGACCGCATGTTCAAACATCAGGAGGCGATCGCCCACACCAATCCCCAAGGCTCCCCCCGATCCCCCTTCCCCAATGACTGTACAAATGATGGGGACATCGAGGCGGAACATTTCCCGTAAATTATAGGCGATCGCCTCTCCTTGTCCTAGCTCTTCGGCTTGCAGTCCGGCCCAAGCACCGGGAGTATCAATAAACGTGAGAATGGGCATCTTAAAGCGATTCGCATGATTCATCAGGCGCATCGCCTTCCGATATCCTCCCGGTGAAGCCATGCCAAAATTACGGGCCACATTATCTTTAGTATCCCGGCCCTTTTGATGGCCGAGCATCATGACGGGTCGTCCCTGAATCCGACCCACCCCGCCCACTAAGGCCGGATCGTCGCCTCCACAGCGATCGCCATGCAACTCGATCCACTCCTCACTAATCGACTGGATATAATCCAAGGTCGAGGGACGGCGAGGATGGCGAGCCAATTGCAGTCGCTGTCCGGGAGACAAATTAGTAAAAATCTCCTGTCGCAGTTGAATGGCACGCCCTTCCAACTGCTGAATTTGATCTGAGACATCCACACCATTTTCTTTTGCCAATTCCCGAATTTGTTCAATTCGGTTTTCTAGCTCAAACAGGGGCTTTTCAAAATCCAGGAGTAGGGGTTTACGTTCAGAGGTACTCACAGTCAATAAAGGGGAATTACATTTTTTTCAACCCGCTTCCAATTTTATCGGATTCGGGCCATCTCTACTCAACCCTAGGTCTCAAGCCTGGGGTAATAACAGGGGACGAAATCCATGTTTGCGTGAAGCCATGCCAATTTTTTCCATTTTTTCCACTGTAATTTGATTGCGGCCCCAAGAAAAACTCTCATACCACTGCTCAAACTCTAGAAGCATGGCTTCGGCAAAGCAAGCAAATAACTGGCGTTCGGGCACATCCATCTGCACAATATCCATGATTGTCCATTCAATATCGAGGGAATGCTCGACAATGCCGCCATTGAGGACATGGATTCCCGTATCTTGCAGTTTAGTACCCAAATTTTTCGGATATCCCCCATCAATCATCAAACAGGGATGTTTCAAGGTGGATGGATCGATCTCTACCCCTTTGGGCATACTCGCCACCCAAACCACTACATCCGCTAGGGGAAGAGCCTCTTCTAGGGCCAGAATTTTGCCCCGTCCCAGTTCCTCTTGCAGGGCATTCAACCGGTCTTGTTTACGAGCCACCAAGAGCAAATCCGCCACATCGGTTTTCTGATTGAGCCATCGACAAACGGCGCTGCCGATATCTCCTGTTGCCCCACAAACGGCGATCGTCGCTTGACAGAGATCGATCCCCAACTGAGCCGTGACTTGCTCAACCTGTTGACAAATAATATAGGCGGTATGGGTATTGCCCGTGGTAAACCGTTGAAAATCTAAGTCCACATTGCGAACCCGTGGACTGTCATGGAGATTAAATTCTTCAAAAATAATCGAGGAAAATCCACCCAAAGCCGTAGTATCAATATGATTTTTCTGAGCATGGGCCATGGCGTTCAGGATTTTGCGCGTTGCCGCTTTAATCCGCCGATTGGCCAGCATTTCTGGCAGAAAACAGGATTCAATATACTTACCTTTAATAACTTGTCCGGTAACACTGGTGACTTTGATATCGTCCACAATTTGCGGGGGGGCAGAACACCAGAAATCTAACCCCTGATCTGCATATTCTGGATAGCCCAAATCCCTGGCAACGGATTGGGCATGTTCTAAGCTCGTAAGATGACCGATCAGACCAAACATGGATGTACTAAGTTAAGCCGTCTGCTTATTAGAGTAAAGGAGAATGGGACGAAATAGACAATGGAAATAAAAATACCGATCAGATGGCTAGGTCTGACCGGTGGGTTGCTGACTATCGGGGAAAGCAATAGGTCAATCGAAAACCCTCTCAACCGAGATTAGAAGGGCCGTAGACCATAGGCAGACATCCGCATGATTTCTCCCGTGCTAAAACCGATGTTGGCTAGGGCTTCACCGTAGGCAATCATGAAGTCTTCAATCAGGGATTCTTTTTCCATGGCCAGGATTTGGGCATCCTTTTCCACTTGGTTGAGCATTTTCCAGACGATGGGCAGATTTTGCTTGTTGGCTGCTTGCAGTTCAGCTTTCGAGTCTTCAAAGTGGGCTTTGAGCCATTCTTCACCAAAGTTGAGATGGGTATACTCGTCTTTCACGACTCCTTCGGTGATTTTGCGAGCGAAGGGGTCGGCTACGGGAATATAGATATTGTAGGCAGCGATCGCGAAACACTCAATAATCAAAGATTGAATCAACAGACAGGTAACCACCTTCCCTTCTGCTAGGGCATCCTGGAAGTTTTGGTGCAGTTGATTAAAGTATTTTTTGGCAAACTCCATATCTGGAGTGACGTTCAAATTGTTGCCGCAAGCTTGGAACCCTTTCATGTGGCGATTTTCCATTTTCGCCAGTTTGGTTAATTGTTCTTTGTCGTCGGGCAGCAGACTAGCCAAGTTAATGTAATTGTCATAGGCTTCCTGTTCCCCTTCAATGACGATCGCATTGATCCGGCTATAGGCATCTTTGTAAGTTTCGCTTTGATAGTCGAGTTCAGTGCTAACTGCAAGCTGCTGCATAGGTGAGTAATCTCCTAATATTGATGATGTTAATCCTGATTGGATGGCAAGGTTTTTTTGCCGATGGGAAGATCGACGAGTTTGGGTAGGTTTAAGTGTAACTTAACCCTTGCCCGTTTTCATCCCCTTCTGGGAAAGACCGCTCAAGAGTCGATCGCTCATCTCGGTCTCGATCCCCTGACCCTAGGATAATTTGCATGAATGAGTGATATTTCATTGATTTATCTGATGATAGCGTAAAATTATCCTCTATTCATTTGTCCTTAGAACTGGACTTAGGTATCTGAGAGCCATTGTAGGCGGATGCTGGAGCGATCGCCTTCTTCATCGGGGAGCCGATCTTGTAGGGGAACCTCTAGAATTTCACTGGTGAGGGGGCCGAGTTGATTGAGCATCGAGCGCAGATGGGGGGTACTCGCTCCGGTGTCTACAAACAGGCGATCGGCCAAATTTCCCAACCGTTTCCAGGTTAAATACAATTTGGCTACCGTTTGTTCAAGTTGGGTGGCTTGTTTGAGCAATTCTGAGGCTGTACTTAAACACCCTAACCGCAAGCTCTCATCTAGGGCCATCTCTAAATCGACGGAGGATTGACTCAGGATTTGCACTTGGGCGGCTGCATCTAAATATTTGGCTAGACTCCGGGCTTCTGAGGTCATTTGTTTAACCGTTTCCACATCCGGGTTAGCCGCTACCTCTTCTTGAATACTCTGTAGGTGAGTATCCGGGAGTTTGCCCAATTCTTTGACTAAGGGGGCCAAATGCTTAGAAGCCATGGTTCCGGAGGCGGCTTTTTCCTTGACTTCATTGGGCAAGAGATCGGAAGACATGGCTGTCCATTCATCGGCCAATTGTTTGACTTCTCGGCGGGTAATGCGATCGCCTCGACTCGCGGCATCTGTGACTAATTGTTGCACTTCTATCGGTGCTTTTGCTGTTTCCACAAAGGCTCGCTTACTGAAATTATTCACCGATTCTGGGTCTAATTGTCCCTCTTCGACTAAGGTATCGGCGCTATTGGCCAACTGAATTAAAGAATAGGCTTGGCTTTTCGTAATTTCCTTCGATTTTAACCAATTGATAAACCCCGTTCCGCGGCCATCCCCCCCTTTTTTTTCTCGATCGCGGATTGCCCGTAAAATCCGACCCCGCCAAATATCCGTTTGCAAATCAAAGCGATCGCAAACTAACCAGGCCGTATCCAGTTGCTGCACAAATTCAACATCGGGAATTTGGTCATCTTCGGGATCGGGCAAATTAAAATCAAGTTGGGGTTGTTCCCCCAATAGGGCTAATAAGTCGGCAGGAGACTGATCCATAAACTGGCCGGGTGGTGCTTGTCTTTTTCTAGATTTTCATCATACATGCTTTCTTTCTGGGTTGATCCTCAATTCTCGATCTGAACAAAGGTCGAGAACTGGATCATCATCTCTGTGCGATCTCTGTCCTTTTAAGTTCCCAGACGATCGTTCATAATAGAGATAAAACCCAAAAACAGAATGAATGTTAAATTCTGAAACCGCTCTAGACCCCATCCAACTGAAGTTAGCCATTGTTAGAAACCCGATCGTGGTATCTCCTAATACCAATGTGCGGGAGGCCATCTCTAAAATGAGCGCTACCCATTTGTCCTGTGAAACCGAGCGCACTCAAGACAATCAACACCATCAACTCCATTTAGAAGCTACTTCCAGTTGTGTTGTCATAGTGGACAACCAAAAGGTGATGGGTATTCTCACCGAACGGGATATGGTACGCTTACTAGCCGAAGATCAGCCCCTGGCCTATCTGCGGGTTGAACAGGTGATGAGTCCCTCCGTCGTTACCATTAAAGAAGAAGAATTTACCGATATTTTTTTCGCGATCAACCTGCTCAAGCAGCATCGGATTCGGCATCTGCCTATTCTAGACGATCGCGGACAGTTAGTCGGACTGGTTACCCATGAAAGTTTACGCCAGATCTCGCGCCCCATCGATCTGTTGCGTCTGCGAGAAGCGCAAGAAGTCATGAGTCGCCAGGTCATTTGTGCTACTACCCAAACCTCATTACTAGCAATTTCCCAACTGATGGCAAGCCATCGAGTCAGTTCGGTGGTGATTGTAGAAAATAGGCACACTGCCACCGGTTCCTTAGACATTCCTGTGGGCATAATCACTGAGCGAGACCTGGTTCAATTTCATAGCTTTTATCCTCATTTTAAACAGTACCTGGCGGAGGACTTAATGAGCCGTCCTATTTTTGCGGTTAAACCCCAGGACTCCCTATGGGTAGTGCAGCAAATCATGGAAAAGCACTTGATCCAGCGAGTGGTGGCGATCGGAGAGCAAGGGGAACTCTTGGGTATTGTCACTCAAACCAGCCTGTTGCAAGCGCTGAATCCCCTAGAACTCTACAAATTAGTGGAAGTCTTAGAACATAAGGTCAATCATCTAGAAGCCCAAAAAGTCGTGCTGTTAGAGTCGCGCAACAGCGAACTCGAAGAGCAAGTACAAGCGAGAATGGCTGAACTACAAGCGCAACGGGAACGGGAGAAGGTGGTGGCTGATATGGCCAAGCGGATTCGGTATTCTCTGGATCTGCAAGAGGTGTTGGATGTGGCCGTTAGCGAAATTAGACGGGTTTTAAGTTGCGATCGCGTCGTAGTGTGCCAATTTCAAGATGAGGGTCATGGGCGCATTATTGCTGAGTCCGCCCTTCCTCGGTGGCGAACTAGCTTGGGGAATTGGATCGAGGACGGTTGTTTTGGAGAGCAGACCAGAGACCGCTCGATTGTGGTCAACAATGTTGATACCGCCGGATATACTCCCTGCTATCTGAACTTATTAGAAGAATATCAGGTGAAAGCCAATCTCGTCATTCCCCTAACCTTCGAGGAAGGGCCCTGGGGATTTCTGATTAGTCATCAATGTGAGGATTATCGAGACTGGACAGGGGAAGAGGTGTCCCTGTTAGAAGAAGTGGGGGTGCAGTTGGCGATCGCCATTCAACAAGCCAGTACCCATCAAAAACTGGCCGTCGAACTGAGGGAGAGACAACAAGCCGAAAGCTTACTGCGCGAGAGTGGGCAGCGATATGCAAGTCTGGCAGAGAGCCTGCCAGTCGGGGTTTTTCGGGCGGATAAGACCGGTCAATGGGTTTATGTGAATCAGCGCTGGTGTGAATTAGCGGGACTTGCAGGAACCGCATTGATGGGGAATAGATGGCTCACATCTGTGCATCGAGACGATCGCGAACGAGTGGAGAATATTTGGGTTAATGGAGTCAAGGATCATTGTGCTTGTGAACTCGAATTTCGTC
Organism: Roseofilum acuticapitatum BLCC-M154; assembly: GCF_030068475.1. Classification (GTDB taxonomy): domain Bacteria; phylum Cyanobacteriota; class Cyanobacteriia; order Cyanobacteriales; family Desertifilaceae; genus Roseofilum; species Roseofilum acuticapitatum. The sequence continues at coordinate 41,613 of NZ_JAQOSP010000042.1, read as the reverse complement.
TGCAACACCTCGATGGGTCTATCTATTGGGTATATGCTCAATCAACAGTCGAGCGCAATAGTGAGGGCAAGGTCATCGGTTATGTGGGCAGCATTACGGATATTAGCGATCGCAAACATATGGAAACCGATCTCAAACAGGCCCAGTTAGCCCTAGAAGAACTCAATCAAGACCTGGAAGATCGAGTAACAGAAAGAACCCTAAAAATTAGGACGATATCCAAGCGTCTAGAACTAGCCGTTTCTTCAGCCCAGATTGGCATTTGGGAATGGAATGTGGTGGAAAATCGGCTCACCTGGGATCGGAGAATGTATACCCTCTATGGTTTAGACCCCTCGAACCCTACGAATACAGTGGAACTGTGGCAAAATGCCCTCTATCCAGAGGATGCGCCAATGGCTGGTGAAGCTCTAGAAGCAGCCCTGAGAGGCGAGAAAAAGTTTGATCCTGAGTTTCGAGTTTTGCATCCGGATGGCTCTGTACGCTGGGTATCTGCCACGGCCATTGTGGAACGAGATGAGCAGGGAAATCCCCAACGGATGATTGGGATTAACCGAGATATCACCCAGGCTAAAATAGACTCCCAGCAGCGTCAAGTCTTGATGCAAGAATTGGCCAACTTTAAGTTAGCGTTGGATCAAGCGGCGATCGTGGCGATTACGGATGCCGAAGGGGTGATTACCTATGCCAACGATCGCTTCTGTGAAGTTTCTGGCTATACCCAAGAGGAGATTATTGGCCAAACCCACCGCCTGATCAAGTCTGGTGTTCATCCCCCCGAATTTTTCCAAAACCTGTGGCAGACGGTCTCTAGGGGAGAGATTTGGCGCTCTGAAGTTTGCAACCGGGCGAAGGATGGACGGCTCTATTGGATGGATACCACCATTGTGCCCTTCCTGAATGCTGGGGGAAAACCCTTTCAATACCTGGCGATTCGGGTGGATATTAGCGATCGCAAACAAGCGGAACTTGCCCTTGCTCGCAGTAACCAATTGCTGAGAGCCATCAGCACCGCCCAAGCTCAATTTATCACCGCAGGTAACCGGCTCACCATCTTTGAAGGCCTGCTCTCTAACTTACTCGAACTCACCGATAGTGAGTATGGCTTTATTGGTGAAGTGCTATTTCGAGATGATGGCATAGCACCCTTAGAAAAACGTCCTGAATGTGACGAAATTCTGCTCAAAATTCGGGGCGTTCCCTACGTGAAAACCCACAGCATTACCAATATTGCCTGGGATCGAGCGACTCAGGAGTTTTACGAGCAAAACTATGAACAGGGGATGGAATTTGGCAATATGAATACCCTGTTTGGGGCGGTTGTCATGACCGGAAAACCGGTAATTGCTAACAGTCCTAGAACCGATCCTAGGCGGGGAGGCACACCCGATGGTCATCCCCCCCTGAATGCCTTTTTAGGTCTACCCTTTTACAGTGGGTCTACCCTGTTGGGAATGGTGGGCATTGCCAATCGACCCCAGGGTTACAATCAGCAGATTGTAGAAGAGTTAGAACCCTTTCTGATTACCTGTAGTAACTTAATCGAAGGCTATCGCCTAGAGCGCCAGCGACAGGAGACGGAGGAAGAAAACGCCAGACAATTGGCTAGTATTGAGGCGGCTGTAGATGGAATTGCCCTGCTTAAGGGAGATAGGTATGAATATTTGAACCGCTCCCATGTGCAGATCTTTGGCTACGATCGCCCTGAAGAACTGATCGGCCAAAGCTGGAGACAGTTGTATTCTGAGCAAGAACTCAAGCGCTTTGAAAAAGAAGTCTTTCCTGTCCTCCTCGAACAAGGCTTTTGGAAAGGGGAGGCGATCGCCACCCGTAAAGATGGCTCGACGTTTGATGAAGACCTCTCCCTCACGCTGACAGAAGACGGTACGCTCATTTGTGTCTGTCGAGACATCACCGACTACAAGCGCAGTATGGCGGCCCTAGAGCAGACCACTCAAGAGTTAGACCGCTTCTTTTCCCTTGCCCTTGACTTGCTGTGTATGGCCAATTTAGAGGGTGAGTTTATCCGCCTCAACCCTCAGTGGGAGAAAACCTTGGGCTATCCAGTCTCGGAGTTAGAGGGCCAAAAGTTCTTAGATTATGTGCATCCGGAAGACCTGGACAGCACCCTAGAAGCGATGGTGAATTTAGGCAAAGGTGAGGAGCTGATTAATTTTACCAACCGTTATCGCTGCCGAGATGGTTCCTACCGGTGGATTGAATGGCGATCGCGTCCTTATGGAGATCTCATTTATGCTGCTGCTAGGGATATCACCGATCGCAAAGAAGCCGGAGCCAGACTGCAACAACAAATGGCTGCGATTGAGGCGGCGATCGATGGTATCGGTATCCTCAGAGATGACCGCTATATCTTCGTCAATCAGGCACACCTGAGCCTGTTTAACTTTACCGATCCTCAAGAGTTGCTCGGACAAAGTTGGCGCAAGCTCTATGATACGGAACAAATCCAATACTTTGAAGAGCAAGTCTTTCCGGCTCTCTCTAGCGATCGCCATTGGCGAGGCCAAACCATCGCCCTGCGTGAGGGGGAACCCTTCGCCCAAGAACTCTCCCTCACCCTCACAGACAAGGGCTATTTAATCTGCGTTTGTCGGGATATTAGCGATCGCCAAGCTGCCGAAGAAGCACTACTCAGAACCAACCAAGAACTCGCCCGCGCCACCCGCCTCAAAGATGAGTTTTTAGCCAACATGAGTCATGAACTTCGCACTCCTCTCAATGCCATTCTGGGTATGGCTGAAGGACTGAGCGAGCAAATCTTTGGTGAAATTAACGATCGACAGCTCAAAGCCTTAGACACCATCGAGCGCAGTGGTTCCCATCTCCTCGAACTGATTAATGATATTCTCGATGTGGCTAAAATTGAATCGGGCAAAATCGAACTCGAATATAGCCGCGTCCCCGTTGCTCCCCTCTGTAGCTCCAGTTTGGCCTTTGTCAAACAACAAGCCCAGAAAAAAGGCATTACCCTAGAAACCGCGATCGCCAACCCTTTACCCGATCTGTGGGTCGATGAGCGCCGCATCCGCCAAGTTTTAATTAACCTGCTCAATAATGCCGTTAAATTTACCCCAGAAGGGGGGAAAATTACGCTGAAAGTTGCTCCTAAGCCGGCCTTGAATACAGACTCCACCCTATGTTTTCCGAACATCTCCCAAATTGAGGCTCTGCATCCAGAAGTGAAATGCCAGCCCCAAGATCCCGGATTAACCCTCAACCATTATCTCCGCATTGCCATAATCGATACAGGCATTGGCATTACTCCGGAAAACCTAGAAAAACTCTTTCAGCCCTTTGTGCAAATCGATAGCGCCTTAAATCGTAAGTATACCGGTACAGGATTAGGTCTGGCTTTAGTCAAGCAGATTGTCGAACTCCATGGGGGTCAGGTTTCAGTGAGGAGTAAAGTGGGTTTGGGCAGTTGTTTCAGCATTGATTTACCTTGTTTAGAGGGGCCCGATACTCCGGTTGATCTCCCCCCAGAACTGGATCGGGATCGAAACCTTTCCCCTGCTACTGAGTCCAAATCGCCCTTAATTTTGCTCGTGGATGATAATGAAGCTAATCTTACCACTTTATCGAGCTATCTAAAAGCTAAAGGGTATCAACTCTGCATCGGTAAAAATGGCTCAGAGGGTGTAGCTTTAGCCGCCTCAGAACAGCCCAATATGATTTTAATGGATATTCAAATGCCAGATATGGATGGCTTAGAAGCGATTCAGAAAATCCGTCAGGATCTCCAGTTGGTAGAGGTTCCCATTATTGCGTTAACTGCTTTAGCGATGGAGGGCGATCGCGATCGGGCCTTAGAAGCCGGAGCCAATGAATATCTAAGTAAACCCGTTAAACTGAAACAATTGGTCACCACCATCGAGCAGCTTTTAGCCCATCGAGAAATGAACTTTTAATAGATTGTAGGATCTACTATACACTATGCAAACGACCTTAGCGAATTCCCCCAGTTCTCTGGAGTAAGCCTTGACCCTTTATGAGCCATCCAAATTCCCCTAAACCGAAGATTCTCATTGTCGATGATAGTCCCGATAACTTGCAAGTGCTTTTCCAAGTGCTGAAAGATGACTACGCAGTGATTGCCGCCACGACTGGAGAAAGAGCGATCAAAATGGCACAGAAAAAACCCCATCCCGATTTAATTCTTCTGGATGTGATGATGCCCAAGATGGACGGCTATGAAACCTTTATGCAGCTAAAAGCCGATCCAGAAATATCGAATATTTCAGTCATTTTTATTACGGCTCTGGATGAAGATTTAGATGAAGCCAAGGGACTAGAATTAGGGGCGATTGATTATATTACTAAGCCCTTTAATAATAGTGTAGTTAAAGCAAGGATTAAAAGTCATTTACGGCTTCAGAATCTAAATAAGGAATTGCAGGAAAAAAATCAAACTCTGGCACGGGTAACCCGGTTGAAAGATGAGTTTTTAGCGAATATGAGCCATGAGCTACGCACCCCCCTAAATGCTATTTTGGGGATGACGGAGGGCTTGCAAGATGGGGTGTTTGGGGAAGTGAATCCCCAGCAGCAAAAATCCCTGGAGGTCATTACCCGCAGTAGCAACCATTTGTTGGCATTGATTAATGATATTTTGGATGTCGCCAAAATTGAGTCGGGGAAGATTGAGCTGGAATGGGAAACTATAGCCGTCAGCAGTTTATGTCGTTCGAGTTTGTCCCTAGTGAAAACTCAAGCTTATAACAAGAAAATTGAATTAGTGACTCAACTTTCAGAGGGTTTACCCGATTTATGGGGAGATGAACGGCGCATTCGCCAAATTTTGATTAATTTGCTTAATAATGCGGTGAAGTTTACTCCAGAAGAGGGCAAGGTGATTCTTTCAGCCCATCTGCTTCAGGGGGAAGCAGATGAAGAGAGTGAAGGGAAGGAGTATCTGCGAATTACAGTGGAGGATACGGGCATTGGGATTTCCCAGGAGGAGCAGAAACAGTTATTTCAGCCCTTTGTGCAAATTGATAGTTCCCTGAATCGTAAGTATGCGGGAACGGGGTTGGGTTTAACTTTGGTGAAGCAGTTAGTCCAATTGCATGGGGGTAGGGTGAGCTTGCAAAGTGACAAGGGGGTAGGCAGTTGTTTTCGGGTGGATTTGCCTTGTGTGAGTGTGAATGCTGCTCTGAAGCAAGAGGGGGTGGAGTTGGAGCGCAGTAAAGAGGAGAGTCGGGAAAAAATCCTCAATAGTCATCCTCGGATTTTGTTGGTGGAGGATAATGAGGCGAATATTCATACGGTTTCGAGTTATCTGAAGGCGAAGGGCTATCAGGTTTTATTTGCTAAAAATGGGCAGGATGGGATTGAGATGGCTAAGACGGAGTGTCCCGATGCTATTTTGATGGATATTCAAATGCCGGGGATGGATGGCTTAGAGGCAATTCAGTATATTCGCGAAGTTAAAACTTTCATTGATGTACCAATCATTGCTTTGACGGCTCTGGCTATGCCAGAAGATCGCGATCGCTGTTTGCAAGCAGGAGCCAATCATTACTTAAGCAAGCCTATTAAGCTCAAGCAGTTGGCTTTAACGATTCAAGAACTCTTGCAGACTCAGAAATCTTGAAATCGATTGTTACGGATAAAAAGTATTAATAATAACGTTTTTCTCTCAGAAATTAAGCCAAGCTCATCGCTTTTGGCGAAAAAATCTGTTAAACTATACACTTAATGAAGTCCTTTATAATGCCCTAATTCTTCTCCGTAGGATCGACCAATGACTGTAGCCCATGAGTTTTCGATTTTGATTGTAGATGATGAACCCGATAATTTTGATGTCATTGAAACCCTACTGAATGACGAAGAATATAATCTTCACTATGCAGCTAATGGTCAAGAGGCCCTGAATTCTCTAGAAACCTACGATCCAGGCTTAATTCTCCTTGATGTCATGATGCCCGGAATCGATGGGATTGAAGTTTGTCGGCAAATTAAAGCGATGCCGAAATGGAAAGTTATACCCATTATTATGATCACCGCTTTAAGTGAAAAATCCGATCTAGCCCGGTGTTTAAATGCGGGAGCCGATGACTTTATTAGTAAACCGGTTAATGGGATAGAACTTCGTGCCCGTGTTTCTTCTATGCTGCGAATTAAGCAGCAGTATGACGAGCTGCAAAGCCTGCTTAAATTACGGGAAGATATGGTTAAAATGGTGGTTCACGATTTGCGAAATCCTCTAGGAGGAGTATTATTTGGTTTGGAATTATTGAGAAGGCGAGAGTATAGTCCAGAAAAACAAAAGGATAAAATCAATAAAATTTATAATTCAGCCCAATCTCTCCAAGCTTTAATTGATGATTTATTGAAAATTGCCCTCTTAGAATCGGGCAAGGTGCGCCTAAATTTACAAGAGATGGATCTAGCAGTTCTGGTGAACTCAGCAGCCTCTAATTTTGAACCTATCGCTGCCAATAGAAATCAAGTTTTAGTGCCTCTGTGTTCAGAAGAACCGAGAAAAAATATAGCTATTGATGAAGCAATGATGCATCGAGTGCTAGATAATTTGCTCTCTAATGCCATTAAGTTTTCTCCCCCAGAGAGTCAAATTATCATTAACTTAAATGCTCCCCTTTCTGGTTCAATAACGTTGGAGGTTATTGATACTGGATCGGGTGTGCCAGAACTCCTAAAAGAGAAAATTTTTGAGCAATACGAAATTGGTAATGTTTTACCAGAAGTTTCTCAAATTGGCTTAGGTCTAGCCTTTTGTAAGTTGGTGGTGGAAGCTCATGGGGGTAAAATTCAGGTGAGTGATAATCAACCGGAAGGCTCAATTTTTAAGATTACGTTACCTAATTAACAATGAACAATGAACAATTATTGCGGGGGAGTTAGACTTGATGACAGGTTTCCTACTATGGAACTATGGGCTGGGTTCAGTTAACCTATAATAGCAGAGATAGGTCTACAGGCGAGGCTGTATAAGCCTCGCAGCAAGCCAACTGATCTCCAAGCCAGACTCATTAAAATGGGTAACTGAGCAAATTTTTAATTTTTAATTTTTAATTTTTAATTGACATGTTTTAGGCCTGATGCAAGATATCACCGAGCGCAAACAAACCCAAACCGCCCTAGATAATTTGGTGATGGGAACGGCTGGAACCACAGGAGCAGATTTTTTTCCGGCTTTGGTTCAATATATGAGTGAAGCACTTCAGGTGGGTTATGCCATTGTCTCTGAAAAAGTTGACGATCAACTCTGCACGTTAGGGGTTTGGGGGAAAAGTCGGCAACCGAATTTTAGCTATGGGATCGCCAAAACCCCTTGTGCATTAAGCCTCGAAAAGAGAGTTTATGTTTGTATAGAATCGGTTCAGCAGCAGTTTCCCGACGATCCCTATTTAACGGAGATCTCTGCGGAGAGCTATTTGGGTGTTGCTCTCTATGATAGCCAAGGAGAGGCGATCGGTAACCTTTGTATTTTAGACACCCAACCTCTGAAAAATCCCCAGTGGGCAGAACAGATTCTGAGGGTGTTTGCCGCTCGTGCCGGGGCAGAATTGGAGCGTCAACGGGCTAGTCGTCTGCTGGAAGAACTGAATCGAGACCTCGAAAATAAGGTGATTGAGCGCACAGTGGCTTTGCAAAATCGGGAAGCTCGGTATCGAGCGCTGATGGATGGAGCGGGGGATGCGATTGTGTTAATGGATCGCCAGGGCAAAATTGAGGAAGTGAATATTAAGGCAGAAGCGTTATTTGGCTATAACCGGTGGCAACTGTGCCAAATGTACTGGAGTGACTTGTTTCCCCCCCAGGAATTACAGAGGACTCTAGAGGCATTTGAGGCGATCGCCCATCGAGAGATCTATCAACTCTTCGATATACAATGCCAAAGTGAAACCGGCAAGCTTATACCCGTTGATGTTTCTACTTCTGTGATTACCATAGAAGATGCCACCTTAATTCAGGGCATTTTCCGAGACATTAGCACCCGCAAACAAGCCGAACGGGAACAACAAGAGCGGGAAACCCAACTTTTATTGGCTTTAGAGGTATCGAAGGCGATCGCCTGGAGAAGGGATCTGGGCACGGATCGGGTCTATTTTTCTTCAACGATTAATTCGGATATTCCAGCAGAACTCTCTTACCGAGAATCTTTGGCAATGATTCATCCCGATGATGTGGAAAAGCTCGATCGAGCCAATCAAAGGGCGATCGCCGAAGGGGAATCTTTTCAAATTGAGCATCGAGTTTTAGTTAATGAAGATTTAGACCATCCGGTTTATTTTTGGTTTGAAGTCAATGCGACAGTTGTCCATGATACCAATGGACAACCGACTCAGATTATTGGCATGTCTGTGGATATTACCGATCGCAAACGAGCCGAACAAGAATTACAAGAAGCCAAGGCAGCCGCCGAATATGCCAATCGCGCTAAAAGTGAGTTTTTAGCCCTGATGAGCCATGAGATTCGTACCCCCATGAATGGGGTTTTAGGTCTCGCTTACTTGATTCTCAAAACGGATTTAAATGACGAGCAAAAAGACTACCTGAAGAAAATCCAGAGTTCGGCACAGTCCTTATTATCCATACTCAATGATATCTTGGATTTCTCTAAGATTGAAGCAGGAAAAATGCAGTTAGAGAATACTCCATTCCAGTTAGAATCCATTTTAGACAATTTGCACAATCTGTTTTCATTTAAGTCCAAAGAAAAAGGACTAGATTTGTGGTTTGAAGTCGATAGTAATGTCCCCAGCTATTTAATGGGGGATTCTTTGCGTTTGAGTCAGGTTTTGATTAACTTTACCAGTAATGCCATCAAATTTACCGAACAGGGCTGCGTGATGATTACTATCGAAACTTTAGCCTTAAGCGAAAAGTCAGTCAGGCTCAAGTTTACCGTCCAGGATACGGGTATTGGTTTAACCCCCGATCAACTCAATACTCTGTTTGAAGCCTTTACTCAGGCCGATGCTTCTATTAGTCGTAAATATCGAGGAACGGGGTTAGGATTGGCAATTTGTAAACGTCTGGTGAGTTTAATGGGGGGGGTTATTCAGGTTGAAAGTGAGATCGATCACGGCAGTACCTTTTCCTTTGAATTGGAGTTTCCTTATCTATGCGCTTTGGGGGATTATTCTCAATCCTGGGAGATTGCCAATTTAGAAGGTTTAAAGGCTTTGGTGGTTGACGATCATCCCTTCTCTAGGGAGATGCTCATCAAGATCTTAAGTTCTTTTGGCTTGCAAGCGATGGCAGTGGGTTCGGGGGAGGAGGCGATCGCCACTTTAGAAAGGGCAAGAGAGTCTACCCCCTTCGATCTGGTCTTAATTGATGCCTATATGCCCAAGATGAATGGTTTGGACACCTTAAGAGCGATCGAAGCCAATCCTAATTTAGCCGCTATTCCAGAGATTTTGATGGTCACAGCTCATTCAGAAGACCGTATTCTCAAAGAGACCCCTGGGTTAGATCTCAATCGGTTAGTGACCAAACCGATTAATCGCTCCCAATTATTAGAGACGATTATGATGGTTTTGGGGTACACTCTCCCTTTGGATGCTAACCGAGCGATCGCATCCTCTTCGGGTTTGGAGGAACAATTGCAACAGATCCAAGGCGCTCAGGTTTTGCTCGTTGAAGATAATGAAGTAAATGCCTTAATTGCACGGGAACTCTTACAGGGTGTGGGGTTAAAAGTAGATTGGGCAATCAATGGGCAAGAGGCGATCGACCGGGTGCTATGCCATGCTTTCGATCTAATTTTAATGGATATTCGGATGCCTGAAGTAGACGGCTTAACCGCAACGAGAGAGATTCGGGCAATGGCAAAAGAGGGAGATTTAGAAAGCGAAAGGTTTGCCACTGTGCCCATTGTTGCCATGACTGCCCATGTTATGGATCGGGAACTCGCTCAAAGTTTAGCCGCAGGCATGAATGACCATGTGGCAAAACCCGTCAATCTCAATCAGTTATACTCAGCTCTCGTGCGTTGGATTCCTCCAGGCATGTATGAGCCTCCAGTGACAGAAGAAGTTGAGCAGCCCTCAGAGCCGGTTATCCTCACTGAAAATCCGCAACCGGCTTATCCCTCTCTACCAGGGATTAATGTTGAGGTAGGTTTATCGCGCATGGGAGGCAATTGGCCAGGGTATCAAGGATTACTGAAGTTGTTTTATCAGCAATATCAAGACTTTGGCTTGGATTTCGAGGGAACCCTTAGCCGTCAAGAATGGTTACCTGCCCAAGAGTTAATCCATGGTTTGAAAGGAGCTGCGGGTAATATTGGTGCGGATCGGGTGTATGTCTGGGCGCTTACTCTTGAAGAGATATTAAAGTTAGATACTCTGAATATTGAACAGTTGCAGCTCGGTAAGGTAGGGTTACTAGAAGCTTTGGAGGTCGTTTTAGAGGGGATTCAAGATTTACCCGATAACCTTCAGCAGCAGAAGCAATGGAACCGGGAGCGCATTGCTGAGTTGATTGGTGAGATTCTGGAGTTACTAGAGACAGATTTGATTGAGGCGATCGCCTTGGTGGATGATTTGAAGCAGGAGGCGATCGATACTCCCCTAGAACCGAAGATTCACCAACTCGAAGATCGACTAGAAGACTTTGAGATCGAAGAAGCACACCGCTTATTTGAAGATCTACGCAGAATGCTGTAGGGGCGGACAATTGTCCACCCCGACAAAAATAGGCTTAGGGATCTAACCACCTTCCGGAGCCGCTTCCGGTGCTGCTTCTACAGGAACGGGTGGGGGAAGATCTGCGGGCAATAGGGCCCTAATTTCCATTTCTGTGGTCAGCTTAGGCGTATTCTGGGCCACTAAATTGCCCCCTTGATACCGAACTTCTTGGGAGGATGGATCGACGGTGACTCTCATGGACTCAACTACTAATAAGGGTTGCAGTCGTTCGATATTGAGCAATACTAAACGAGTCTGATCGAAAGTGCCCGAAAATTGCAGACGATACCCTCGGCTCCTGAGCTTACCATCCACATCGGTTCCCAAAGAACCATCGGTGACCAATTGTATGCCGTCAGTATTTGGCTCAAACTGAATTAACTCCACTCCCCGCTCCTTGAGAATGCGGTTAATATCCAATAGCAGCGTATCGAGGGACGCTTCATCGGCAAAGAGGGTCTTAATTTCCTCACTTTGCTGTTTGGCTAACTCTTGGTCTTCCTGGGCTGCCAGCAACTGATTTTGCAGTTCTTGCTCTTGTTTAACCTGAATTTGTTTATCATTGACTTCGGCTTGCAGTTCCTGATTTTTTTGCATTGCCGGTAGCAGTTGGCTATAGGCTAAAAATCCAGCGATTCCTAAGCCCAGTACACCAATACCAATGCCGATAAACAGATTCGTTTGATTGCCGCCTTTACCTTCGGCTTCAGCCCCAACTGTTCCTAAATCTCCTGCTAGTGTCATTATTCTAAAATCCCCTTTTGTTTTAAGGTTTCAATCCGACTGACTAAACCAATGGCTCCTTTGCTTTCGAGTTGGGCCATTAATTCCGATGCCCCTTTGTCGGATAGGGGCGTTTCAATGTTAAAAGCGACCACATCCGGGAGCTTTACTTCGATCTCACTACCTTCTGGCACTTCAACTTGAGTGTTATTCGCTTGCAGACTTGCTCGTAGGAGTTGTGTTTGGTCTCCACCGAGAAAATCAGAGTTTTTCAGCAGCAACATAAAATCATTGACATCATCAAAGGTGCGGGCAGTTCCGGCGATTCGTAGCCCTTTGACATCTAGGGTTGCGTTCGGGGTTTCTGGAGGGGGATTGGGGTCAGGCAGTTGCACCTCGATTTGTTCAACCGTGTTAATTTGAATGGTAGCGGGGGCGCGATCGCGGATTTCTTGCAGTAGAGCTGACCAGGGTTTAATCTGATTAAATACCGTGGCCAGAGACCCCGTTTGGTCGCGAATGGCTTGCGTTTGGGCTTGCACCCCTTCAATTTCCTGGGCTTTCGAGGCTTGTTGTTCTATGTTGGCATTGATGCCATCTAACTGGGCTTGAAGCTCGCCATTTTGCTTGTCAAAAATAGCCATTTTCACACCCAAGGTTGCGCCCACGGCCGCCGCACCGACCACTAAACCGACAATAATGGGTAGGGCATCTGTGGGACTTGCACTACTGCCTCCCCCTCCTTTTTGGGTGGTTGAGGGAGTCTCTAAATATCCGGGTCTATCCTTAAGGAAATTAATATCGAGTCCATACATGGGTGTTTTCCTCTACATCACATATCGTAAGCCTAACCCCAAGGCGATACCCAATCCCGGCCGTTGGGCTGGGGGAATTTCCTGATCGATTTCCAAAGATAGGGCTTCAATGGGATCGACTTGGGAAGTGGGAACACTAAGCCTTTGGGTTAAAAATTCATCTAATTGACCAATACCCGCCCCACTGCCTGCTAGGAGGAGTTGGGCGACTTCTTGGTTTTCTCCTTGGTTTACATAAAAGTCAATGGATCGCCGCAGTTCATCGGCCAATTCTCCCAATACTCTTACCATAGCAGCCGCGCCAGGGTTCGAGCCAGTCATCCCCGTTTGCACGCTATCAACGGGAGTGAGGGGAATGGTCATCCCTTGGAGAATTTCCGGGTTGCGGGATGGGGGTAGGTTCATCGCTTGACAGAGGGCGGTTTGGATCTGGTGGGTTCCGATGGGAACGGTACGGGAAAATTGGGGGACACCATCGACAACGATCGCAATTTCTGTGCCTTCAAATTCTATATTGGCGATCGCCACCGCTTCTCCTAGGGCAAATTGTCGCAACTCCTCGCGAATGGTACGAATCAGGGAAAAGCTACTGATTTCTAAGACATCCAGGCGCAACCCGGCCTGCTCAAAGGTATTAATATAGTTATCGGTGACTTCTTTGCGCGTCGCCACGAGCAAAACCCGTACCTTTTCAATCCCATCATCATCGATCATCAGATCCAGTTTTTGGTAATCTACATCTGCCTCTTCTCGCGGGAAAGGTAGGTATAATCCGGCTTCTTGGTTGAGTACCATTTCCCGCAGTTCATTGTCATCTAACTCAGCCGGAACCGGGATTAGGCGGGTGACGGCTTCTCGTCCGGAGACCGCAGAAGCCGCGTTCTTGACCGTGATTTTATTTTCTTCCAGACAGGATTGGATCAGTTCTGCCATAGCAGGAGCATCTAAAATTTGCCCGTCTTCATAGATGCCTTCTGGCACTTCTATGGAGTGGAATGATTGGAGTTTGTAGGCTTGACCTTTTTTCAGGACTTGAACAATATTAATCTGTTCGGGAGTCAGTTCAACTCCAATCCCTTTTGGCCGTTTAGAGATGAGACTTTTCAGGTTGTCAAGAAGATTCACAGCAGTAGCTTCCCTTAGTTGGAGTCGGGCGATCGCCTCTTATGGCAATTAAGAGGTTTTAATAGTCCTGTTATAGCTTATAGCGTTACGCCCTGGTGATAGATCAACCGGTTTTTTTCCGGGCGATGCAATTGAGTCAATGCTAACATATAATTTTGATATTGACACTTTTAATTGTAATTGTTAGACTTGAACTATGAAAACCTTGCAACAGCTTTCACAAGAGCAGCCCCTCTGGTCTCTGGAGGAATTTGCCCAGGTGTTAAATGAGTTGTTGCCTCAATTTTTACCGGAGCGGCAATCCCATTCCCGGCGATCGCGTGAAGAGGTCAACCCTCGTTTAGTGCGCCATTATGCCAGCCAGGGATTGCTTGATGAGCCACTCAAACAGGGGAGGGAGGCCCGTTATACTTACCGCCATCTCCTACAGATGTTGTTAATCAGACGATTACTCAGTGAGGGATTCGGTACTAGCGCCCTGCAATCCTTTGTGGTAGCAAAAACCAATACCGAGTTAGAGTCCCTCTTGCAGGGAGGGGTGCAACTCTCCCTAGAACCGGCGAATCCGGCTTTGGCCTTTCTGCAACAAGTGAAAGGGCGATCGCCGACAGCCCCTGCTCACCCTCCGGCTAACCAACGGAGGATCAGTCCCCCTAGTCAGAACATCCCACGGGTTTCCGAGGCAACACAACCCATCCCAGAAGACTGGAAACATCTAGAAATATTACCGGGTTTAGAAATCCATCTGCGTTCAGATGTCACCCTACCCACCAGCCCCCAAGAGCAAGAAAACCTGGTACAAGCGATTATCCAGGCCCTCTTAGCTCTGCGTTATCCCTAAAGGAGTTAATCTTATGCAACCGGCGATCGAATTTATCCCCCTCCGTGCCGCTTTATGCACGGAAATGCCCACAACTTTAGATGTTTTAATCCGGCTTACCCCCCCTGCCCCCCAAGATATACCCCAACGGCCAGCCATTAATCTGAGCCTGGTTTTAGATCGCTCCGGTTCCATGGCCGAGCGTAATAAAATCACCTTTACCAAACAAGCAGCCATTCATGCCGTCAACCAATTACTACCGAGCGATCGCGTCAGTGTGGTCACCTTCGAGAGCCATGTTAACACCCCCGTTTCCAGTCAACTGGTACGGAGTAGACGCTATATCTTGCAACAAATTCAACAAATTCAGGTGGGGGGAGGAACCGCCCTTCATGCCGGTTGGCTAGAAGGAGGCGTACAGGTGAGTCAACACCTACAACCGGCTTCTCTCAACCGGGTGATTCTGCTCTCCGATGGCATTGCTAATGTGGGGGAAACTAACCCCGATGTCATTGCCACTGATGTCCATGGACTAGCCCAGAGGGGAGTCAGTACAACGACCATGGGCGTAGGCGATGACTATAATGAAAGTCTATTAGAGGCGATCGCCGTCAGTGGTGATGGCAACTACTACTACATCGAACGTCCCGACCAACTCCCCGACATTTTCGCCATGGAATTACAAGGCCTCATGGCTACCCAAGGCAAAAATGTCAGTTTAAACTTCACCCTCCCCCCTCAAGTGCAACTGCTCGATGTCTTCAACGACTTTGCCACTCTCTCCAACGGTGACTATCAACTCCCCAACCTCGTTGCTGGTAGTCCCTTTACCCTCGCCCTACGGCTGAAAATTCCCCCCCAAACCCTGCCCTCCATCCTCACCTTGCACCTAGCTTGGGATGATGTAGAAACCAGTCAACGCCAGCACATCAACCAATCCCTCAGCCTACCTTGGGTTAACCGACAAAGTTTAAACGAATTTCCCTTTAACCCAGAAGTACAGCAAGAAGTAGCCGCTCTACTGGCCTCTCGTGCCAAAAAAGAAGCCGCAGAGCAAGCCAGACAGGGGCAGTATGACCTCGCCGAACAAACTATTGCTAAAGGCATGGAAGCGATTCAGTCGGCCCCTGCTTCCCCAGCCATGAGTCAGGAATCTAACTCCCTGCAATCCTTGAATACCAACTTAAAACGGCGGGAATACGAGCAATTCATGAAGCGCGGTCATTTTGAATCCCATAGTCGCAGTCGCGGGTGGGGACAGTCCCGTTATGGTGAATATCAAGAAGAGCGCCAAAAGAAAGTCCCATCCCCCTCACCGGTTCCCCCGTCAGGACAGGAGGCAAAACCTTGGCAACAGGTGGGAAACCGGATAAAAGTCGTCAAAGGTGACATTACTCAGATGGCGGTTGATGTCATTGTTAATGCAACCAATCCCCTGATGACGGGTACATATGGGGTAGATGGGGCGATTCACCGAGCAGCCGGCCCAGAGTTGCGCCAAGCTTGTAATGCTTTGGTTACCTGTGATGTGGGCGAAGCCAAAATTACTCCCGCCTTTAATTTACCTGCCCAATATGTGATTCACACTGTCGGCCCCGGTTGGCAAGAGGGACGTGCGAAGGAAGAAGAACAGCTCACCAACTGTTACCGGAATGCCCTGAAGTTAGTCCTAGAAAAAGGGCTTAAAACGGTCTCTTTTCCTTCCATTGCCACGGGTGCTTTAGGCTGTCCCCCAGACTGGGCCGCTTCCATTGCTCTACGGACGATTAGCGCAGTTCTACAGCAACAGCCTTCTATCGAGCAAGCGATTATTGTCTGTTGGGACGATCGCAATTATCAATGTTATCAGGCGCTTTTGTAAACTTATAGTCAATTTAAATAAAAATGAGACATTATGTAAGTCAATGTGTAAGGTGGGCACTGCCCACCCTACTAGACCGGCAAGCTTAAAAATAGGGGTAAACCATGTGCTATAAATACAACTAACTTGGATTATAGCGATCGCGTTGGCCACAGTTTTAAGCTTGCCAATCCACTACTGGACCGGCAAGCTTAAAACTGTAGGTTGGGTTGAACGAAGTGAAACCCAACTTTCGTCAGACGGGTGTTGGGTTTCGTTCCTCAACCCAACCTACACTCTTACTATCCCCAAGAACCGGAACATTACAAAACACTCCTACACCCCATTTCTTCCCTTTCCCATGTGTTGGTTGAAATTCATCCCTGTGAGGGGGACGTTTGTGTAGAAGTGAAATCAGTTAAAAATTAACTATGCTTACATGAGTCCAGAAGCCGGGTTTCTTGTTTCTTCTCTCGTTTGTGTCCTCAATTTTCCGAGAAACCCGGCTTCTACCCCCACAATTTAGAGGGGGCCAGAAGCAAGAAAAGTGAAACCAGAACCTTGACGATTATTCGGTGATGAAGTTGTACAGACAAAGTGCGATGGTGAAAGGTCTACAATAGCAACAGATAAGTTCAAGGTCTCCCACTCTGGCCCAAAAATTGTACAAATGCAAGATGGATTTTCCCTAAAGGGTTGATTAAATTCAACGAGGTAAAGGCCCTCCGTAAGCCTTCGGGTCTGGAAGCCGTCTCCCGATATTGTATTACCACCTTTGTCGATAACACCGCCGAGCTGTTGGGATTCACCTCGCTCACCTTTGATAATTGCCATGGGATTATTCCTCTTAGAAAATGATTTTGAACATGGAAAACTTCAAACTTTTCCCCACTCTGAACCAGAGAAGCTAGAAATAGGGAGAAGTCTTGATCGTACAGATGATATGATGTCCGGTTAAATAGATGTCATTGCGACCGCAGGGAAGCATTCGCGCTTCGCGTTTCACGCAAGCTTCGCTTTCATGTCCGCGAAGCCCAAACGCCAAGATTAGCGAGATTGTGCGATTGCTTCATTCCACTGCGTTCCATTCGCAATGACAAATCATAGCTGATTATTCGGACTTGATATGATGATTAGAGATCGCCAAACGCAATAAATGTAAAAGCACAATCTACTGGTCGATCTGGTGACGAAGTTACACAGATAAAGTGGGTTGGACTCAGATCTACGATAGCCACTGACATATTGAACGTTTTCCATTCGCTTCCGAACACTGTACAGATGGGTGCTGGATTTTTTCCAAAGGGTTTTTCAAACTCCACAAGGTAAGTTCCCTCCTTAATTTTCCTGGAGTTAAACCCTTCACCAAAATATGGGTTGCCATTTGGACTCACAGCACCACAGATATGTTGGTGTTCTCCTGAATCGCTTTTAACAATTGCCATAACTCAATTCCTCAATCAGATTGATATTGTCGTGTCTAGACTATCATGAAGAGTCAATCTTCTTGTGAAGGTAAATTAAACTTTTCAATATGTTACTTTATTTATGACAACATCACAAAACTTAAACTATTCGATAGAATTTTAATAGATAATAAGAGTATTAATTAATCCATCCCTTAATCTCTTTTTCGGTTAACAAGCGCTCTAGTTTAATATATTCACTTTTTGTGGCTTCGTACAGGTGTTTCATGCTCACGGGTTCGTCTGCATCGGCGGCTAAAAATGCGGCATTGAGGGCGATATTGCGGATGTTGCCTCCAGCTACATTAAGATTAGACAGTTTGCGAGAATCTAAACCCTCTGTAGGAGTTTTAGTGGGGAAAATTCGCTTCCAAATGGCTTCGCGACTATCCCGATCTGGAAAGGGAAATTGGACAATAAAGCGGATACGGCGCAGAAAAGCTTGATCGATCGCCCCTTTTAGGTTGGTCGTCAGTACGCATAATCCCTGGTAGGCTTCGATGCTTTGCAGTAA
This sequence comes from Roseofilum acuticapitatum BLCC-M154, assembly GCF_030068475.1. Taxonomy (GTDB): domain Bacteria; phylum Cyanobacteriota; class Cyanobacteriia; order Cyanobacteriales; family Desertifilaceae; genus Roseofilum; species Roseofilum acuticapitatum. The sequence continues at coordinate 23,628 of NZ_JAQOSP010000042.1, read as the reverse complement.
ATAACTTACCTCCATGTTGGCGTAGCGATCGCGGCTATCCTGCACTTCGGAGCGCTTACCAAAGAGAGCATCGGCTTCATCAAAGAGCAGAATTGCGCCCCCGGTTTCGGCAGCTTGAAAGACTTGTTTTAAGTTTTTCTCAGTCTCGCCAATATATTTACTGACTACAGAACTTAGATCGATGCGATATAAATCTAACTTCAATTCGCGGGCGATAATCCCCGCCGCCAAGGTTTTTCCCGTGCCACTTTGCCCGGAAAAAAGGGCGCTAATGCCCAATCCGCGCCGCTCATTGCCTGCAAAGCCCCAATCTTCATAGACGCGCACCCTCTGTCGTAAATGAGCCACCATTTGATACAAGGTTTGTTTGTGTTGCGGGGGTAAAATTAAATCATCCCAAGTTGCCTTAGTTTCAATACGAACAGCGAGATCTTCTAAGCGGGGGCGAGCTTGTAGGCGGCAAAAGTGCCAGAGGCGATCGCCGACAGAATCCCCTTCTTTAGGTTCGATTTCTAACGTCGAACAAGCCGCCTTAATCGTGGTTGAGGGTAAATTAAACTGGGAAGTAATCACCTCTAAATGGCCGTTCAATTCCTCCGTCGCTTCTCCTAAATGGGTTTGCCACAGATGCAATTGTTCATAATAGGAAAGCTTCGGCACATCAAACGTGAGCAGGGGGAGATGAGCAGAAGAAAACCGGATCGAAGTCGAGATCATCACCGGCGTTTTTAAGTCTCGGATAAAATCCGTTAAAATTGCCTGTTGTGCCAGTTCTGTGCCTTGAGTTGGCTCATATTCCAACAGCAGCAAAGTAGGAGACAATAGCATCACCCGTCGCCAGCGAAATACCAGATGTTTTAACTCCTTCGGATCGCTGGGTAAATGGCGACTCGAAAGCACTTGTACCGGCATTTGAAAATACTCGCCAATGTGTTGGCAGATTGCCCGTTTATCCTCTACATTCCATCCGCACAGTTGCACGGGATGAGAGGTTAATAAAGCGGAAATTCCTAACTCGACAATTTTTTCATGAGAGGCGGATAAAGAGGGCGTTGGAGGTGTAAGAGGTTCGAGCAATGGGGCTAAGTCTTGATCTTGATAAACCTGACCCAATAAATAATGTAAAATGCTCTCATCGATCTCCAGTTTCGTATGGGTCAGATCTTCATTTTCGCCTAAAATCAGCAAGTTCCATAATCGTAGCGGTCTTTGGGGATGAAGAGCTTCCCAATGGAAATCGGGAAAAAGGGCGATCGCCAACTGAAACGTAGGATAAGTTAAATTAGCATCTCCCTGAGCATGGCCGCAAAGGGCTGGAACCTGGGGATGGAGCGTCCGAGCCACGCAGAGCAACAGCACCTTGCGCTCGAAGGGAGAGAGGTGGAAGACTTGGCTTAACTGCTCGAAAGCGGGAAGCGGTTCTTCTAGATCTGAAGGGGGAGCATCGAGATGAATGGGGGGAGTATCGGGAAGAGCCTGATCCGGATTTTGCAGTTGAGTAATGTGGCGATCGAGAACTTGGTGAATTTGCCCAATACACCGCGTCAAATATTGCAGACTCTGATAATACCATTGGGGGTTAACTTCGGAGGGAGGGGCATTCATATCAATTAAAAATTAAAAATTAAAAATTAAAAATTTTCATGTCGGCGACAGCCGAAAAAATTAAAAATAGGTCTGGGTTGGAGTTTAGACTCATCGTAGGGTGGGCAGGATAAGAAGCCATATCATTCAAATGCTACCAAAAGACCCTGCTCACCTGACTCCTATACTTTAACTGATGACCTGGACTTGATCTCAAATATATATAATAGAAGCAACTTCTTCAAACTGTGGGTTTTCGCTCATGTGTGCCTTCCAACGACCTAAAAAAACACCTAAATCTAGCTCCACAGCGCAGAAAACCTCAAGCACATTTCGCCCCAAGGTACTTCCCTCCGTACAGCGCCAAAGTTCCCAGACTAAGGCTCTGTCTGCCTTTCAACCCAGTTCCCACTACAACTATAGCTCTCTGCATGAACTCTATGGTCATCCCCAACCCGCAACCCTACAACCGCGTCGCTCAGAACCTATTACAAGTAACCAGGGATGGCAAGTTCTCCAGCGCTCTGCCCATTATCCACCAAGGGCAACAACGACCCAGGAAACCGTACAGGGTAAGGTGAGTCAACAGAAAAGTGTCGCCGAGTTACAGCGTTCATTGCGTCCCAAACGGTGGTCAGGGAAACCGGTGAAACCCAGGGGACAGAACAATGTGATGCAGTTGAAAGCAGCAGCGAAACTCCCCTTAGACTCGCTGCAACCGATGAGAAGTGGGGAGGTTTTGCAGCGAGTCAATGAGACTAGCCCTACCCAGGATAATGATAATTCCGAGGATAGCGACGATAAGACAATAACGAAGGAAACTAAGGATAATAATGCTCCAGAGACTTTACCGTTTGCAACCGATCAGGAAGAGCGAGTACCTTCAAGTGGTGTAACGACAGATCTTGATGGATGGCTGGCAGAACCAGAAATAAGGGGTCAGTTTCCAGAAAATCCTCCCCAGTATCGAGAGCAGGGTGATGCATTGGTTGCCAGTCTGAAGGATGCGATCGAGGGAGATACAGGTGAAGAATATTACAAAATAGAAATTCATGATAATTCAATTCGTAGACCAAGAAAACTGGCAAAGGAATTGGGACTACAGTAGGAGCAGGATGGAGTCGTCTTCGGGGTAAAGGAAAGGGGAATCCTACGGTAACGTTGAATAAGGGTGGGTTAGACACTGGCTTAAGTGATAAAGGTAAAAAACAAATGCAATGGGGAAAATGGCCGAGCGATCCGGGGGACTTTGCAAGAATGTTGCAGAATGTCAATAATCATCCCAGGTCTAAGTTAGTATTTGTTAAAGCTTTGTCGAATGAATTAAAATCTTCGTTATAAGTGGTGGTTGAGTTAAGTGATGGTTGTTGGCGATCGCCCCTTCATTTTCCAAACCGCTCATGAACCTCTGGAGATGCAGTTAAAAGGAGTTAATCTTCTGCAAGCTGATGGAGTTCCGATTGGGTGTGAGTTGCATATACAGATTAGCCCAGAACAGCACGATCGCATCGAAAAGGAAGCTCTCTTTAGTCTGCAACCGGAGTTTCGCACGATGTTCTCTAATGGAGAATTTCGTCCGGATCGTCCCATTTATACGGTGCTGCTCCTGACTCCAGAACATCTAGAAGCCTTAGAACCTTTTAGTGAAGCGGAAACGGTTGCAGAGTTCCTGCTGGCAGAACCTTTAACCTCACCCCTTCGCCATACAGACAACTGGATGCTCCTGTGGACATCTCAGCAGCATTCAGAAGGAGCAACGGGATATCGCACTCTGTGGAATTATTGGGATAGCCTCACTCTGGCAGCAAGTGAGACTCCCGAATCGGAATTGGTGGAAAGTCTGACTCGCTTCATGGCAGAATCTACGGTGACTCAAAATCTGGCAGAGGCTCTCAATTTACCCGAACGGGAAGCGATCGCCACCACCCAAAATCTCAGTTATGCTTTATTACAATCGATTCCAGGCTTATTGCGCCAAGATGAAGACAGTACACAAAACCTGAGTGGGGCGATCGCCAGAGTCTTTGAAACCGCTCTTAATGAGCAACTCGACAACCTTTCAGACACTCTGACGGATGTCATTGAGGACTCGGAAGAGGTAGCCGAAGAACTCGATGAATGGCTGACGGTTTCTAGGGACACTCCCCTATTTGACTGTGTAATTGCCTTTTTCGAGTCGGAAAATTGGCCCTATGAACGGGTTGAAGGGGAGTTAATGGTGCGATCGCTCTTTGAAAGCGAGGCAGGGACATGGCTGTGTTTAGCTGAAGTCAGAGAAGAACTCAATCAGTTTATCTTTTATGCGATCGCCACAGTTTCCATACCTGAATCTGAGCGCCCCAATTTGGCTAAATTCTTCATGAATCTCAACTACTCCCAACTCACCCTAGGCAACTTCGAGCTAGACTTTGAAGATGGGGAATTTCGCTACCGCACCGGCCTAGATTGCACGGGAATTCAACCGGATATTGGCTTAATTCAAACTGCGATCGAGCGATCGCTTTCCACCCTAGAACACTTTTTCCCCATAATTCTACAAGCTATATAGCTAATCTAAATGAATTGTGCAACAGGAAATGCCCTCTCCCTCAATCCCTCTCCCACGGGATTCTTGACTTTTTTCCCCTTCTCCTGCGGGAGAAGGGGGTAGGGGGATGAGGGGCAGCCATTACATAACTCATGTTCAATTGATATAATCGTCATAAGCTTGTTTCCTATGGGTTTTTCCACCATGCGCTCCTACATTCGTCGCAAAAAAACCGCCCAACAGAGTTCTGCTCCTCAGAAGTCCTCTAGTCGGTTCGCGCCTAAAGTGCTTCCTGCCGTACAGCGCAAGGAGAGCAAAGAGAAAACTCTGCCCCCATTTAAGCCAGCCAACAACTATAACTATACCAGTCTCCATGAAATGTACGGCCATCCGGCCCCCGTCCAAGCCAAACTCACCATTGGCGAACCGGGAGATGTTCACGAACAACAAGCGGATGCAGTAGCGAGTCAAGTGGTTCAACAAATTCATGAACCCAAACCTGCTGCCAGTGAAGGAGTACAGACAAAAGAAGAGGAGGGGAGCATGGGAATACCCGAACAATTGGGTATTCAGCGCACTGAGGATGAGGGGGATGACGTAGACATGAAACCCCTTGACTCCATGGTGCAACGGGAAGGAGATGACGAAGATGTAGACATGAAACCCCTTGACTCCATGGTGCAGCGCGAAGGAGATGACGAAGATGTAGACATGAAGCCTAAACCGGGACTGCAACGAGATGGGTTAGGAGGAGGCAGCGCTACCCCAGAGTTTGAAGGAGAACTCAAACAAGCCAAAGGAGGGGGAAAACCCTTAGATCCTACCCTGCAAACGAAAATGGGAGAAGCCATGGGAGCCGATTTTAGTGGGGTAAAGGTGCATACCGATCCGAAATCTCACAGTTTGAGTCAATCGATACAAGCGAAAGCCTTTACTACGGGACAGGATGTGTTTTTTAATGAGGGACAATATAAACCCTCAAGTCCGCAAGGTCAGGAATTAATTGCCCATGAACTCACCCATGTGGTGCAGCAGAAGGGAGCCAGCGTGCAGCGTAAAAAAAACGTTAAAAGATTCTGTGAAAAGTGAGAATCAATCCATACAGCGCTTTGCGCGGTAATGAGGTGCAGTAGTAAAAGATCCCCCCTAACCCCCCTTAATAAGGGGGGAATAAGAAAGTCCCCCTTTTTTAAGGGGGATTTTCCGCAAGCGGACATGAAAGGGGGATCAAAGTTTACCGCATAGCAGAGCCAACTGCTGTAAGGGACAACTTTTACCGATGGTAAAACAATTATGGGATCGTCTACACAGGAGGGGCCGTTAACGACTCAATATACATTCCGAAGCGTCCCCGATGAAGGCACATCAGCGATGAATGATAATGAAATTGAATTAACACCCTTTAAAATCCTGGTTTTGGCTGCTGATGGTTTAGCAGCAATTGAGCGACGAGACAATAGAGGAAAAGTTTACGTTAGTTTAGATACTTTATTTAATTTAGATACTCAGCAGGTGATTACCGATTAGTGGAGTTTAAGTAGGGGGTAGGGTGGGCAGGAGAATAAGGGATAGACTTGATATCACTCGTCCATTTCAAATAAGGCTTTTAGGTCTCGATACCCGCTAACAATCCTTAAAATTTCGACTCCCTCGGCGGATGCCCGATAAAATATGAGATAGTTGCTAATGGGAAAACTTCGCGCACCTAGACAAAGTTCATCTCGTCTGCGACCTAATCCTGGAAACTGAGCCATTATATCAGCGTAAACCCCGTTTAGCCCTTAGTTTCTGCTCTAGATGACCGAAGACGACTTCTGCATCTAGTAATTCGCCCCTATTTGCAGCTTCTGTGCCTATTTGTACTTCTTTTTGCAGTTCTGCATACCGTCCTTGGTAGATTCGGTTAATTTCTTGTAAGAGCTTGACTCCTGCCCAAATTACTTCACTAGGTGAAGCATACTGACCGGTCTCAATTTGATTGGCAATCAGTTGTTCTAACTCAGGGGTTAATAGAATTTCCATTATTTTGTCCTCATTTGCTGTTTGCCTAGAGCGTGGCGCTCTATTCTACTGTCGCATCTCTAGATAAAATTTAACCCGATCGCCGAGTTCATCCACACTCAAGCCTTGCACCCAGTATTCTACTAAGGCGTGACCGAAGGCCCAGGCGTTTTTATCGGGAGTGGCGGGATTTTCCAACAGTTGGGGCCAGAGGGTCAAGAGTTCAAATTTTACTTCTATCTCCGGATCATTACTCAGGAGCAAAAATAAATCATAGGCCATCTGTAATTTGCCAATCACAACGGGTAACTGTTCGATGGGGATTTGTTCGGCGAGGAGATAGGCGAGGGTGGGGGAACCGGTGGCAATTGTTGATACAAATCGGAGGACGGGACTTTTCAGGAGTGCAGTTAGGCCTTGAGTCGTCGCCATTTGGAAGGTGTAGCGGTCGATAATTTTGGCGGCGGCGAGGGTACGGGCATCGCGATCGCGTAAAAATCGCGCTAGTCTCTCCTCTTTCACCGGCCCGATCGCCTCCATGAGCATTGCCGAGAGCTTGTCCGTATTCCAACCCTGGCGACCTGTCTGAGTATCGGCCGTAACTACGGGAAGGACGCGATCGCACCACTCCCATAACTGTTGCTGACGATACTCGGTCGCCTCCCGAATGGCTACCTCCTTCGGCCGCTGCCCAAATGTCCAGTAATAAGGGGGCGACCATTCCCGGATGGGGCGCAAGCGGTCAACTTGAGTCACCAAGGTAATTAGGGGTAGGGTTTCATTCTGTTCCCGGAGTTGCTTCAAGAACGTCACATCCATCTGCAAAGCCGGATCGAGTGCAGGAGTGACCAATAAAACTAAATCGGCTTTAGCGCCAAACTCTAACACCTGCTCGCCTAAATCTGCCCGGTTCACCTGCTCATAACCAGGAGTATCCCACAGATTCAACTCCTCGCCATTGGCTCCCTGCCATTGATAATTCTGAATTTTGTCCGTGCTGGGCAAAACATCGACTTCCGCCCGTTCTGCTTGAAATAAGGTGTTAATCAGGCTACTTTTACCCGCCCCTGTCCGTCCAACTAAGAGTAGATTCAGGGGGTGTTGCTCGATCTCCTCTTCTGGAGAGGCTTTAGCGATAATGGCGCGTAGGGTTTCGGTTTTGGCTTTGGGTAGGCTTAGTTCGGAGGCGGAAACATTGAGTTCCGGGGGCGCTACATTGCCGTAGAGGGCGATCGCCTGGCGACAGAGATTCCGCAGGGCCGATTCCCGTAACATTTGACCCAGGTTCACCAATAACTCCTGAGTCGCTTGATTGCCCCACTTCTTTGTTGCTTGTTTGGCTGCGGCTGCGGCCGGATTCAGCAACCATTGGGCCCAACCCCACACCTGTAGCAGTTTACGCGCCGGGGGTTCCAACTTGCGATAGAGTTCATAGGCTTGATAGGCTTGGCCAACAGTCACCTGATTCAGAACCGGAGAAAGTTGGGTAATGGCGCGTCCCACATCCTCCACGGTTCCTTGAATTAACCCGTAGGCTTGGGGGATATAGATATTCAGTAGAGGATATTGGGCATCCTGTCCATAAGCTTGAGCAACACAGACCACTATGGCTTGACAGCGTTGGAAAAAGGCGGTTTGATCTTCCCAGATGGGGCGATCGCCTTTGGACTCCTTAAGAATTTTCTCCAATTCCGTCTCAATTTTTGCCCCAATTTCCGCATTACCAATGGCCGATTGAGTTTCTGCCGTCACTGCCTCCATATCCGCGCTCACCGCTTCCACGGCTGCTTCAAGCTGCTCCACCATGGGGCGCGTCCACAGCACCAACAACCAGCGCCACCCCAGGAACACCAGGATAAAGACCGCCCAAATCCAGCTAATACCCCAGGTATGGATCTGCCATCCGGCAGCAACGAGCAGTAAAATGACGATAGAGGCGATCGGGGTAATTAAAACGACCCATTGCCACAGCTTAAAACGCACCATAATCAATTAAAAATTAAAAATTAAAAATTATAACTCCTAATGTTGAGTATAGCGCCCAGCGCTATAGTTCAAATCCCTATTCCCCATTCCCTATTATAGAGTCGATGTTTTGGCTTAGAGATCTTTTTCTTTCAGAACCAGCAAAGTAATATCATCAAACACTTTATAGTTACCGATAAACCCTTGCACGTCCGCGATCGCCGCTTTCTGAATTTCTTGAGCGCATTGATGCCAATGCTCTTGAATCACCTCACATAATCTCTCTAATCCATATAATTCGCCTGCCTCATTCTCTGCTTCCGGAATTCCATCAGTATACAGAACCACCCCATCTCCCGGTTCTAGTTTCACCCTCACTTGAGCAATAAAGTCGGCAATATCATCTATCAAACCGATAACCATCCCCAACTCCATTGTATCCACCGTTTCTAATCTTCCATCCGCCCGCACCACTAATACCTCTTCATGTTGCCCACTAATACTTAAATGGCTATCCGCATAATTGAGGATGGCTAGAGTCAATTGTCGGTCTACTTTCATCCGTTCCACATTTTTATAAAGGGTACTATTGACCGTATTCAAAAATCGTACCGGATCATTCTCTCGCACTTCCTTCATCGCCCGAATAACCGTTTGAGCCATCATCATCACTAACCCACTTTCTAACCCATGACCGGTGACATCTCCAATACCAATAGTGGCTACTCCATCTTCGACCAACACATCATAGTAGTCTCCCCCCACTTCATCGGCTGGAGCCATGTATCCAGCGATGTCTAAAGTGGGAATGGCACGCAATTCTTCCGGTCTGGGTAATATCATTTCTTGCACTCTGCGGGCAATATCGAGTTCTGCACCTAAACGCAAATTTTCCGCTTTCAGTCTTTCGTTGAGTTGGGTTATTTCCTCATTCGCTGTCGCCAATTGAGCCGTCCGTCGGGCTACCGTATCCTCCAGAGTTTGATAAAATCGAGCATTATTAATCGAAATCGCCGCTTGAGTCGTCAGCACATTTAGGACTTCCATCCGGTCAGCCGTAAATGCCTCTGAAGTCAGATGATTTTCCAAGTAGAGAATACCAATTAATTGACCTTGATTGAGGATGGGAGAACAGACCAAGCTTTGGGTTGGCTGCTGCAATAAGTATGAGTCTGTGCTAAACGATGTATTTTCTGATAAGTTGTTGATCCGCACAATTTCTTCTGTCCGTTTGACCCAGTTAATGATGCTATGGGGGATATTTTCTGCTTGTTCAAGAGGAACAATGGACAGATTACAATTACCCTGAAGGTACTGAGCCATAATTTCCCAAGTGCCCGTATTATTGAAGATTAAAATCCCTTGCGTCGCCCCTGCATTTTCAATCAGAATATGCATTAACTTAGAGAGTAAACTATTCAGAGAAATTTCTTCCGATAGCACTTGAGAGGCTTTGATGACACTGGTGAGATCTAAGACATTTGAGCTACCTGGGGATGTACTCGTCAGAGTTTCCCCTTTTGAAGCTTGGGTTGGATGATTAAGAATAGGAGCCAAAAGTCGCGGATATTGGGCTTCGAGATGATCGGTTTTAGCTTTGGCTCCCCATTGAGCATACCCATAGTAAGCTTCTTGCATATAACCGGCTGCTACTTTTTCTTTGCCCCAGTTTAAGTAAAATTTAGCTGCTAGTTCATTACTCAGGGCTTCTTCGTGGAGAAATCCATTTTCTTTGGCTCCAGTAATGGCGCGATCGTAGAATTCTGCTGCTGCAAATAATTCCCCTAAAATCCGAGACTTTTCTGCTGCAATTAAATCCCATTTATGCTGAAAATTCATCGGAGCAAAGCCAGCCCACATTTGTAGTTTTCGTCGATTTTCTTCCAAAATATTCCAGTGCTGTTCTGTTAAATTTTCCTGAGATAACAATACTAAACTGTAATAAAATAAATGCTCAGATAGATAAGTTGTAGAAAGGGCGGCTCCTTGGTTTTTCCAAGCTTTTTCGCCAACTTCTAGGGCCCTAGAATAATCTTCAAAGTAATAAAAAAGACGGGTTTGCGCTTGATAAAAACAGAAGGCTAGATGACTATTGTTCTTTTCCCACTCTTGCAAATAAGACTGACGATCGAATATAGGGCCTTCCAGGAGTTCTGGATGCTCTTTTTCTCCCAAAAGATTAGAAATAATCTGTCGATACAGGAGGAAGAAACTTTGATGAAACTCATATTTTGCTTTGACAACAGCAGGGAAATACTGTTCATGAAGTTTTCGTACTTCTTGCAGAAAACCACCCATAAAATAGAAATAGTTACAACGGCCGATAGCACCATAAAAAGCAAATTCTAGATCTCCTGTTTCAAAGCCACTTTTAATAACTTCAATAAAATCATTAACCGCATTTTTAAGTGGTTCTTTCCAATGTCGAATAAAGATATTCAACATATTTCTACTCTTGGTTTCAAATTCCCGCCAATTAAATTTTTCAATTACTTTTAAGGAGAGTAGTCCAAATGCATATCCTGTTTCAATTTCATCATACACTCCACACAGCACGCTCCCATGCCAAGCGTAAAAAGTTACTGCATCTTCCGACTGTCCATAGTTGATCAGATATCGAATGCCATGAAAAGCGATCAAGGGATAGAGATTGGGCTGAGAAATATAGGCCGCAGATGCTGTATTCGTAAGAATCTTGATTGCAGTTAGTTTTTCTTCATCCTCAAGCAAGGGCAGATTTTCTAAATTGGCAATTTCTTCTATGGGTAATTCAACTTCTTTACGGAGCAACTCAACATCAGCCTTGATCTCTTCTGGATCGGATGGTAAATTAATTCCTAGAGGAATTAGAGCTTGTCGAGCAAGATCAATGGCTTCATGCATTTTATTCTCATTGATTTCAAATAAGATTTCAAAGGCATTGATTTTTGCACGATCTACAACTCTTGTAACGTGCGACAATGTTTTTGTACATAAGATTCTAGCCGCATCTAAATTATAATTCAGATGTTCGCTTTCAATGGTTGATATTGCCAAGGAAAACATGAGCGTATAATTCGTATTCCAAGCTGATTCATCTAGAAAATTTTGACCTTCATAACAATAATGGCGACTGGCTTCGTAAGCCACCGATACTTTGGCTTTTTTGCTGGCTTGTAAGTTCAGTCGGGCAATTTCTTCTCGCTCATTGGGATCGCTAATTAAATCTCGCGCTTCATTGAGATGATTGACAATATTAAAAAATTGCTCTTCTTTTTCTTCTTTACTTAAGTTTTGCAACAATTGACGACCTATTTTTAGATGAATTGCTTGTTTTTTATCTTCAGCAATCAGAGAATAAGCCGCTTGTTGCACTCGGTCATGTAAGAAACGATAGCCGACTGTAAGAACTGACTGGGTTGGGGTTTCTTCTGTCGTTAGTTTTTGGAAAAATTTATAGCTTTCGTTAATGGGTAACACCAAGCCTTCTTGCAGTGCATACCACAGATAATCTGCTACTTCTTCTTTGGTATTTTCCGAAACTACAGATAAAGTCTCTAAATCAAATTGGTTGCCAATACAAGCTGCTAATTTTAAGATGTCTTGCGTTTCTTGCGGTAATTTCCGCAAGCTTCTAGCTATAAAAATAACTACGTCATTGGGTAATGCACGATTATAAATTTCGCTTATGTTCCAAGTCCAATTGCCTGATTTTTCATCAAAGTAAATTAGACGTTCATTATATAGTCCTTTGATAAATTGAGTAGTAAAAAATGGATTACCTTGAGCATTCTGGTACACTAAGTCGGTTAAGGGCTGTACCTTGTCTAAAGGGTCGTTGAGGGTATCGGCAATCAGTTGATTGATATAATTTGAGGCTAAGGGTTCTAGAGTGATTGTAGAGATTACGGCTTTTTCTTGTTCTATTTTCTCTAATTGCAACATCAAAGGATGAGAAGGGCAAACTTCATTATCCCGATAAGCTCCTAGGATTAATAAATATCCAGTTTTTGAGTCTTCCATTAATAGTTTTAAAAGATTTAAGGAGGCTGAGTCTGCCCATTGTAAATCATCTAAGAATATGACTAGAGGATGGTCTTGATTGGTAAAGACATGGACAAATTTTTCAAAGAGAAAATTAAATCGATTTTGTGCGGCATTGCCTTCGAGTTGTGGTGCGGGGGGTTGGGGGCCGATGATTTTTTCTAATTCGGGAACTACTTCGATGACGACTTGGGCATTGTCTCCTAATGCTTGTAGGATTTTTTGTTTCCATTTCTCTAATTGTTGATCGGGTTCTCCTAAGAGTTGCCCCATGAGTTCTCTGAAGGATTGAACAAAGGCGGAAAAGGGAATGTTGCGATTGAATTGGTCGTATTTTCCTTTGATAAAGTAACCGCGTTTTTTGACGATGGGTTTGTGAACTTCGTTGATAACGGCGGTTTTGCCAATGCCAGAAAATCCGGCGACTAGCATCATTTCGGTGTTGCCTTCTGCTACTCGGTCAAAGGCTTGTAGTAGGCTTTTTACTTGAGTTTCTCTTCCATAGAGTTTTTCGGGGATGATGAAGCGATCGCTCCTATCCTTTTGTCCCAGTATAAATAAAGCTATCTCTCCTGTGGTTTCTAGCTGCTCTAGACATCTCTCTAGGTCATGTTTTAACCCCAAAGCGCTTTGATAGCGGTCTTCTGCATTTTTGCTCATCAGTTTCAAGACGATTCCTTGCAGCACCACTGGCACGTGACTTTCTGGGGGAAATTCGGCGGTTTGAGCAATATGTTTATGCACTAATTCGATGGGGTCATCACTGAGGAAAGGGAGTTTACCAGTGAGCAGTTCGTATAAGGTGACTCCTAGGGAATAGAAGTCGGTACGATAGTCAATTCCCCGGTTCATGCGTCCGGTTTGTTCTGGGGAGATGTAAGAGAGACTTCCTTCGAGGATGTTGGGATTGAGTAGTTGTTGCTCTTCTTTGGGGAGTTGACTGGAAATACTAAAATCGATCAGTTGAATTTGATGAGTTTGGGGATGGATGATGATGTTAGCGGGTTTAATATCTTTGTGAATAATTCGTTGTCTGCTGAGATAATATAGGGCTTCTGAGAGTTGAATGCTTAGAGTGAGAATCTCTTGGGGGGAGTGGTTCGATACTTGCCAATACTGGGAAAGGGCGATCGCCCCTGAATTGGACATAATTAAAGCATAACTATTGCCATAGCGTTCTAATGCCAAGGGTCGGACAATGTGGGGATGCTCTAGCTCGCGAGTGATGACATACTGGTTGCGGAACTGGATTAATTCCTTAAAGCTGGGGTTGGGATAACATAACACTTTGATCATTACCGGCTGGCGATCGCTGTTTCGGATTCCGCTATAGACTAGGGTGCGGCTGCCATCATAGATCAGCTCCTCTGCTTGATAACCGGCTAACTTCAGCATAATGGTCACTCCAGAATCCAGGATCTTTTAAACCTTAATCGAGCCTAGGGTATTCTTCCAGGCTAACTCCTTGCGTAGGATTTCTAATGCCCTTTGATCGGCTTCTGAAAAGAGGTTTTGGTTAATTAATTCTCCAATCACTTGTTGCACCAATTGGGAGGCAAACATCCCCCCACTGCGTAGCACATGGGCATAGTAGCCTAAATGGGGGCGACCTTGGGCGTTGAGGTGAAACTGATGAATTTCTTGGGGACTCATCTTAAAGACTGGCGTATTGACGGGAACGACTACCCTAGGGATACCTTGCTCTCCATAAAGGCGATCGCCCCCTTGCGTCAATTCCCCAATTAAAATTGTACCCAGTAATACCCGCGTTTCCACAATCAGATCCGGCGTAAACAACGGATCGGGATCGTTCGACAATCGAGGCCCGGTATTGAGAAATTGGGGATTAAACAACTGGGAATTATAAACCAAACCCACCGCCCAATGGCGCTGATTGAGATCTTCAAGCTTGACAAAACACCCAAACCCATAATCCTCTGGTGCTGGCGGATGCAACAAATCCCGCTTTTCATCCAGTTGCACCACATAATCACAATGGGAATTTGATTTAACGACTTTACCTAAACGCATGATATCAATTAAAAATTAAAAATTAAAAATTAAAAATGATTGTATAGTCAACCTAGGTGCTAAGAAACCGGGTTTCTGGTTCCCCTGTGCTGGGTTTATTGGTGGGGGCGGGTTTACATTATTGATTTGTGGGTGTCCTAGATTTGGGTTTAACCCGCCCCTACGGGTTATTTCGTAGGGGCGGTTCGCCCAACCCTCTGATTAAGACATGGCTTGAATCAGAAAATCAAAATAAGGAGCCGTTTCCTGAGCATCTTCTACACTCAACAGAGCTAAAGAGGCTTGCTTCAAGCAACGCATAGCTTCTGCCATACCCGCTAGGGGTACGCCGAGGGAATTGTACATTTCCCGCGCACCTAAAACACCAATCTGATCGATGGTCTCGGTGCTACCATCGAGAACCCCATAGGTCACCAGCCGCAAATACCAGCCATAATCACGGATACACTGATTCCGTTCCCTTGTACCAGAGGCATTACCCCCAGGTGCAATGAAGTCAGGTCGTCTGCGCCACAGCTCTTGGGTAGCCTTGTCTACGATCTTCTTTTCATTTTCCGTGAGAGTGGAGGCAATGCGAGTGCGCTTTTCTCCGGTGGTTAAGAAGGCTTCAATATTTTGAAGTTCCCCTGCGCTGGGATAGCGCAATTCTTCGTCTGCATTGAGAATGATTTGAGTAACAACGCTCATGATTATGTTGGAATCCCTATCCTAAACGGAATATCAATATCCTGTTAGTTTAACTATTGGGTGGGACACAAGGGAAGAGATACTTAACAAGATGAAAACAGAATTGAACTGGAAACAAGGTGAAGTGGTGGAAATCGAGATCGCTTCCTTAAGCGATACAGGCGATGGTGTGGGACGGGTAGACAACCGGGTGGTGTTTGTGCCGAATACGGTTCCGGGCGATCGCCTCAAAGTTCGGCTACTCTATGTTAAGCCCCAATTTGCCAGAGGAGCGATCGAAGAACTGCTCGAACCCTCTCCCCATGGTATCCGTCCAGCTTGCATTGTCGCCGATAAATGTGGGGGATGCCAATGGCAGCATGTACGCTATGACTATCAGCAAGAGGCGAAACAAACCCTAGTCACAGAAGCGTTAACTCGGATTGGCAAATTTGCCGATCCTCCCGTTTCTGCCATTATCGGCGCTCCCCAGTCCTTCGGCTATCGGAATAAGGTGTCCTATCCCCTAGAACTGTCGGATATTGGCATCTTCAAAGCGGGATATTACCAAAAAGGAACCCATAAACTGATTAATCTCAATCAGTGTCCCGTCCAGGATGAGCGCTTAAACCCCCTCTTAGAGCTACTCAAAGAAGAGTTTGATTTGGCTCACTGGTCAGCCTATGATGAGGAGAGTCATGAAGGACTCTTGCGCCATCTCTGTCTGCGTATGGGTCAGCGCACAGGAGAAATTTTAATTACTCTCGTGGCCACAAAGCGCCGATTACCCGGTCTAGAAACCCATAGCCAGAACTGGTTAAAGCAATTTCCTGGGGTGGTTGGGGTTTGTCTGAATGTGAATCCCCATAAAACCAATCGCATTTTTGGCGATCGCACTTTTCCCATTATCGGACAATCCTATGTGCGCGAGCAATTTGCCGGTTTAACCTTCCATTTAGGAGCCGATACCTTTTTTCAGGTGAATACCGAAGCCGCAGAAGCCTTGTTAGATATGATTCTCCAGCATCTGGACTTACAAGGAACCGAACGGGTCATTGATGCCTATTGTGGCATTGGCACATTCACCTTACCCATAGCGCGTCAAGTCCAGCAAGTGACGGGGATAGAAGTGCAAGCAGAAGCCATTCAACAAGCTCAAGAAAATGCCCGATTAAACCATATTGAGAATGTAGCCTTTCAGGTGGGCAAAGTCGAAGAGATATTACCCCAATTAGATCATCAACCCGATCTTGTCTTACTTGACCCACCTCGTCAAGGTTGTAAGCCAGAAGTGCTGCAAGGCTTATTAAAACTGCGTCCTGCGCGTCTGGTTTATGTCAGTTGCAAGCCCGCAACTCTAGCGCGAGATCTTCAGATTCTTTGTGAGGAAGGAGCTTATCGCCTGACACGAGTACAACCGGTGGATTTTTTCCCGCAAACCGCGCATGTGGAGGCGGTGGCATTTTTAAACCGTGAAAACTAACTAAAATTGCTGTAAGAAACCGGGTTTTTGATCTCGATCTTTCCTATCGCTAGTCTAAATGAGTTGTACAACGGGGAATGCCCTCTCCCATCCCTCTCCCAAGGGATTCTTGACTTTTTTCCCCTTCTCCTGCGGGAGAAGGGGGTAGGGGGATGAGGGGCAGCCATTACACAACTCATTTAGGTTTGCTATAGATAGATGAGGTCAGCAAAAACCCGGTTTCTAGGCTGCCTACTACAGAGTTAAAGATTCGGGATTATTCTCAATTAAATCCGCCAAATCTTTCAGGAATGCCGCCGCATCCGCACCGTAAATAATGCGATGATCGCAAGTAATATTGACCTTCATTTGTCGGCGTACTCCCATTAAGCCATTATCCATGGCCACCACTTGGGGTTTAGATGCACCAATAGCCAGAATTGAGCCTTGACCGGGGGGTAAAATTGCATCAAATTGCTCGACCCCAAACATCCCCAAATTGGAGAGGGTGAAGGTTCCACTATTATATTCTGCCGGTTGTAATTGCTTGGTGCGGGAGCGAGCCACCAGGTCTTTCCAGGTGCGCGAGAGGGAATAAATATCCAGTTGGTCGGCATTTTGCAGCACGGGAGTAATTAAGCCCCCATCATCCATCGCGACGGCGACGGAAACATTAATACTCGATGGATATTGAATCCCTTCCTCAGTATAACTGGCATTGACGATGGGATGTTTGGCTACAACTACGGCTACCGCTTTGGCCAGTAGAGCGGTCATGGTGACTCCCTTAGACTTAATCTGTTTATAGAGCCGGTCTAGGCCATCGGTGGTGATGGTGTAGGACACATGGAATGTAGGTACAGTTAAGCTGGCGACCATGTTACGGACAACGGCTTGCTGCAAGGTATTGAAGCGTACCACCTGACCGGGGGTAACGGCGGGTTTGGGCGCAGGAGGAGCGGCTAAGGGTTTGGGCGTAGTAATGGGGGCGGGAGCAGCAGCAGGGGGAGCGCTAACCGCTACACCGGCAGCAGATTCAACATCTTGGGCTACGATGCGCCCATGGGGGCCGCTACCGACCAAGGCCCCTAAATCTACCTTTAAGTCTTTGGCGAGTTTTCGCGCTCTGGGGGAGGCAACAGTGCGGCCATTGCTGCGAGCGGCGGCGGGAGCTGGCGCTGGGGTTGCAGCAACGGGAGCGGGAGCGGGAGCAGGAGCAGGAGCAGGAGCAGCACTAGGGGCACTTTTGGCCTGTTGTTTGGCGGTTTCAATTTCTGCTTCGGTTTCAGCAATCAGGGCGATCGCATCTCCTACGGGGGCAACCCCACCCGCATCTACAATGATAGTGGCGAGATAGCCTTCATAGAAGGATTCCACATCCATGTCTGCCTTATCGGACTCGACAATAACGACGGTTTCCCCTTTCTCAATTTTGTCTCCTGGAGACTTTTCCCAAGAGACAATCTTGCCTTCAGTCATCGTAGAGCTGAGGGCAGGCATGAATACTTCATGAATCATGGCGCTATTATCCTTAAAAATTATCGTTCATTCTAGACTAAATCTGACCGCGAATTTCCTCGACCACCCCATCTCGGAGGACGATTTCAACCTGCATTTTCTGGATCAGGTTTTCTCCTGGGGTAATGGTAAAGAAGCTATCCATTTGACCTTGATCGACTTCCCGGTCTAACTCTAGGGTTTGTACCTGATTTAGTTGGTTCAGAAGTTGATTTTTTTGTTGCAGTAACTCATTTTTCTTCTGATTCAACTGGTTTTGAATCTGGGACACTTGTTGGGGATTTTGATTTTGCATGTTGACAATCATGCTTTGGCCCTGCATCTCTAGCTGTTGAATTTGTCCATCCATCTGGTTGAGTTGGTTTTGGAGTTGTTCTTGGACTTCTTCTTTCCATCGAGGAGTCACAATCACTTTAATCCGAACGGGTCGTTTGAGCAGCAGGTTTTGGGTATCCATGTTTAGCAAATTCACTCTATTGTAAGTCCAGTGCAATTGAGGGTCAAAAACAGGCGATCCTGTTTCTAAGATGATTAAGTGAACATCCCGTTAATCATATCGCGATACTGTTCTTTGACAATGGGACGTTTGATTTTCAAGGTTTGGGTCATCATGCCATTGTCAATGGAGAAGGGTTCGGTAATCAAACGGAAGGGGCCAATGCGGTCATCGGGTCGATACCCTGGGCGATTTTTGACTTCCCGGTTGAGTTCGCCTCGGAATAGGTTTTCAATGGCTGGATGCTCAAGGTTGAGCTTCAAGGTTCCATCCTCTAGGGTTTGGGCAATTCCGGCATCCGTGGGATGATGTTCTTTGACCCAGTTTTCTAATGCTTCGAGGTTGGGGACAATTAAGGCTCCGAGCGATCGCCGATCTTGCCCCACTAACATCATTTGATCGATATATACACTGCGGATACAAGCGTCTTCGATGGGTTGGGGTTCGATGTTTTCTCCATTGGTTAAAACGATGGTATCTTTTGCCCGTCCTGTAATTACCAATTGTCCTTCTGGAGTCAGGAAGCCTAAATCTCCGGTATCAAACCAGCCATCGGGGTCAATAGCTTTGGCGGTGGCTTGGATATTGCCATAATAGCCTTGCATGATTTGGGGGCCTCTGGCGACAATTAACCCGGTTTCACCTTGGGGAAGGGGTTGGCGGGTTTCTAGATTGATGATTCGCACTTCGGTTCCGGGTAGGGGGAAACCTGATGATCCCCGTAAATTGCGATCGCTGCGTCGAGCGGTGAGTACGGGAGAGGTTTCTGTGAGTCCATAGCCGACTAAAATCTCAAAGTTAATCATTTCAAAGAACTTATCGATATGCTTGGCGAGGGAACCACCCCCACTAATGACCTGTTTCATCTGTCCGCCGGTGGCTTGTCGCACTTTTTGATAAATTAGGCGATCGCCTAAATAATGCAAAGGAGCCAGCAAAGTCGCCTTTACTCTAGCAGAAGTCCGTTCACCAGCAGAGGGGCTGAGGTTCTCTAGTTCGAGCTGTTCCTGAATGCGTTTAGCGCTTACATATTGGTCAGAAAACCCTAGGAAAGTTTGAATTAATTTTTGCCGACTCTGGGGCTGTTCCCGAAATTCTTTCTGAATGCCTTCATAAATGGATTCCCACAACCGAGGCACACCGACCATGTAATGGGGTTTGTAGCTCTTCAGGTCTTGTTTGAAGTGACGGATACTGGTGTACCTTTGGGAACAGCCCTGGGAGAGCAGATAATATTCAATGGTGCGCTCGTATACATGCCAAGAGGGAAGAATGCTCAAGACGCGATCGCCCGGATCGGGAGCCACCACCACGGCCAAAGTATTCACCTGATAGAGTAGATTGCCATGGGAGAGCATCGCCCCCTTGGGTTTGCCAGTGGTTCCGGAGGTATAAAGGAGGGTGGCTAATTGCTTCGGATTGGGGTCTACCGGTTGATAGGATTGTCCTTGGGCAAGGTTACACAATTGCCCAAAATTGAGATATTGGGGAGCCTCTCCAGAAGAGGGCGGTGGATCTTCATCACTGAGCAGAATAATCGCCTGTAGGGTAATCGAGTCTAAGCGAGGAGCGAGTTTATCGAGGGTTTTCAGGTTCTCGACAATCAGAAAGCTGCTGCCGCTATCTTGGAGAATATAGAGCAGTTCTTCCACATCTGCCTGGGAAGAGCGAACCGCATTCACCGCTCCAGCCATCATAATTCCTTGATCGACCACAAACCAGCGCGGGCTATTGTCGGCAAAGAGGGAAATGCGATCGCCTGGATTCACCCCAAGCTGTTGCAGGGCGATCGCCACCTGTTCCATCTGCTCGTACATCTGGCGATAGGTGAGACTCACTTTCTGTTTACTGTGAATATCCTCAAGCGCCACAATATCGCCAAACTTCTGAGCGGTGATCGGCCAGATTTGGGCGATCGACTCCAGATGACTATAATTCACCGCATGACTTAAATTCGCCTTTTCTAGCGCCGACAGATTCGGATAATCGGATGCCACAAACCCATTACTCATCTTCGTTTTCATCTCAGACTGCATTTTTTCCCAGTTTATCGGACGGGATGGGGGAATGGGGGGATGGGGGGATGGGGAGATGGGGAGATGGGGAGATGGGGAGATGGGGGGATCTAGCATTTCCTATTGACAAAATGATTAAACTATGAATCAAGCTGTTTCAATTTAATATCAGTAAAAATCTCTCCTGAGAGTTGGTCTAAAGACCCCACAGTGGCATGATATTCATAATGAAGATCAACAGTGATGGTGACGATCCCAAGTCCAGTAGGTATTTTACCGGTAATGGGTCTTGGGTCAGCCAAGGTGTTGAAAATTCCAATAACAAAATGTCATAGTCTTTGAGGGAGAACCATGCTAAAACGATACATTGTGCTGATATTAGCCACTGTATTTCTCGCCCTGAACGTTGTTGTCGGGAGTGCGACGGCTGCCAACGTTTCAGAACAGAACCGTACTATTCCCATTAATGAATCCGGTGAAACAACCACAATTACTCAAAAAGAGTATGTACTAGGGAAGAGACTGTTTGTAGATACCTGCTCCCAGTGTCATGGCACAGGGATGACTAAAACCAACCCGAATGTGGGCTTGGGGGTTGAGGCTATGGCTGGGGCAGAACCTCCCCGTAATAATCTAGCGGCTTTAGTCGATTATATGCAGAATCCCACCACCTATGATGGAGAAATCGAAATTTATGAACTCCATCCGAGTACCCGGAGTGCGGATATTTTCCCAGAAATGAGAAATCTCAGCGATGAGGATTTAGAAGCGATCGGCTCCTATATTCTGGTGGAAATGAATGTGCGTCCGAATCAGTGGGGAGCGGGTAAAAATACTCGTTAATTCCCAAGAGTGATACTCCTACTCCTGGGGGTAGGAGTGGCTCTTGTGCCGGTTCAATAGCAGCAGTCCTGGGTACTGCTGCTCTTAATGTTTATTTATCTAAAGTTCATGATTAATTTCCCTCAATTCAAATTTGGTTTAAACGCTTCTGGGGCTGAGAGTAGCCGACGATGGAGAAGTGGGGTTCGTCCGGTGGTGGCGATCGCCTTAATCCTTACTCTATTCTGGAGTTTGGCCACGCCTCCAGCTTTCGCCTCAGATCGCTATGTAATGCGGTTCCTAAAGGCTTTAGAACCTGTAGAGATTCCCCTAGATACGGCAGGGAATACCCAAACCGTAACCCCGGATCAGTTATCAGAAGGGAAAATCCTGTTTAATAAAAATTGTGAAAATTGCCATTTAGGGGGCACAACTCTGCTGAGTGAATTTGAGTCCTTGTCTCTGGAGTCTCTACAGGATGCCACTCCTCCCCTAGATAACATCAGTAATATGGTGGGTTTTCTCCGCGCTCCCTTGAAGCAAAAAGGGGAATACCAAAAATATGCCTGTCGTGAAGTCAGTCCAGAGTGGATGTCTTCGGAAGAGTTAGAAAATTTATCGGCTTTTGTGATCCGTGCAGCTCAGGAAGTTGAAGGTTGGGGAGCTGGAGAGTTTTAGATTAGGGAATGGGGAATGGAGGAGTGGGAGACACGGAGAAATTGCCTATTGCCTGTTCCCTGTTCCCTGTTCCCCCAATTTTTAATTTTTAATTTTTAATTTTTAATTGATATAACGTGACAGAGTTTGTACATATTCCCGTTTTAGGGTCGGAGTTAATTGAAGGTCTTGACGTGCGTCCAGGGGGGATATATCTGGACGCGACGGTGGGAGGGGGTGGCCATAGCTTGCTGTTGTTTGCCGAATGTCGGGAGATCTGGGTAACGGCGATTGACCAGGATAGGCAAGCACTGGAGGCGGCTAAACTTGCTTTATCGGAATATGGCGATCGCCTTACCTTCTGGCATGGTAATTTTGTTGATTATCCCGGTGAGACTGAACAGTTTGATGGCATCATCGCTGATTTAGGGGTCAGTTCTGCCCAATTTGACATTCCCGAACGAGGCTTTAGTTTTCGCCATAGTGCGCCGTTGGATATGCGGATGAATCAAGATCAGTCCTTGACGGCTGCGGATTTGATTAATCATGGGGATGAGAAGGAGTTAGCGGATATTTTTTATCAGTATGGGGAGGAGCGTTTGTCCCGACGGATTGCTCGCTCTATTGTGGCCAAGCGGCCTTTTAATACTACAACTGAGTTAGCCCAGGCGATCGCCTCCTGTTATCCCCCTCGCGCCCGTCATGGACGGATTCATCCCGCTACACGGGTGTTTCAAGCCCTACGGATCGCCGTGAATGGAGAGTTAAGGGTTTTGCCCCAGTTCCTGGATAGGGCTTCTAATTGGTTAAAACCGGGCGGGATCATGGGGGTGATTAGTTTTCATTCCCTAGAAGACCGTTGCGTTAAACATTACTTTAAGGACTCCCCACAGCTTACGGTTCTGACAAAAAAACCGATTATTGCTCAAGCAGAAGAAATTAAAAACAATTCCCGTGCGCGATCGGCAAAATTACGATTGGCAAAACGCATATAGACCTTCACCGTGAATCAGGCGCTTCAAATCTCGATCCAATTCTTTATAAAACTTAGAATCCTTGTGAGTATTTCTCTTATCCATCTCTTATAAATATTCATTATCGATAAATTAAGCCGTAAAACCGAAAAAAACTGGAAATTATTGGGGATCGATGGAGATCGTCTGAAATGATAGGGTTAGAGGATCAATAACATATCTATCTCAAGAGAACCCAAACCGTTAGCAGCTCTTGAGCCACCAGTCATTTGGTTTAACGGGAATATGGAAACTTTAACAAATAGTGTTTTAGTCTTAGGGCAAGAGCTAGAGGATCTCAATCTCTTGCAATCGATGCTTAATCATGTGCCTTGTCAAGTCGCGATCGCCAAATCACCCGAAC
Organism: Roseofilum acuticapitatum BLCC-M154; assembly: GCF_030068475.1. Taxonomy (GTDB): domain Bacteria; phylum Cyanobacteriota; class Cyanobacteriia; order Cyanobacteriales; family Desertifilaceae; genus Roseofilum; species Roseofilum acuticapitatum. Next base: position 484 of record NZ_JAQOSP010000042.1, on the reverse strand, counting down.
AAGCGGTTAGTCTATCGAGTCAAACCCTTCCGTCCTTGGTGATTCTATCGGGCAATTGCCATCAATGGTCATCCGATTTTGTCTATCAATTGCGAGAGCAAGCTAAAAAATGTGGAGTGACGATTATTGCCCTAACTGATTGTCATGCTCCCAGTTGGCTACATCAAGAATCCCATCTAGGGCTTGATGGATACTTAGTCAAACCCTTAGCCACAGATATTCTGATGTCAGTCGTAGAATCCGCTAGATTACGGAGATTTTGTTGCTTTCAATAACAGCGAGAGGGGCGATCGATTTTGGTGTCGGGCGATCGCCCCTCTCCCACAATTGATAAACACGCATTTTATATCAAGTTCGCTTATTCATGTCCGCGAAGCGGAAATACCCTAATTAAAAATCCAGGGAGCAAGATGCTCCCACTCCAGTCATATCAAAGAATTCGAGGAGTGCGGGCATCTTGCCCGCTTCTCTTTTCCAATTTTCA
>NZ_JAQOSP010000041.1 GCF_030068475.1 Roseofilum acuticapitatum BLCC-M154 | reverse complement strand
CAGTAGGAAAAGATCCCCCCTTGCCCCCCTTAAAAAGGGGGGAATAGGAAAGTCCCCCTTTTTAAGGGGGATTTTCCGCAAGCGGACATGAAAATTTGTTAAGAAGCGGGCAAGATGCCCGCACTCCTCGAATTCTTTGATATGACTGGCATCTTGCCCCCTGGATTTTTAATTAGGGTATTTCCGCTTCGCGGACATGAATAAGCGAACTTGATATGATTGGGGAATCAGGAGAGAGGCTAAGAGCAGGTTTTAAGAGACTCTTAGCCTTCATCCTTATAATCCATTCACCGAGTTTTCGGCATCTCCCATACTTTGACAATTAAGGAATGGGAGGAGAAAAGACTTCCGCTCCTACTTGCATTTGAGCGGCAGACATCGCCACAAAATTGCCACTGCTCAAGCCCCCCGTATAATCCACCAAAACGCCCAAACTTTGTCCGGTTGCCGCAATGCGAATTAACGTATCATTGGCGGCACTTCCAGCTAAATTGCGACTGGTGTCAAACTCTAAGCCAGAGAAGCTTAAACCATTGGTTAAACCGATTAAATCTTGTGTCCCATTCCAATCGAGGATTTGATCGATTAAACCGGGATTATCAGTCGCTTCATCGGTGCGGAAAACGAAGGTATCTATATCTGCACCACCGGTGAGTAAATCAAGGCCTAAATCGCCAATCAGTAGGTCTTGTCCTGCTCCACCATTGAGCAAATCGTTCCCTTGTCCACCGCGCAGGACATCATTACCCGCATCTCCGGAAAGTTGATCGTTACCCAGATCTCCCCGCAGGAGATCGTCCCCATCTTCACCATAGAGAAAATCCTCATTTTGACCGCCTAAAAGGCGATCGCCACCGCCCCCTCCCCGTAAGTTATCATTCCCTTCATTCCCTAAAATCACCTCACTTAAGGAAGACCCAGAAACCTGGTCATTCCCATTTAACGCCCACACTCCGCCTGCATAATTGACTAAGGAGTTTGTCCCTTCTGTAGCACTCAGCACAATTACATCATCAATATCCGTAGCAATCAGACGGGGAATAGGAAATCCTGAGTCAGGAGTGAGAGTCGGATCGCTAGGCGTTGGAGTCGGCGTGGGCGTTGGACTCGGAGGCGCTACAGGGTCACTTGGAGGCGCGACTGGATCGCTTGGAGGTTGTCCTGGAGCTGGATTCGTCGGATTGGGATCTGTGGGGTCTGTAGGGTCTGTGGGGTCTGTGGGGTCTGTGGGATCTGTGGGGTCTGTAGGATCTGTAGGGTCTGTGGGATCATTGGATGCTGTCCCCACTTCTATAGCAGCAGAACCCAAAGAAAAGGTTGAACTCGCCCGACCCGTTAGGTCTCCAAAATATATGAAATTGGAGGTGTCATAAGGATTAAACGGTAAGGGAGTAGTGGCTTGATTAAAGTTATAGTTGCGAAGAGATCCCGTTAAAATTTCGGTTCCGTCGGCTGAAAGGGTATAGTTATTCCCCTCGACTGCCAGGATATAGTTCGTCGCATTAGTCGTATCAAAATCAACAGATTCAGTGGCCGAATTAAAATCTGTAGCAGGAGCGGAAATCTTGTTCGTTTCAAAATCGAGTTCAATCTCGCTTTGACCCCCATTACTGACAGCTAGGACACTAAACCCGAACCGAGTGGGATCGGGGCTATTTTCTGAATTAATGCCCAGATTAAACGACAAAGTATAGCCATCGGTTGGATCGAGGTTGGGAAAATTGGCATTAACGGGAGCGAGTTGAAACGGTTGTAGGCTGGTTGCCTGGTAATTCGTGTAACCCACAAAGCCAGTCTCTCCATTTCCGGTAAAATCTGTATTGAGAGTAACTCGATTATTGCCTAGGGTTTCAGTGGCCGCAGTAGCTAGGGGCGGCGGATCGACTTGTTGTAAGCTCAGTTGTCCTTGTTGAGCCGGCCGAGTTCCTAGGGTTCCGTCAAAAAGGGTGGTTGCCAAAGTTCTATCCTCACTAAATATGGATGGCTATGATTTAAGTTATTCCAGACTACAAGAGCGCTGGTGTTATTTCCTGCTGGTCTTAAATTTAGGGGATCAGAGGAAAAAAGACATTAGATCCCACTTGTAAGTCATTCGGAGTAATGTTTATAAAGTTAGCAGGCCCTAAACCTAGGGTATAGTCTACAACAATGCCTAAACTTTGACCCGTTGAGCCAATAATAATTAAGGTATCGTTGGCTCCTCCTCCGGCTAAGTTACGACTGGTATCAAAGCCGAGGTTAGAATAGCTTAATCCATGGGTGAGACCAATAGAGTCTTGGGTGGGATTCCAGTCCAGGATCAGATCGACGAAATTGGGGTTAACGTTAGCTTCATCGGTACGAAAAACTAGAGTATCAAAGCCTGCTCCACCAGCAAGGTTATCTACGCCTAAATCTCCCATAATAAAATCTTGGCCGATACCTCCATCGAGGATATCGTTTCCTTGACCTCCTCTGAGGGTATCATTACCGGATTCTCCGAAGAGTTGGTCATCTCCGAGGTCTCCGCGCAGGAGGTCATCTCCGTCTTCACCAAAGAGGAGGTCTTCGTTTTGTCCTCCCAAGAGGCGATCGCCTCCTGGCCCCCCTCGCAATTGATCGTTATTCAGGTTGCCTAAAATCACCTCACTCAGGCTAGACCCATAGATGGTGTCGTTTCCAGCAAGGGCCCAGAGTCCTCCCGCATAGTTAATGAGGGAATTTTGACCTGGAGTAGAATTTAAGCCAATAAAATCATTAAAATCCGTGGCTAAGAGACGGGGGGGAAAGAAGGAAAAATCAGGGGTTGTGACCATCAGTGATATGAATTAACAATGAATAATGAACAATTAACAATTATCATGTCGGCGACAGCCGAAACAATGGGTCTGGGTTGGGAGCTAGTTGGCTCTATGCTTTTCCTCTGAGGAGTGCGAGCATCTTGCTCGCTGCTTTTCCTCTAAGGAGTGCGAGCATCTTGCTCGCTGCTTTCCTCTGAGGAGTGCGAGCATCTTGCTCTATGCTTTTCCTCTAAGGAGTGCGAGCATCTTGCTCGCTGCTTTTCCTCTAAGGAGTGCGAGCATCTTGCTCGCTGCTTTTCCTCTAAGGAGTGCGAGCATCTTGCTCGCTGCCTTTGCTCTAAGGAGTGCGAGCATCTTGCTCGCTGCTTTTCCTCTGAGGAGTGCGAGCATCTTGCTCGCTGCTTTTCCTCTAAACGGCTTTTCTCTAGCGAGCGAGACGCTCGCACTCCTCTCGTCCATCGGCATTTAGGGCAGTCGCGGCACTACGGTTAGGAATCTTCCCTCAGTTTATCCAGTACGCTACGGTCTTCTAGGGTGGAAGTATCGCCAGCAATTTCTTGTCCTCCGGCAAGAGAGCGCAGTAAACGACGCATAATTTTACCCGATCGCGTTTTCGGCAGAGCATCCGTAAAGCGGATCTCACTGGGACGAGCTAGGGCCCCAATTTCAGCCACCACATGCTGCTTTAACTCTTTTTCTAGCGCTTCCGAACCACTATAGGTTCCTTCTAGAGTCACAAAGGCAACAATTTCTTCCCCTTTGAGTTCATCGGGTTTCCCGACGACTGCCGCCTCAGCAACGGAGGGATGGGAAACCAGAGCTGATTCAATTTCCATGGTTCCTAACCGGTGTCCAGACACATTCACCACATCATCAACCCGGCCCATAACCCAGTAATAGCCATCCTCATCTTTACGCGCTCCATCACCCGCAAAGTAGAGATATTGGCCATCTTTGGGGGGGATATGTTCCCAATAGGTGCGCCGGAAGCGATCGGGATCGCCGTAAACCGTTCGCATCATACTCGGCCAGGGATGACGCACCACTAAATAGCCCCCCTGATTATCCTCTACCGGGTTGCCTTCGAGGTCTACGACATCGGCCAAAATGCCAGGGAAGGGTAGGGTGGCAGAACCGGGTTTGGTGGGAATGGCTCCGGGTAGGGGAGTGAGCATAAACCCGCCGGTTTCCGTTTGCCACCAGGTATCGACAATGGGACATTTTTCATGGCCGATAATGCGGTGATACCACATCCAAGCCTCTGGGTTAATGGGTTCGCCCACTGTGCCTAAAATCCGCAGGGAGGAGAGGTCGCGAGCGTTGGGGTGATGTTCTCCCATTTTGATGAAGGCGCGAATGGCGGTTGGGGCGGTATAGAAGATGGTTACGCCATATTTTTCGACCACATCCCAGAAGCAACCGGGGTTAGAGCCACGGGGGGCCCCTTCGTACATGACGGTGGTGGCTCCGTTGGAGAGGGGGCCATAGACAATGTAACTGTGGCCGGTAATCCAGCCGACATCGGCGGTACACCAATAAACGTCCGTTTCTTGCAGGTCAAAGGCCCATTTGAGGGTCATGTGGGTATAGAGGTTATAACCGCCAGTGGTGTGAACGACTCCTTTGGGTTTGCCGGTGGTTCCGGAGGTGTAGAGGATGAAGAGCATGTCTTCACTGTCCATGGGTTCGGCGGGACAGTTTGCAGAGACTCCGGCTTGTAGGTCGTGCCACCAGTGGTCGCGCCCTGGTTCCATGTGAACTTGTTGGTTGGTGCGTTGGACGACGAGGACGTTATCGACGGAGGGAACGGCATTATCGGCGATCGCCTTATCCACTTGGGGCTTGAGGGGTACAATGTTATCTTTACGCCAACCTCCATCCGCAGTAATGACGAGTTTGGCTTCTGCGTCCACCAGGCGGTCTTTGAGGGCTTCGGCACTAAAGCCGCCAAAAATGACGGTATGGGGTGCGCCAATGCGGGCACAGGCTAAGAGGGCGATCGCCGCTTCTGGGATCATGGGCATGTAGATGCCAACGCGATCGCCTTTTTGCACCCCTAACTGTTTCAGCACATTGGCCATTTGGCAGACTTCCCGATGCAGTTGGGCGTAGGTGAGGGTGCGCGAGTCTCCCGGTTCTCCTTCCCAAATGAGGGCAGCTTTATTTTTGCGCCAGGTTTTCAGGTGGCGATCGAGACAGTTATAAGAAATATTAATTTTTCCCCCTACAAACCACTTGGCAAAGGGAGGTTGCCAGTCCAGGATTTGATCCCACTTCTCAAACCAATCTAATTCCTGTTCTGCCAGTTCTGCCCAGAACGCTTGGGGATCGGCTTTGGCTTTTTCACAGAGCTGCTGATACTCTTGCAGGCTTTTGATGTGGGCATTTCCAGCAAATTCGGCTGAGGGGTGAAATTGACGCTTTTCCTTGAGGATCGATTCAATGGTTGGTTGTGACATGCTAGGTCGGTGAATCTTATAGTAAAGGTCTATCCCCTCTTTGTAATCCAGAATCACCCCAATATAGATTGAGTTTCATTAAGCTTAAGATTTCCCGCGATCGGGCTGTCATAGCGCTGAGGTTGAATGGATGCGTCATATCAAGTTCGCTTATTGATGTCCGCGAAGCGGAAATACCCTAATTAAAAATCCAGGGGGCAAGATGCTCCCACTCCAGTCATGTCCGCGAAACGGAAATACCCTAATTAAAAATCCAGGGAGCAAGATGCTCCCACTCCAGTCATATCAAAGAATTCGAGGAGTGCGGGCATCTTGCCCGCTTCTTAACACATTTTCATGTCCGCTTGAGGAAACCGGACTTGATATCAACTTCACTTGAGCATTTTTCCCTAATCTTGAGGTTCAGGACTGTCCGCCTCTTCAAATCAAAAGAGTTGAAATGATTACTTATTACTCATTACTCAACAGCGCAAAGCGCTGTAATTACCGCCATTCCCCTTGCAAGGTAAACCCCGCCCAATAATAGGGTTGCCACCAGGAGGAGTTTTCCCACATTTCTAATTGCGCTTCCCGCAAGGCTTGACTGGGGGATTTTCCTTCTGTTAATAAGGTCTGGTAAAAATCAATCATCAAATTTGCCGTGGCTTGGTCATCGACGCTCCACAAACTGACGACTAAGCGGGGAGAACCTGCATACATAAATCCTCGTGTTAAGCCGATTAATCCTTCTCCTTGGATATTTTGTCCCAATCCGGTTTCGCAGGCACTTAAAACGACCAATTCACTGGGGAGATTTAAGTTAAAAATATCATGGAGTCTTAGGAACCCATTCAGGGGTTCGCCATCAGAATTGACTAAGGAAAAGACTAAACCAGATAGGGCAGGGTTGGTGCTATTCATTAAGCCATGGGTGGCAAAGTGAATAATCTGATATTGGGAGAGTTCGTTGCTGGTGGCTAACTCGCGACTGGCGCTAAATCCAAAGCCTTCGAGACGCTCTGGAGCAGGAACGAGGGCTAAAATGCTTTCGGCTTCCTGGTGGGTGTAGGGGAGGCGGTCAAATAAGACACCGGATTCTTTGGCCGATCGCTCCAAATCTGGCGGTAAGGGTTGGGCTTTTCGGGTGGTATTGCTGCTGACTCGACCATCATTTTGCCCAAACACCGGATCGGCAAGTACCGCTAGGGTTTTGGGGGCGCGGCTGCGTCCTTGGGTTTCTCGTCGCAGGATGGCGACTGTGGAAGCGGAGGGCAGATGAACGAGTTCATGATTAGCAATTAGGGGTTTATATTCCGGGAGACCGGGTACAGCAAGAGCAGCAAAAGGTACATATTGTAAGGCTCCATGGGCGGCGATCGCCAATCGCTTATCTCCCAACTCATCAGCCACTGGCCCTAAAATCTGCTCACTGAGGTCAAATGCAGTTGCTTCCATCACCTTACGGCGTATGCGTTGAATCGGAATCGTCAGGGCATCCCGAAAGTCACGGGCGCTCTGTTCTATGGTTTCGCGCCCCGGCAATTCATAGCTCTTGATCTCCGTAGAACTAACGAGCCACAGGTGACTGCGTTCTTTGCCCAAAAAGTATTCTAACAGCAGGGTATCCTCGTCTAGAACCTGGGTCTGGATCTCCTCTAGGGTGAGGGGTTGGGGTTGGGTGAGGGCGGCATAGCGGGGACTAGAGACCCGAATTAGGGCTTGTACGGCTCGGTATTGGTCGAGAAGCACTTTAATGGTTTCCTCGATCTCCTCGGCTTCCCGTTGAGTATGGGAGCGACTGAGAATCTGTATCCGGCGCTCTTCCTGAAGGCTCAGTTGCTGTTGTAGGCTTTTTTTCTGTTCTAGGAGGCTGGGGTTAACTCCAGCACTCACATCCCCAGAAGCTCCAGCGAGAATATCTAACAATGATCTGGCTCTAGCCTGTTCGCTCACTTGCAAGGCTTGAGCATCATAGCCCTTTTGGGGAGACTCTTGGTGCATTTGCATCAGGAGATCGATGTAAAATTCGTAATAGTCCTGTTTGGAGGCAAAAAAGCTGGTGCGTAGCTCTTGACTGGCAACGGCGATCCGCATATCTTCGATAATGGCGATCGCCGGTTTCAACGTCTCCAGTGCCTCTTCTAATTTCCCCTGTTTCTGCTGCACTTGGGCGATACGATATAGACTGAGGGCTTCTTTGGGGCGATCGCCAATTTCTTGCCGAATGCTTAGAGCTTGTTGATAATACTCTAGGGCTGTTTCTGGTTTTCCCTGGTTCGCATGAACATAGCCCAGGTTATTTAGGGTACTCGCCTTTCCTTTGCGATCGCCCACTTGTTCCCATAGGGGTAGGGCTTGCTCATAATAACTCAGGGATTTTTCCCAATTTCCCCGATCCGCATACACATAACCCATATTATTTAGGGTACTCGCTTCACCAGGGCGATCGCCCACTTCTGCCCACAAGGGTAGCGCCCGTTCATAATAGGTGAGTGCTTGTTGGGATAACTCCACTGCATCATAATACAAACCAATATTATTCAACGTCCGCGCCATCCCTAACCGATCTTTAAGAGTGCGATAGGTCACCAGGGCCTGCTCATAGGCTTGTAAAGACTGGTCATAATTCCCCAAATGATCGTAAATAATCCCCATATTATTCAGGGTTGCCGCTTCCCCATAGCCATCTTCCACTTCGCGCCAGAGGGGAAGGGCGCGGTTATAGTAATCTAGGGCTTGCTGATACTGACCGAGGCGATCGTAAACCACACCCATATTATTAAACGTATAGGCCTCTCCTCCAATATCCTCAACCTGTTGATAGTGCGGTAGTGCCTGACGATAGGCCTCAAGCGCCCGATCCATATCCGCCTGAATTTGATAAATTAAACCCATTTGGTTCAAACTATCCGCCATTCCCACCGGATCGGCACTTTGCTCATAAAAGTCTAAAGCCTCTTGCACATAGTCTAAAGACGGCTCTAATTGTCCTAAATTTTTATAGACAATTCCCAACAGTAAACCACTCAGGGCCGATCGCTGTACCTGGCCCTGTTCCTGATACAATTGGTAAGCCGTTTTCAGCAAGGGAATCGCTTGCTCGAATCCTCCTGCTGTTCCTTGTTGATACCATTCTAGGGCCTGTTGAAAAATAGAGTCTGGAGAATTTTCATCAAGGGTTTTGGCGATCCGTTGAGACCCCGATAAAGGGGTAAGCCGGTCAAAGGGCTGTAAATTCTGGCTAGACTCAACGGGAAAAGATGGTTTTCCCATGGCTACTCCCAGGCTAAACAGAATCAAGCCCATCAGAGGTAAGGGATAATTGATGTGCGATAAGGGGACAAAGGGCGATCGCCAATTCATATTTAGTTCTTGCAATCTTACAGGGAAAAATAATCCTGATTGGCATCAGGACGACTGAACAAGCAAACAAAAATTGAAAACACCCTATTAAAAATGAAGCTGTTTGATTCCTATATTCCTCAAATGTTTCCTACCCTGTTCCGAGTAGGACTATTTTTGAGTCTTCTAAGTTCTAGTTTTTGGACTCAACACAGCTCGGCGAGTTCCGCAGAACCGCCCGATTCGGTATCTGTAACGCTGCACCCTGAAGCTACTGTTGAGTATAACCAAGATTTACCGGGAATAGGTGAATCTTTAAGTTTACAGGTGGCGCAAGCGCCTAGGGTGCGATCGGTTACGGTAGAAGAAATTAACGGTACGGTTTTGTTTAATGGTCGCCCTGCTCGTGTGGGCGATCGATTGCTCAATGCTGAGGATGAGATTATTACGGGGAAGCATTCAACAGCGAGATTAAGAATTGATAATCAAATTGGTTTGGTAGAATTAGCACCACAAACGACCTTTCAAGTGGATACCCTGGAAGGGGGAAACCGACCGATTACGGGATTTTATATTGCTATTGGACGAGCCAGATTTTCAATTTCTGCCTGGGTGAGTAATCCAGAGCGTTTATTAGGGCAAACCGAGGAGCAAATTACGGGATTAAAGAGCCTAGATATTGCCCAATCCAATTCTACGGAAGAGGCTCCAGTGCGGGTCAGGACTCCGGCTGGGGTTGCCGGGGTGCGAGGTACGTCTTTTGGGGTGAATGTGGGCCCAGATGGCAAAACGTCAATTTCCACAATTAAGGGTCAAGTGGGAGTCTTCAGTCAAGGTCGGGAACAATTGGTGAATCGGGGATATTACTCGGTGATTAATCCCGATCGACCGCCAACCCTAGAAGAAATTACCCCCTCTTTATCTGAATTGAGAGTCCGGAGAATTTCAAGGGTGGGTAGTGGAGCGTTGATTGTGGCTCAAGCCAATCCGATGGATATTGTGTATGTCAATAACTGGGAAGTGCCAACAGATGCTCAAGGTAAGTTTAGGGTGCGGGTGCGTTCTGGCGATCGCGTCCGGATTGTCCTGCGCGGCCCTTCTGTGCGCGAGCGGCGCTATATTTTGAATGTGGATCTTAGAGATTAATGCTTAATCTGGATAGGGAATAAGCAACGTAAATTCAGTTCTCTGGCCTAGTTCTGACTGACAAGCAATTATTCCCTGGTGCTTCTCTTCAATGATTTGGCGGGCGATCGCCAATCCCAACCCCGTTCCTTTACCCATTGTTTTCGTCGTGAAAAACTGCTCAAACATACGCTGTTGTAAAGATGCTGACATCCCTACTCCATTATCAGCAATCTGAATCTGGGCATATCTCCGGTTATCACGCTCCTCAAGAGAGGTGGTCACGCTCAATTGGGGAGTCTGATTATTGTTTCTGTCTTGTTCTGGGGCAGAAAATTTAGCATCAATAGCATCAACTCCATTAATCAATAGATTCATAAAGACTTGATTGAGTTGGGCACAATAACAGCGAATCAAGGGTAAATCATAATAATTTTTTACCACTTTAATCGCCGGTCTATAAGGTTTTTGCTGTAATCGATGTTCAATGAGACTAAAAATACTGTCAATCCCTTCATGTAGATTAACCGCCTTGTATTCAGATTGATCGAGCCTCGAAAATGTTTGCAAGGCAATGACAGTAGATTTAATCCTTTCTGCTCCCTGTTTCATAGAAGCTAATAACCTAAAATAATCTTGCTTCAGAAAATCTAAATCTATTTTTTCTTGCCAATCTTGAATTTCAGGATGAGGATTGGGGTAGTAAGTTTCATATAGATCTAAAAGATGCATGATTTCTTGATGATATTGACCAGCATGGGCTAGATTACCATAGACAAAATTAACAGGATTATTAATTTCATGGGCAATACCTGCGACTAATTCTCCCAAGGTCGATTGTCCAAATTCTTGAATCAGTTGGAGTTGAGCCGCTTTAAGATCGAGGTGAACTTCAATCCGGGCTAATACTTCGTCATGATCGAAGGGTTTAGTAATATAGTCAACCGCTCCAAGTTGCAACCCTTTAACTTTATTAACCGTTTCTGAAAGAGCCGTCATAAAAATTACGGGAATATTTCGGGTTTGCTCATTAGCTTTGAGACGGCTACAGGTTTCAAAGCCATCGATTCCTGGCATCAGTACATCTAATAAAATGAGATCGGGTTGATTGCGTATGGCTTTGCTGAGAGCATTTTCTCCACTTTTAGCAATGGTCACTTTATAATTAACTTGTTGGAGAAAATCCAATAAAACCTTCAGGTTAGTCGGATTATCATCTACAACTAATATGGAGGCAGATTTTAAAGTTGTCATAGGTAAAAATTAAAGGTTATAGGTATCGAGGATTTCCAGAATTTTTTCGTCCTCAAAATCCTTAGCCAATTGCAAGATACGATGAGCAAAAGCCTGATATTGTGGATCTAAATTTTTAATTCGCATTGCTTCTGACTCAATGCCAGCAATATAGCCTTCTAGGGTGGCATTACGAAGGGTAATCAGTTCACTGGCTGGCGGTATAATCACGCTTTCTCTATTATCTAAATCTGGGGAATCATGAACAGCTTCAAGGGTTTCTTGGGTATTATATTCCCATTCAATTTCTAAATATTGCTGTAATTGGTCGAGCAGTTCTTCGGGTTGTACAGGTTTAGGCAGAAAGTCATTACATCCGGCAGCTTGACTTTTCTGGCGATCGAAGTTGAATACACTGGCAGAAGAAGCAATAATGGGAATTTGGCTTAAGGTTTCGGAGGCTCGTAACTTTTGAGTCATTTCAAAACCATCCATAATGGGCATGGCAAGATCGGTAATAATTAAATCAGGCTCGGATTCGATGGCTCTCTCCCAGCCTTGTTGGCCATTTTCGGCTTCGAGGATCGTAAAGCCGATGGGTTTAAGCCAATCTATTAAGACTAACCGATTTTCCGGGCGATCGTCTACAATCAAAAACTTGAGCGGCAGATTACGGGCATTCTCAGAGATTAGAGTATACCCACAAGGAAAAATTTGTAAGGGTGTTGTGCCCAAAACTTGCCAATCTTCGGCTCCAGGAAGTTCGAGATTAAACCAAAAGCGACTGCCTTTTCCGGGAATACTGGCAACATTAATCGTTCCTCCCATCATCTCTACCAGTTGGCGAGTAATGGCTAATCCGAGTCCGGTTCCTTCATCTTGACGGGTGCGATCGCCCACTTGCTCGAATGCGAGAAAGATGTTTTCCAGTTGTTCAGTTTCCATCCCCACACCCGTATCTTCTATCTCAAACCGAATCCAATGCATGGGTTGAGGGGTTGCGGCATTCCCTCGTCTAGGTTGCTCGGTGACGGTAAACATCACTTGTCCCTCATCGGTGAATTTAACTGCATTTCCGAGCAAATTAATCAGCACTTGACGCAGACGTTTTTCATCGGCACGAACCGCTTGAGGCAAAAGGGTAGAGGCGCGATAAACAAACCCAATTTCTTTTTGTTCGGCTCGAATTCGACAAATGTCTACTACGGTTTGTAAAAATTTCTGGAAATTAAAATCGGTCGGATAGAGTTCTAGCTTTTGGGCTTCAATTTTGGACAAGTCTAAGATATCGTTAATGAGGGTTAACAAATGGGAGCCACATTGATAAATGATGGTCAGTCCATCCTTTTGTTTGGCAGAGGTATCGCGATCGCGCTGTAGAATCTGAGCATATCCGAGAATTCCATTAAGAGGAGAGCGTAATTCATGACTCATGTTAGCAATAAAGGTGCTTTTGGCTTGGTTTGCCACTTCCGCTCTTTCCTTGGCTACCTCTAGTTCGGCAGTGCGTGCTTGAACCCGATCTTCGAGTTCTTCATTGGTTTGGGCTAGGCGATTAAGGGCTGATTGCAATTGATCTTCAGCTTGGGAGCGTTCGGCAATCGCCGCGATTAGAATTAACAAAGTAAACACAACTACCGTAATAAACGATTGCAAGAAAATCAAGGATTCATTCACATTTTCTCGGGCAAATACTCCTAACCCTTCTGCTGTTGCCATCACTGCATTAGCAGAAACCAGCACCATTAAAAATGTGGTGGCTAGTTGTCCAAAACGAAATGCACACCAAGTTAGCAAAGGAATCAGCACATACTCAACGGGGTACTCTCCCCAAAATGTGATTTTGCTCACCCAATAAATTAAGGCCAGTAAAATAAAGCCTTCAATATTTTTTTGAGAATTTGCCCGATCTAAAAGTTGGCTTATTTGTCTCTTAAAATCATCAAGGTTACGCATTCGTAACCATTTTTGGATCGTCCGTTGGTTTAGCTCAATGGAATGGGCTAAACATAACAGCAATGGAGCAAGGACAAATATACCAGCAACCTCCGTGATCCACCAGGAAAAAAATACTTCTCCATAAATTGCTACTGGTATTTTGTGTTGTAAATAAAGAGAAGTCACCCCTAGGGTTGTACTGACAATGGGTGACAACATACCGGCCAAGATTAAAAATTTTAAAACATCTGAAATTCGATAGAAGGGGTGGCGATATTTAAGGGTTTTTCGCAACAAAAAAGACCCTAACCAACAGTTAAAGGCAACTCCAAACCAGATTATAAAGTAAAGCAAAAAATCTCTAGAGGATAGGGAATCTATGTGACCGATCCAGGACAGAATATCGGTCAAAAATGTCCCTAAAAAAACCCCAATAACCATAGGATTACCAAGGAGATAAATGGCGGCTAGGGCAACACCGGATGAGGGCCAAATTAGGGTGAAATCATCAGATACTGCGGCTGTTTTTTGAGCGATTAGGGCAAATATCCCATAGGCTATAGCAACTCCGACGATCGCTATAGCTGTAGACATAAGCTTTGACTTTTTTGATTTAGGTTTTATTGTATTGTGCATAAATTTTTCAATGAATTGAATTAAACCATAAGTCTTAAGTGTTCGGCAGCAATTTTGAGTTGCTCCGTGCCAGATTTGAGCTGACTGATACCATCAGCGCTAATTTTAGCCGCTTTATTGAGTTCATTAATCGCTTGTAGGATTTGGGCGATCGCCTGTTGCTGTTGTTGGGCACTTAAGAAGGTTTCTTGATTATTAATAAAGACTTCCTGGATAGATTGGGTCACTCCTAAAAAAGAATCGGCTGTACTTTTTAGGGTTTTACTACTATTTGCAACCGTAACTTTACCCCGATCGGCAATAATCACCATATCGCCGATCGCCTGTTGAATTTCATTGACCAGATCATTAATTTTTACAGCCGAATCCCGACTTTGATCGGCGAGTTTTCGGATTTCCGTTGCCACTACACCAAACCCACTCCCATGCTCTCCGGCTCGAACTGCTTCTACTGCCGCATTCAAGGCTAACATATTAGTTTGGTTGCCTAAATTACTCACTAATTCGGAAATACTGGCAATTTCTTGGGCATGTTGCTTGAGTTCTGCAATTTTGCTGGACATCTGATTCACTTGTTGGTTTAAAGTATGGATGTCTTCAAGGGTATGTTCTGCCGTTTGGTTGCCTGCTTCACTCAGTTGCAGAGCATTCGTCGCATTGCTAACTGTTGATTGTGCCTGTTGTGCAGATTTTTTAGCCGTTTGACTCAATTCATCGATTGATACTGTGGTTTGATGCACAGAAACTGCCTGTTGACTGATAATTCTTTCTTGTTCTGCGGCAATGGAGTCAATTTTAGTAGAGGATAGGGCAATCACTTCAATCACTTCTTGTAATGCAGCCGTAACTGCTCGGCGAATAATGATAAATCCTACGGGAGATCCGACCAAAATTGCCCCAATCAAGAGGGGAATAAAAACCCAGAGGGTTTCTTGGTAAATCTTGCCCGCAATTTGTCTCTCTTCACCCGCTACTTGGAGTTGTAATTCAGTTAACCGATCGATGCGTTGGGTAATTGGATCGATAACTAGATAAAGTTCTCCGTCAAGACGATCTAATGTGGTGCGATCGCCCCTTCTTAAAACTTCTTCTAAATTTTGAATGTCGGGTTGAGCTTGAGCAAATAAATTTTCAATTTCCTGCGCTAGAACTTGTTCCCTATTGGTTAAAACCGTTTGGGTATAGGCTTGCCAATTCCTTTGAATTTCCACCTGTGCTTGTTGTACAGAGACTAAAGCTTGGGACAAAGAAATTTGGTTGGCATTGGCTTTATTGACTGCATCGATAATACGGATGGCATATTCGTCGGAAACTCGTTTGAGTTGAGACAAGGGAATCACGCGATCGTCATAAATGGTTCCAATGCGATAATTAATCCGATTAAAAGAATATATGGCATAAAATCCTACAATACATAAGGTAATTAAGGGAATCCCAAATCCTAGATATAACTTTTTACTTAACTTCACGGCGGAACCTCCTATGGGATATGGTCTGTAGCTCTATAACAGCAGTTCCTAGTCCAATCGGGTAGAGTTTAGCCCCTTGAGTCTTGCCAATACAAGCTCATGATGTTATTTATCTTTTCTTTGCTATGTAGTGGACTCTAATTTACTGAAAAAAAGAATCAATTACAACCCATAAAAATACGGATTTTTTGATTTTATTAGGAGACGTAGCCGAAAGAAGTAGGTAAAAAAACTAGAGTCTAATAGTTACTCCAATTGTAAACCAGATTGATTCAGAATAACCCAAAAAAATCTTTAAGTTTGTTTATAATTCAAGGGGTCACAAAAGGACTCAATACCGGATTTTAAGACATATAAAACTACGGGAGTGACGAGCAGGGAGGGACAAACTTGGGCGGCTTTGAGGGTAGTCACTACATCTGCGAGTTGCCCTTGCTGAAAATAGCTCTGACAGGGGTCTTGGCATAAAATGACCCGACAGCGTTTAGCGACTCCAGATAACCAGTCTGTGCGATCGGGTTGTTGTCCGGCTTGAATACCGAGGGAAAGAGCGGCATCTTCGAGATCTCCTTCACAGTCTTCAATTTGGTCTAAGGCTTCTAAGGCTTCTGCGTCGGCGGCTAACTCTGTGCGATAATGGGCGATCTCTTGGGAAGAAAGGACAATCGTCATAAGAATCTGGCAGTGGAGAACGGGAATAATGGTAACATCAGGTAAGGCATTATGCTCTTTCCAGACCTGCCAGCGCCGAAAATGGATATGTTGACTGACCTTGAAAAACAATTAGCTGATCTTAAACAAGCCGCAGTGGAGGCGATCGCCTCTTGCGAGGATCTCCAGAAGCTTGAGGAACTCCGTGTGACTTATCTGGGCAAAAAAGGTCAGTTACCGAAAGTATTGGGAGGGATGGGCAAGTTAGATCCCGGCGATCGCCCCCGCATCGGTGCAGTTGCCAATGAGGTGAAAACAGCTCTCTCTACTGCCCTAGATGACAAAAAGAGTACCCTACAACAAGCCCAAATTCAAGCCAAGCTCGAAGCGGAAACCCTTGATGTGACCATGCCTGGGGTCTATCGTCCCCAAGGGCGCATTCATCCTTTAAATAGTACCTTTGACCGCGCCATAGATATCTTTGTGGGACTTGGCTACACTGTAGCAGCCGGGCCAGAAATGGAAACCGACTACTATAATTTTGAAGCCCTCAACACTCCCCCTGACCATCCGGCTAGAGATATGCAAGATACCTTCTATCTCCCCGATGGGAATCTCCTGCGTACTCATACCTCCTCAGTGCAAATTCGCTACATGGAGAAGAACGACCCCCCGATCCGGATTGTGGCTCCGGGACGCTGCTATCGTCGCGATACGGTCGATGCTACCCATGCGGCGGTTTTCCACCAAATGGAGTTACTGGCGGTAGATGAAGGTCTCACGTTTACAGACTTAAAAGGCACAGTCAAAGAATTCCTCACCCAAATGTTTGGCGAGGTGGATATCCGCTTTCGAGCCAGTTATTTCCCCTTTACGGAACCCTCCGCAGAAGTGGATGTGCAATGGAATGGCAAATGGTTGGAGGTCTTAGGCTGTGGCATGGTAGACCCCAATGTATTAAAAGCGGTAGGCTACGATCCAGAAATCTATACTGGGTTTGCAGCCGGTTTTGGGATTGAACGCTTTGCCATGGTGCTGCATCAGATTGATGATATTCGCCGATTTTATAGCAGCGATCTGAGGTTTTTACGCCAGTTTTAAGGGGTTGAGGAGCCAAGGAACCGATGACTAGCCTATTGATAAAATCTGAACAGATCTTATGGCCCATCGATCTCTCTGCGCTCATTCCCTTATCAACGATGAGCGATCGCCAGTTCTATGAATTTTGTCGCACCAATGTCAATTTGCAAATTGAACGCAATGCCGATGGAGAAATTATCATTATGCCTCCAGCATTTGCTGACACGGGAAACCGCAAGGGTCGAGTTTTTGGCCAGCTTTTTATCTGGTCTGAAACCGATGGCACTGGAGAAGCATTTGATTCAAGTTCTGGGTTTACATTACCCAATGGAGCCGTGCGATCGCCGGATGCAGCTTGGATATTAGGCGATCGCTGGAATGCTCTCTCACCAGAACAACAGGCTTCTTTTGCCCCCATCGCGCCTGATTTTGTCGTCGAACTCCGCTCTAGCAGCGATACCCTGACCAGTCTCCAGACCAAGATGGCAGAATATATCAGCAATGGAGTACGCTTAGGCTTGCTCATCGATCGCCAGAATAACCAAGTGCATATCTATCGCGGCGATCGAGAACCTCAAATTCTAGATCGTCCAGAGTCAGTCAATTGTGAACCAGAGATGCCAGGGTTTGCGTTAAAGATGGCTAAAATTTGGTAACGCGGAAGATGGGATCAAAGGCAGATCCGGCATTACCAGCCACGGCACGATAAAATAGTCAACCGTAGGCGATTTAGAACTTCATCGATGACCTCAACTCCCTTTTCATCTTCAACCTCAAACCCTACCCTAGAAACGGTTACCCTCAAACCGAGTTACCGGATACCCTTAGTGCTAGTGTTGCTCGCGATTCCTCTCGGAGCAGTTCAAATTGGCTTGAGTCTGGCGATCGCCCTCTTTGGGTTATTCTTAACCCTACAAACCACAACCATCCGCCTAACCTTTACCCCAACAGCTCTTGAAGTTTACCGTTCGGGCAAACAGATTCGCCAATTTCCCTATCGGGAATGGCAAAATTGGGAAATTTTTTGGGACAAACTGCCCATCCTGTTCTATTTCAAAGAAATTAAGAGTATCCATTTTGTCCCCATTATCTTTGACTACTCAACCCTCAAGAGCTGTCTGGAAGAACGCTGCCCCCGTTCTCGTTAATCCTGTAGAACCGATGAATAACTGATGAATACCGATCCATTGAATCCTTGGGACTCCAATCCCGAAACCCCTGCAACTCCTCCAACTCCCTCTGACGCTTCTGAAGTTTCTGAACCCTTAACCTCTCAGGAGACGGGGGATGTTGAACAGAAAAGTGAAGAATATGAAAACCTAGACGATCAAAATACGGAAACGGGAGATAGCTTACTCCCCCTTCAGCTTGATACCAAAACCCCCGATCATCCCGAACCCCGCGAAGAAATGGCAGCCACAGATGGGGGACAAGAGCAAGGGGACGGATTGGAGGATCAAGACTCAGAACCCCCCAAGGATGAAGAACTGGATGAATGGCAAGCGCGAATTGATGAGTTAAGGTTTACGGAGCAAGCCCTGCAAAACCAGGTGCAGCAATTGCGACAGGAAGCCGATCGCCTGCAAGAGCAACTGGAAACCCAGCAATCCGCCATGGGGCAATTGGTGCAAGCTGGCTTAAGCGAGCTAGAACATCGCAAACATAAGCTAGAAGTGACCATCGAAAAACTGGAAAGGCGAGCCGAGAACATCCGTGCAGAAATGCGGACGAGCTTTGCTGGAGTTTCCCAGGATCTCGCCATCCGCATTCAGGGATTTAAGGATTATTTGGTCGGGAGCTTGCAAGATTTGGCCAGTGCGGCGGAAAATATAGAATTGGGGCCAGATGTTCGCGAACCCGTAGCCCCCGTGGAAGTGCCGATGATCCGTTCCCGTCGAGAACCGGAGCGCCCCCCAGAATTAGACAATCCCCAATTTACTAAACCCAAGTTTGCCGATCAAGTGCGGCAAATTCGCAATCTGTTGGATCAGTATCGCACCCGTCCAGATTATTATGGCCCCGCTTGGCAGTTGCGGCGCACGTTTGAACCCATCCATGCGGAACGGGTATCCCAGTGGTTTTTTACCCAAGGAGGACGGGGTGCGGTGCGTACCATGGGGTCTCGTCTCCAAAATATTTTGGTGGCTTCGGCGGTGATTTCCGTGGTCTATAGTTTATATGGCGATCGCCTGCGACCCTTGATTTTAGTCAATACTCCAGAGCGTTTGGGCGAATGGCGACGGGGTTTGCAGGATTGTTTGGGTATTTCGCGCATGGATTTTAGTTCAGACCGAGGGATTACCATGTTTGAAGCTCCTGAACCCTTAGCCTTAAAAGCCGAGCGGATTACGCAACAGAAGCAACTGCCTCTGATTATTATTGATGAGTCTGAGGATAAGGTGAGTGTGTCAATGTTGCAGTTTCCCCTCTGGTTGGCATTTGCACCGAATCCAGAAGCACCACCGATGATTGATAGTTGGTAGAGATCCCCCCAACCCCCCTTAAAAAAGGGGGGCAACGCAAGCAAAGTCCCCCTTTTGAAGGGGGATTTAGGGGGATCGAAACGTTGGATAAAGTAGATCGATAAAGAGGTAAAAGTATGGAAGGGGCGATCGCCATTAGTCTGTTGATAGGGGCTTATTTATTGGGTTCTATCCCGACTGGATATTGGTTAACCAAAGCTCTTAAAGGGATTGATATTCGGGAGTCTGGTTCCGGTTCAACTGGGGCAACCAATGTGTTGCGGACAGTGGGTAAAGGTGCAGCATTAACGGTACTTTTAGTCGATATCTTTAAAGGCGCGGCGGCTGTTTTTCTGGTGCGCTTTGCCTATCAATGGCATTGGCTCACTTCGACTTCGCTCAGTGAGCAATGGCAAGATTGGATGGTGGTGTTGGCAGGATTTTTAGCCCTATTGGGTCATAGCTTATCGATTTGGTTAATCTGGAATCAACCGGAAGGAAAATCCCTCACTAAAGGTGGAAAATCAGCCGCCACCAGTTTAGGGGTATTGTTGGCCCTATATTGGCCGGTGGGTTTACTCACGTTTGCCGTGTTTGGTAGTGTCATCGGCATTACCCGCATTGTATCACTGGGTTCTATGAGTGCGGCGATCGCCGTTTCCGCACTGATGGCAGCTTTCCATCAACCCCTAGCCTACGAAATCTTCGGCATTATCGGCGGCTTATACGTCATTGTGCGACACCGCAGCAATATCGAACGCCTTCTAGCCGGAACCGAACCCAAAATCGGCCAAACCTCTTCCCAAGCCTCCGAACCCTCCACCTAACCCCATTCCCCATTCCCCATTCCCTATTCCCTATTCCCCATTCCCCATTCCCCCATTCCCCCATTCCCCCATGGATATAACCTTTATCATCGACCCCATTCACCGTCTCGATCCCTGCCATGATACCAGCGTAGCCATGATGGAAGCAGGGCAAAAGTTAGGTCATCAAGTTTGGATCGCTCAAGCGCAAGAATTAGAAGTACGATCCGGCAAGGCTTGGGCTAAATTATCCCCCGTTCGCTTAACCCCAGTCGAGTTAAAAGCAGACCATTGGGTAGCTGAAAATCCTTGGTTTGAAGTCGGAAACCCGGAGTTTCGTCCCTTAGAAGAGATGGGTGCAGTGTTTATGCGTACCGATCCCCCCGTGACGACTTCCTATTTATATGCCACCTATATTTTGGATTATATTGATCCTCAAAAAACCCTGGTGTTGAATAATCCGAAAGGATTACGCAATGCCAATGAGAAAATGTACGCCCTTCAGTTTCCCCAATTCATCCCTGAAACCAGGGTAACGGCAGATAAAACGGTGATTCGTGAGTTCGTCCAAACTCAAGGAAAAGCCATTATGAAACCCTTGGGAGGCAAGGCAGGAGAAGGGATTCTGATCTTGGAAGCGGGCGATCGCAATTTTAATTCCTTAATTGAACTCAGTACCCAAAACGGAAAATTACCGGTGATGGTGCAGCAGTTTTTACCCGCAGCTAAGGAGGGAGATAAACGGATTATTGTCCTCAACGGAGAACCTATTGGCGCAGTGAATCGAGTTTCTAGAACCGAAGAATTCCGCAATAATATGGCTGTCGGTGGAGAAGTGGAAAAGACAGAAATTACTGAGCGAGAACAAGAAATCTGTGCCCATTTAGCCCCTGTTTTACGCCACAATGGTCTCTATTTTGTCGGCTTAGATGTCATAGGTGGCTATCTGACTGAAATTAATGTCACCAGTCCCACCGGTATTCGAGAAATTGACCGCTTAAATGATGTGCGTTTAGGGGAAGAAGTCATCACTTGGGTGAGCGATTATGTGAAGTTTGGTTAAACGCCATAATTAAAATTCTAGGGAGCGAGACGCTCCCACTCCAGTAAGATGAGGGGATTCGAGGAGTGCGGGCATCTTGCCCGCTTCTCTTTTCCCATTCACCGGACTTGATATTACTTCTCAATTGGAAGACTTCCAAGCACAATTAAAGGAGATCAATGAACTAAAGGTCATGAAGATCGATAGAAAGCCCCTACATGATACACCAGTGCTAAAGGTTATATCTTGCTAATCTTCATGATCTTCAAAGGGATCGTCTAGGGCTTCTGAGGGCGGCCCAAAAGAGGTATATAACGAAACACCAGTTAAAGCCAGTACAATGACCACAATACCAATATTAAGAACCGTTGCAGTTTCCATAGGTTTCTGAACTAAGATATACTATCCTTAAATATAGTATTACAAAAATTTACATTTGGTGGCGATCTGGTCATCCCGATTCCGTCAGGATTCGCAGTTCTGCCAGACCCAGACCAGTGTAAAATCAGAAAATTGAAACGGAATATAGGAGACCCATGGCACAACGTACCCGTTTAGGAGAAATCCTCAGACCCCTCAACTCCGAATATGGTAAGGTAGCCCCCGGCTGGGGAACCACCCCCTTAATGGGAGTGTTTATGCTACTGTTCTTAGTCTTCCTGCTGATTATTCTCCAAATCTACAACTCCTCCCTTCTGCTGGAAGGATTAGATGTAGACTGGACGACTCTCGGTCGGTAGGATACGGCAATCATATTACAGTTACCAACGTTCACTCAGAACGTTTAGTGATGCCTAAAAACTCGGTTTAGTCTATAAACCGGGTTTTTTTAAGTAGAAGCCTATAGGCGATCCCCCCTAGCCCCCCTTAGAAAGGGGGGGATCGAGAAAGTCCCCTTTCTAAGGGGGATTGAAGGGGATCTGATACGGTTAATTTAGGAGAAGAGCATGAATATTTTTGGCATTGGTTTACCGGAGATGGCTGTGATTATGATTGTGGCTCTGTTGATCTTTGGGCCAAAGAAATTACCGGAGATGGGTAAGGCGATCGCCAAAACTATCCGTAGTTTCCAGCAAGCCTCGAAAGAATTTGAACAGGAATTTAAGCGGGAAGCCTCTCAACTCGAAGCCTCGGTAAAAGAGCAACCCACCATTCAACCGAGCGTTGAGGCCAGTCAGTCCCCCGAAACCCAACCCCAGGAAACACTCACTCAAAGTAATAATTCGACACCTACCAGCTAACCCAGAGCTATGAATAGCGAGCGATCGCCTAAACCCAAAGAGCAACCTACTCCGGTCATTCCCCAACTCATTGTCGGTTTAGGCAACCCTGGCACTCAATACGACGGCACACGCCATAACATCGGCTTTGATATTGTCGATGAACTCGCCCGGCGCTGGAATGCCTCCGGGAGTGCCAACAAAAAATTTCAAGGATGGTTTGCCGAAGCGCCTTGGACTAACGGGCAGAAACTTCGCCTGCTCAAGCCTTCCACTTATATGAACCGCTCCGGACAATCCATTCGCGCCGTTCTCGATTGGTATAAACTGCCACAGAATTCCGTCCTCATTGTTTACGATGATATGGATCTACCCGTGGGACGGATACGCCTGCGCTTATCCGGTTCGGCGGGAGGTCATAATGGCATGAAAAGTGCGATCGCCCACTTAGGAACCCAAGACTTCCCGCGTCTGCGAGTCGGTATCGGCTCATCCCAATCTCCAGACACCAACAGCAAAGACACCGTATCCCACGTTTTAGGCAAATTTTCCCCATCGGAAGCCCAAATCATCAATGATGTAATTCCAGGAGCAGCCGATGCCATAGAAATCAGCCTTAAACAAGGAGTAGAAAAAGCCATGAATCTGTACAATAACCGACTCTTTGCAGCATTGGAACAGCGATCGTGAAGCGCCTACCCGAAACCACCGTTTACGTCCGCGTATTGCGCCACTCTTGGCAACAAGGAAAACTTGAAGGAGAAGTCTTAGCCGACGAATATCAATGGGAATTTCAATGGCTCTTTCGCCATGGACAACTGCTCGTCAAACCCTCCCTAGGACGCGCCCTGATTCAAGAACCCCTGGGTCGATTTTTAGAACAGCGAGATTATCAACTCGAACCGGGCGGTGATTACACCTTTACTGTTCGCGCCCAATTTTAACTCCATCTTGCTGTCGATTCTTTTTATATACTATGAATTAAAACCCCCACAAGATTAGCTCTTAAGCTCACCCATTGCCATGTCTCAAAAAATTGCCCTGATTGCCCACGACAGCAAAAAAGACGATATCGTTAACTTTGCCCAAAAACATGCCAAATTACTCTCTTGCTATCCTCTGATCGCCACCGGAACCACGGGAGAGCGCATCGCCTCTGCCACCGGATTAACCGTAGAACGAATGTTATCGGGCCCCATGGGGGGGGATGCTCAAATCGCCGCAGCAGTCGCTACCGGAAAAGTTAGGGCAGTTATTTTTCTGATCGATCCTCTCTACGCTCAACCCCATGAACCGGATATTAATGCTCTGCTACGGATTTGTGAAGTGCATAATGTGGCTCTTGCCACGAACTTATCTACCGCAGAAGCTGTTATTACCAGTCTGCGACGTACCCGTAGAGCGCATTTAATCTTTAATCCGGTTTCGGGTCAAGGGAATTCCCAACAAGACTTGTTATTGATTCGACAACTGTTGGAACCCTATTTTCAGCTTACTGTATCAATGACGACCCCAGATGATGCACCAGAAGAACTGGCGAAAGTAGCGATCGCCCAAGAAACCGATCTGATCATCGCCTCCGGAGGTGACGGAACCGTATCGGCGGTCGCTGGAGCCTTAATTAACACTGATATTCCCCTAGGTGTCATTCCCAGAGGAACCGCCAACGCCTTTGCTAATGCTTTAGGCATCATTTCCAGCTTAACCCCCATTCGCAGTGCCTGCGATGTCATTGTCACCGGGATGACTCGTGTGGTGGATGTGGGGTTATGTAATGGCAAAACGATGATTCTCTTAGCTGGTGTCGGTTATGAAGCGGGAGCCATTGAAAAAGCCGATCGCGAGGCTAAAAATCGTTGGGGCCCCCTAGCCTATATTATGGCGGGATGGAAACAAGTGCGAGAGCAAGAACTCTTCGAGGTAGAAATGGAAATCGATGGAGTTTTAAAAACCTTCCAAGCGGGAGCGATTACCATTGCCAATGCTGCACCTCCGACCTCAGTGATGGCCCAGGGGATGGGGCAAGTGATCCCTGATGATGGTTTATTAGAAGTCGTAATTATTACGGCAGAGACTAAACTAGCCACCGTGAATGCCATGATTGATTTATTTGGTTCTGGACTGACTAAAACCCCCATTCAACGGGACGACACCCTTGGAGTAAGGACTCGCAAAGTCAAAGTGGCAACCCATCCCCCTCAGAAAGTAGTCTTAGATGGGGAAATTATTGGCACAACTCCCATTGAAGTTGAATGCATTCCCAAGGGGTTAACGGTGCTTGCTCCTCCGGCTAACCAAAGAATCAATGATTAAGCGCTTTTGGAAGACAGACACACCAACTGACTGATGCGATCGAAACGAAAGTCATTGATAAACTGGGTGAGGGTATGGGCAATTTCTGGATCGGTTGCTTGAATATCCTTAATCAAGCGTAACACCTTCTGGTCATCGAGTTCGATGGCTGCTTGGCCCATATCTTGTCGCCATTGGGGGGAGAGATGGCGTAAATCTTCTGGGGTGAGTGGGTGGGGAGTAGTGGGCGATCGCCGATCCTGATTTTCTTGTTTATAAATATAGCGTACATCTAAATGTTTAGCGATCGTTTGGAAAATTAGATCTTCCTCAAAAGGCTTAGATACCACATCATTACATCCAGCAGATAAACTTAAAACTTTTTCCTCTTCCACAATACTTGCAGTCAGGGCAATAATAATCGTTTTTTGCTCTCCCTCTTGCTCCCTAATTCGCTTAACCGCTTCATAGCCATTCATCACCGGCATTCTCATATCCATCCAAATTAAATCCGGTTGCCATTGCTGCCAAATTTCGATAGCCCGTTCCCCATTATGAGCAGTTTCTACATAAAATCCGACCGGTTGCAAAAACTTCATTAATAATTTACAATTTGTGGGGCAATCGTCAACCACTAAAATTCGATAATTGGGTTGACCTGCTTGCAATCCGACAACTCTAGGAGGAGCTTTTAAATCAGTTATTTGATCGGCAGCAATGGGTGTCACTTCAATGGTAAAGAAAAAGGTTGTTCCCTTTCCAACTTCACTCTCCACTCTAATCTCTCCTGCCATCAAGTCAATAAATTTTTTACTAATAGATAAGCCTAGACCTGTACCTTCTTTAGCCTTTTTTCCCGATTGGGTTTGATGAAAAGGTTGGAATAATTGGGGCAATTCTTCAGGTGCAATTCCTTGTCCAGTATCCGATACGGTAAACTCTAGTCGAGCGACTTCGGCATAATTTTGTTGATCGATAGTGACCTGTATAGATCCAGTTTCAGTAAACTTAAAAGCGTTACTTAAGAGGTTGGTTAAAATTTGACGTAATTTAATTTTGTCAGTACAAATATATTCAGATACCCTGGGCGTGTAACTCATCCTAAATTGCAAGAGTTGATTAGTGACTTTATTTTGAAAACTTTGTTCAACCTCTTTTAGTAGGTTATATAAATTAAAGTTTTTCACATTCAAACTTACTTTTCCAGCTTCCACTTTGGATAAATCCAGAACATTATTAATCAGGCTGAGGAGATATTCCCCACTTTGATGAATAATCTGGAGATTTTCTTCTTGTTCAGCGCTGAGATGTTCTGAACGTAGCATGAGGTTAGAAAAACCTAAAATAGCATTCAGGGGAGAGCGGAGTTCATGACTCATATTAGCCAAAAACAAGCTTTTCGTTTTGTTAGCAACTTCGGCGACTTCTTTGGCTTGATAAAGTTGTTCAGTTCTCTGTTTAACTTCTGTTTCCAAATGTTGATTGTAGTCACGTAGAATAGAATCAGTTTGCTTGCGCTGGGTAATATCTTGAAAGATGGCAATCGCATAAATAATTTCTCCATGTCGATCGTAAATAGGAGTCGCCCAAACTTCATAATATAAAGGTTTATCAAACTGTTTAATAACCAAGTCGTCAAGATAGACTTTATGTCCTAAAAGAGCTTTAGAAATGGGCAATTCTTCCATGGGATAGAGTCTATCATTATGGTCTTGATAGATTTGGTAGTATTGATTCATTTGGGAAAAACTATACTGGGTTTGTTCATCGGAAACAATCCCTAAAAGTTGACGACCTTTTTGATTCATATAATAAATTGTCCCATCTAGATTATGAATGGCAATTCCTAAAGGAATGGATTCTAAGAATTGTTGAAGACGTTGTTCATTTTCTTTAACTTGAGTCAAGTATGTTTTGACTTTTTTAACCATAGTGTTAAAAGATTGGGATAATTCTCCAATTTCATCTTTGCGATCTATAGTCAAGTGAGTTGACCAATCCCCTTGGGCAATTCTTTGAGTATAGTTATTCAAATTAACTAAGGGTTGGGTCACCCAACGAGCAGTAAGTGTACCAATGGCAATGGCTCCAACTAAAGCTAAAAGACAAAGCTTAATCGTGTTTTGAGTATTTTGATTGATTTCGTCCATGAAATCAGATTCTGGAATCACGATTATAACCCACCAATTGAGATCGTTTTCATAAGAAAAAAACAATTTGTTGACAAAATATTTTTCTTGATTGATTGTTATAGGATAGATATTTAATTCTTGATGATTGGCTGAATTTATTATTTTTGATTCAAGCTGTTTAGCAATCGTTTTGGTGATAATATTTTGGCTTTGAACTGCCGTCACCCTGGACAATTCCCCGTTTTCTTGGATTACCAAGTCTTCATGTAAAGAGGTAGCAACTAATTGCCCTGATTGGTCAACAATAAAAGCTTGACCTGTTTTACCAATTTTAAGAGATTTCAGGAATTTATTAATATAATTTAAGTCTAACAAAATCGCACTTACACCTTCAATTTCATTACCATCAAGGCTAAAGATTGGAGCGGACAAACTAATAGCCAATGTCTGGTTGTCAATAAATCGAAAATAAATATCTGTCCATACCATCTTTTTTTCGTCCATAGCATCTTTAAACCAAGGGCGATCTTTAGCTGAAAAATATCCTCTAAATTCATTGGGAGAATTATCCAATAAAAAATCTTCTAAATGATAATAAACATCCATCCTAAAGTTATTTTCTTTTGTGGAAACTGCAATACCTTGTCGGATTCTGCCTTGACTATCGTGACTGGTTCCTGAAGCTCGATATTCCCCTTGCAAATTAGCCACCTGCATAGAACTAATAAAATAAGATTGATAATATTGAGATTGAGTCCAAAAATAAGGAACCCATGCATCCAAATCTTGCAGGTTCAGAAAACTATTATTAACCAGAGCTTGATGGTTTTGCAGGATCGTTTCAGGAACGTCTAAAAAATGATGAACTTTTTCTTGGATACGATCGCTTTTTTCATTTAGCAATTGATAGGCAATTTTTTGAACTGATTTTTGGCTATTATAATAAGAAAAATAGCCGATTAATCCAACAATTACTAAGATCTCCACGAGAAAAGGAATAATAAAAACAGTTTGTAAGGATAGATGATACCAGCGTCGTTTGTAATTCATTAGTCCCCCATAGTTTGAAGTCAATACTTCTAGATCTAATGTTCTACTTTAAACCCTTTATTTCAATCTGTGGGTTCAAGTTGGGCAAAATTTAATCTTTAATTCCCAATGAAACGGTGATTTTTGTATCTCTGCCTATTGCCAAGAAACGTCTCCCACGTTACAACAGCCATAATAGACGATCGCAGAGAAGAGTGGGTGATGAAAATTTTATTGGTTGAAGATGATGAGGCCTTGGCTGAACTGTTAAAAAATGAACTGACAATGCACCATTACTTAGTAGATGTGGCTTTTGATGGCCATTTGGGTTGGCAACTGGCGGAAGGGATTATCTATGATTTAATTTTACTGGATGTGGGATTGCCGGAACTCAATGGGATTGAGTTTTGTCAGAAGCGACGAAAAAAGGGCGATCGCACTCCAATTCTGCTAATGACGGCGGAAGACTCTAGTACCCAAAAGGTTATCGGGTTAGATGCAGGAGCGGATGATTACCTAACCAAACCCTTTGATTTACCAGAACTTTTGGCCCGCATTCGCGCCCTTTTGCGTCGGGGTAATGATACGCGACTGCCGACTCTAAGCTGGGGAAAGTTGCATCTCGATCCGAGTAAATGTGAAGTGACTTACGATCGAAACCTGTTGAAACTGACGGCTAAAGAATATGAGCTGCTAGAGCTGTTTCTACGTCATCCTCAACGTATTTTTAGCCAAAGTGCCATTCTGGATCATTTATGGTCTTTTGATGACCCACCTTCCGAAAATGCGGTACGCACCCACATCAAAAGCTTGCGCCAAAAACTGAAAAAAGCGGGTAGTGATAATGATTTAATTGAGACCGTCTATGGTTTAGGGTATCGTCTTAAGGCTTTAGCTCAAGAGCTTCCTGAAACCCAAAATTCGGATATTCCGCCTGCGTTTTTGCCGATTTGGGAACGGTATCAGCATCAATATGCCGATCGCCTAAAATCGATCCAAACCACCCTAGATGATCTACCTACGGGTTTACTGAATCCCGATTGCCTCCAGGATGCGATTCGAGAAGCGCATACCCTGGCGGGTTCCCTGGGTAGTTTTGGTCTCAATCATCTTTCAGAAGTGGCACGGCAAATTGAGAACACCCTGAAAACCGCTTCAGATCAAGCAACACTGCTAGAAACTGTAGCGCCTCACATGAAGGAATTGCATCAAGGTCTAACCCAGAATACGACTTCTAAACCTGCTTTGCTTGCCCCAGAACCTATTACTTTACCTCAAATTCTGATTATAGAACCCGATCCCATTTTGGCTGAATCCTTGAAAGAGCAAGCGATTCGCGCTCATCTTAAGCCGGTTGTGGTCTCTACTTTATCCGGGGGAAAAGAGCAAGTAGAACAGCAGCCACCCGATCTCATCCTCATAGAGTTATCCTTACCTAAAACAGCTCAAACACAAGTTTTAGAATGGATTTCGCTCCTCAGTAGTGTTGAACCCCCCATACCAGTGGTGGTTTTAGCAGAACAAAATACCTTAAATGACCGGGTAGCGGTGGCTAGAGCGGGAGGACAAGGGTTTGTCCAAAAACCCATTTCAGCTCAAGAAGCGATCGCCTCCTTGCGTCCCTTTTTAAGGGGAGATCGAACCCAATCTCCCCAACTGCTGATTGTGGATGATGATGCCCAACTTTTAGCTTATTTGCAACAAATCCTCAAACCTTGGGGGTTTCAAATCACCCTGCTCAACCATCCCCAAGAGTTTTGGCAAACTCTGCAAGACACCCAACCGGATTTAGTCCTCCTGGATATTGAAATGCCTGAAGTCACGGGTATTGAACTATGTCAAGTGCTACGAAACGATCCCCAATGGATGGCGCTTCCGGTGTTGTTTCTATCGAGTCATCGAGATTCCCAAACCATTCAGCAAGTTTTTTTGGCTGGAGCTGATGATTATATCCAAAAACCGATCGTAGAACCGGAGTTAATCGCCCGCATTCTCAACCGTTTGGAGCGTCGATCGAAGCAACCTTCTTTAGTTCAGCGCTATTTACCTAGGGACTAATTTAGGAGTGAGCAGAGATAGAATAAAGGGATTCTGGTTCATGGAACCAAACAGAGATAATCCTTATCAGGCGATCGGATATGGTGTTTTCAAATTATCGATGCAATTCTATAGAAGAGACAAACCGCAACCCATGCTCAGAGCGGTTTAAGACTCAATTGGCTACTGATCGGGAAATTCATAAGGCTTTGGCTGTTATGGAACACCTCATGCTCATCATCGATCTCGATCGCCACGAGATTAAGGTAATTCCTACGAATATACAGAGTCATTGGATAGAACTAACCATACAAGAATTATCCAGAGATTGTGTGTTTCGCCTGATGCAGGAGGCGATCTTCACTCAAACTTCCCAATCCTTTGAATATCAATTAACCCATAGCAACCAACTGACGCGCTCTTTTCAAGCACAAATTTACCCTTACGCTGAAAATACGATTCTGTGGGTTTCTTGTCCCCAGACTTTCCTCTCTGCACCGGCGAGTCTTCCTTCCCTTCTAGCAGAAATCACGCTCAAAATTCGCCAGTCTTTAGATTTAGCCGACATCTTAGAAGCAACCACCACTGAACTTTGTAAATTACTCCACACTGACCGTACTTTAATTTTACAACTGCAAACCGATGGCTCGGCTCTGGTGATTCAAGAATCCGTTGCTCCGGGATGGCTGTCTTTATTGGGACAGAAAATTTATGACCCCTGCTTGCAATCCTATACCTCCCAATATCTTCAAGGCCGTATTGGTCAATTAAACCAAATTGAAAGCCTCAATCAAGATTCTTGTTATCGAGATTTTTTAGAATATTTTCAAGTTCAAGCCAATTTGGTCATTCCGATTATTAGTCAAGATCAACTCTGGGGATTTATTATTCTTCACCAATGTGCCCATCCCCGCAAATGGCAATCTTGGGAAATTGATTTAATTGAGCAGTTAAGTAATCAAGCCGGAATTGCGATTACCCAATCTGCTATTCTGGAAAAATTACGTCTGGTTGCCCAAAAACTGACGTTCCATTTTGAAAATTCTCCCCTAGCCGTTATTGAGTGGAATCAAGAATTTCGGGTAAGTCAATGGTCTAGGCAAGCCGAGCATATTTTAGGCTGGAGTTTTGCGGAGGTACAAGGTCAACATTGGTCTCAATTTTCCTTTGTTTTTGCACCAGATCTCGAAGAGTTTAAGCAATCTGTTTTTAACCTGATTGATGGCAGTCAGGATCGACAAATTTCTAGCTATCGGAATTTGACTAAAGAAGGAACAGTTATTTATTGTGAATGGTATCACTCTGTTCTGCGGGATGAAGAAGGGAATGTGTTATCGATTCTTTCTTTGGTACAGGATGTGAGCGATCGCCACAAGGCAGAAACGGCTCTGCGCGAAAGTGAAGCCCATTTTCGGATCACATTTGAACAGTCGCCTATTGGGATGATTTTAAATAATTTAGATGGTACAGTTGTCCAAGTCAATGAAGCCTATTTGCATCTTTTAGGATATAGTTTTGCTGAGTTTAAGCAATTACCGAGTCGTTACTTTGTTCATCCTGACGATCTGCATGTTGAGCAAGATTTTTGTCGTCAACTTATCGATCGTACCATTAATGATTACACCTTAGAAAAAAGATTGATCAATAAAGACAAAGAAATTGTTTATACTCTTTTGAAAGTCTCCTTAATTTATGATGATAAGGGACATCCTTTACATCTAATTTCGCAAGTGATTGACATTAGCGATCGCAAGCAAGTGGAAGAGTCGCTTCGGCAGAGTGAAGAACGTTGGCAACTGGCTATTCAAGGCAATCATGATGGAATATGGGATTGGAATGTACAAACCAATGAAGTCTTTTTTTCCCCAAGATGGAAAGAAATGCTAGGCTATGGCGATCGGGAAATTGCTGATAACCTAGATGAATGGACGAAACGAGTCCATCCGGATGATTTACCCTGGGCTGTGCGAGCCATTCGGAAGCATTTTAATCAAGAAACTCCATTCTATATGAATGAGCATCGATTACAGTGCAAAGATGGAACTTATAAATGGATTTTAGACCGGGGACAAGCGCTCTGGGATGAAGGGGGGAATGTGCTAAGAATGGTGGGTTCGCACACGGATATTAGCGATCGCAAACAAGCAGAAGCAGCCCTGAGAGAAAGTGAAGCCCGCTATAGTTCCCTCACCAATGATGTACTCGATAAATCTGCCGTTGGTATTTTCATTCTCGACGGCGAATTTAAGGTCGTGTGGGTCAATGAAACCCTAGAAAAGTTTTTTGGCATCAAGCGAGAAGAGATTATCGGTCGGGATAAACGAGACCTGATTCGCGATCGCATTCAATACCTGTTCGCCAACCCCCAACGGTTTCATGATACCGTCCTGGCCACCTACGACAATAACACCTATATCGAAAACTTTGAATGCCATATCCTCGCCCATGAAACCCATCCAGAACGATGGTTAGAACACCTGAGCCAACCCATCCAATCCGGTTTATACGCCGGTGGACGCATCGAACACTACACCGATATCAGCGATCGCATCCTCCATGAAGCCGAACTTCATCGCCTCAACCGCGCCCTGCATACCCTCAGCAACTGTAACCAGGCGATCGCCTCAGCCATGCGAAACATCATCCTCCTTTCCACCACGGAAACCGACCTCCTCCATCGCATCTGCGAGATCCTGGTGAACGTGGGTGGATATCGCCTCGCTTGGATCGGCTATGTCCAACAAGACCCCCAGAAAAGCATCACCCCCATCGCCAAAGCCGGGTACGATCGCGGTTATCTCGACCAGATCCAGCTTACTTGGGCCGATACCCAACTGGGCCGAGGCCCCACAGGAACCGCAGTTCGCACTGCGGGGCCCTGTGCCTTCCAAAACATCCTCACCAACCCCCTCTATACCCCTTGGCGACAAGAAGCCGAACAACGGGGTTATCGCTCCTCCATCGCTCTCCCCCTAAAGACTGACCAAGGTGTATTTGCCGTCCTTAACCTCTACTCCAGTCAAGCCGATGCCTTTGATGCCTCTGAAATTCAACTTTTATCTGAATTGAGTGAAGATGTCACCTATGGGATTATTGCCCTGAAAACCCATCATGCCCATGCAGAAAGCGAAGAAAAATTTCGCCAATTGGCCGAAAATATCGATGATGTCTTCTGGATGACGAGCGGCAATCAACAAGAAGTCCTCTATGTCAGTCCTGCCTATGAAAAAATTTGGGGACGCACTCAAGAGAGCTTGTATCAGCGCCCCCAGTCTTTTGTAGAAGCCATACATCCGAGCGATCGCCCCAGAATAATCACTGCTCTCCAATCCTCTCATACCTTCGATCTCGAATATCGGATCGAACAACCCAATGGCTCAATTCGCTGGATTTGGGATCGAGGATTTCCCATTGTCGATGCTAACGGCCAAATCTATCGACGGGCAGGAATTGCCAAAGATATTACCACCCGCAAAGAAACAGAAGAACTCCTCAGACGCACCAACGAACATCTAGAAGTCCGAGTCGCTCAAAGAACCACTGAACTCGCTTCAGCCAATCTACGGCTGAGAGTTGAACTCGAACAAAGACAACAAACAGAAGCCCAATTGCGAAATTCCCATCAACAATATCGCACCCTTGTCCAGAACTTTCCCCAAGGGGCCGTTTTCCTCTTCGATCGCCAATTTCGCTATACCATTGCCGATGGTGTAGGATTAGCCGCCATGGGACTTGAGGCAGAAAACCTAGAAGGGCAACTCATTGCCCAGGTTCTCCCCCCTGAGCTGCTCGAAAGTACAGAGTTTATCTATCATGCTGCCTTAGTAGGCCAGACTGTCACCACAGAAATTACTTACCAAGAACGAATTTATCACTATCGCGCCAATCCCTTGAAAAATGAGCAGGGCCAGATCTTTGCCGGTATGGTGGTGATGCAGGATATTACCGATCAAAAACAAAGTAAGGCTATTTTAGAGGAAGCCGAGCGCCGGTGGCGGACACTATTGGAAAATGTACGGTTGTTAGTCGTAGGGCTAGATTGTCAGGGAACCATCGAATATGTCAATCCCTTTTTTCTGGAGTTAACCGGTTATCAAGCCTCCGAAATCATCGGTAAAAACTGGTTTGATACTCTCATTCCCGCCCATGCTTACACCAAAGTCCGTCGTATCCTGCAAGCGCTTCTGACTCCTGAAGGCAATCCCCATTATCAACAAACCTTACTTACCCAGTCGGGAGAAGAGAAAATGATTGCCTGGAATAGCACTCAGTTACAGAATGCCCAGGGTGAGGCGATCGGTACAATGAGTATTGGTGAAGATATTACAGAACGCTACGCCATTGAGCGGATGAAAGATGAGTTTATTTCTGTAGTCAGCCATGAACTTCGCACCCCTTTAACTTCCATTCATGGAGGCTTAAATTTATTATCGAGTGGCTTGGTCAATCCCAGTTCGCCCAAAGGAAAGCATGTAATCGATATTGCGGCTGATAGTGCGGAACGTTTAGTGCGATTAGTCAATGATATTCTGGAATTAGAGCGCCTAGAGTCCGGTAAAATCCGTTTACAAAAACAGGCGATCGCCGTCAACGAATTATTGCTTCTTGCAGTAGAGCAAATGCAGGTGATGGCCAGCCGCGCCGGAGTAACCCTTGTGGTCTCGGAACAGACTTCAGGCGTAGAGTTTTATGCGGATATAGACCGTATGTTACAAGTGCTGACCAATTTGTTAAGTAATGCGATTAAGTTTTCCGATCCTGGAGATCCCGTAAAGTTAATGGTCAGGGTGAGTTCTGCTTCCCATCTCACCTTTAGCATTGAAGATCGTGGCCGGGGTATTCCAGAAGATAAATTAGAGTCCATTTTTGAGCGCTTCCATCAAGTGGATGCCTCCGACTCCCGTCGCAAGGGAGGCACGGGTTTAGGTCTAGCCATCTGCCGCAGTATCGTCGAACAACATGGGGGCAGGATTTGGGTAGAAAGTCAGTTAAACCAAGGGAGTCGGTTTTCTTTTTCCCTACCCATTGATAGCCCAGGAGAAGGGTAAATTATGGCAAGCAAACGAATTTTAGTGATTGATGATGATGATGGCGTGCGGGAAATTATTCAGATTTCCCTAGAAGCGGCGGCTGGATGGGATGTGATCCCTACTTCATCAGGGCAAGAGGGGATAGAGGTGGCAGCGATTGAACAGCCGGATGCCATTCTTTTAGATATGATGATGCCAGGCATGGATGGTAAGGCAACTTACCAAGCACTACAAGCCAATCCTTTAACTCAGAAGATTCCCACCATTCTCCTGACGGCTAAGGCCAAAAATAGTGAAAAACAGCAGTTTATTGAAGATCTAGGGGTGACTGGGGTGATTACTAAACCCTTTGATGCGATGGGGTTAGTGCAACAAATGTGTTCACTGCTCCATTGGTCAGAACTCTAGGGCTATATATAAAGAATTGTTAACTTTTATTCCCTAGACAAACAGAATCACAAAATCCTCACATTTGTTTTTTATAGTTTGGGGGCAAAGATTAATTCAGGGGTCAAACAGTTATGGGCTATACATCTGGGAGTCCTACAACTGGGGATAGTAAAGTGAGCGGTGCAGCAGGGCAAAGTATGCAGGTTTCACCATCTGTTGACGGACTATGGACGGACATCGACTATATTAACCTGGCGATCGATGTTCTCAAAACTCAAGATCCCGCTCTCATCCATTCGCTGACTGATTTCTTGATGGTTTTGCCTACACCAAGCCAAATCGAAGGAGTTCTTCAAGATGCTGTCGATCAACTCGCTCAGATTGATCGAAATACCCATCAGTGGATCTTAGACCATTCAGGCTGCTTAATGCCTTATGTCGATCTCCAGGATCGATCTTCTGTATCCAAATCTGATTGGGATTATCGAGATCCTCGGACGACAGCCTGGTTTGCCTCAACTCGCTTGTCTATCTAGGAGAATAGTCATGTATCCAAAGATACTATTGATTGAACAGACTGGAGAACTGCGGGAGTTGCTCAATGAGATTCGCTCTTTTGCAACATTTAATTTTATTTCTACCACTGAGCCTTCCTTAGCATTACAGTTATGCGATCATCTATCCCCCAATATGATTTTCGTGGACTTTGAACTTCCCGAATTACATGGATATGAATTTTCACAACAGGTTAATGGCAGTTTTGAACGTCCTCACATTCCCTTGATTGCGGTAATTCACCCGGCTCATATTATTGAACATCGTAAATCTCTTTATACAGTAGATAATTATTTGTTTAAGCCGGTCAATATTGACCAATTGCGACAAAATATTCAGACTTATTTGCTGGATCAACCCACCTATGTTTAATCCTTTGCTTTAGTTGACTAAACTCCACAGGAGGAGACCTGATGTTAGAAGTAAATTGTCCTTGTTGCTCTTATCCATTACTCAGACATATTAGCTCTACAGGAATGTATTGGTACTGTAGTCATTGTCATCAAGAAATGCCAGTTAGTTTCATGCGACCATTAGACAGTCATCGTCCTATGACTTCCCCATTTATTGAAGAATGGCTCAGGTATAAAAACCAAAAAATGTTGGCTATGGGTGCATAAATTCATCCTTGTTTACATCGCTTCATCACTTTTTCATTTAGGAGACATTAATCATGTTATATCCCCAAACCTTTGACCAAAAAAACTGGATGCTGTGTTACTACAAAAATGAAAGTCAACAAGTACAAATTTTAACGATTGATAATGTGGAGGATTGGTACTTTGAGCGGCTAGTTTGTCCAGAAGAAAGATTGGCATTTGAAGTACCAGAAATGGCTCAATTACGCATTCATTATCAATCGGTGGGTGAAGAGAAAATTGTAGAAGTTCTTCCCTGTTATCAAATTCGGGTTCGATATGGATTAGACTCGGAATTGAGCGGCCGGGCGAATTTAAAGGTTGTTTCAATTAACCGTAGTGCTTAACCGGAATCGAAATTATGGGTTTTGAAGAGTTTGAATCAGATGGGAGAAATAATCGGTTTTTAAGTTGAGATGCTGGGCTAATTTTAGTCCTTGTTCTAGGGCTGATAAGGCTTGATTGGGTTGGTTCAAATCTTTATGGATCTGGGCAATTTGTTCATAGGTATTCATCATACCATAGG
Source organism: Roseofilum acuticapitatum BLCC-M154 (assembly GCF_030068475.1). GTDB lineage: Bacteria > Cyanobacteriota > Cyanobacteriia > Cyanobacteriales > Desertifilaceae > Roseofilum > Roseofilum acuticapitatum. Next base: position 100,594 of record NZ_JAQOSP010000041.1, on the reverse strand, counting down.
CATCATAGGCTTGGGCTTGAGTGCCGAGAAGAGACCGATAAACGGCTAGGGCTTGGGGAAATTGCTTTTGTTGTTGATAGAGTTGAGCAAGGGATTGTAAGGCTTGAGCAGCATGGGCGAGCTGTTGTTGTTGAAAGGCACTCAGGTAGGCTTGCTCATAGAGTTGGGCACTGGTTTTGAGGTTTCCTAGGGTTTGGTAGTGTTTGGCGATCGCCATTTGCTCCTTGGAAATTTCACTAACTTGCCCTGACTGATTATACAGGTTAATCAGATTCAATCGAGTTTCGATCGCCCCTTCCCAGTCCTCCATCTGCTCGTAACTATAAGCCAACTGTTGATAAGCCTGAATTTGAGTCAGAGCATCCTCCTGCTGTTGGGCAAACTTCAACACCGCTTCATAGCCTGAAATGGCTTGGGGATAGTCAAACCAGTTGAGCTGAGTTTGGGCAATTTGCATCAGTAGCGCTGCTTGTTCCTCCTCATCAGACTCCTCAATGGCCAGATCCAACAGTTTTTGATAGACTACTAGGGCAGATTGGGGCGATCGCAACTGCTGATAAGCTATTCCCAATTCCCGTAAAGTTTCACTATCTCCCTCCTCAACTTCCCCTTGAATTTCGTCTAAGCGAGCGATAATGGCTCGAATCATCGCCGACTCCCCTTCTGACCAAGCAATTTCTCCCACTCTCGACAAGGCTTGAATTTCCTCAATTTTTCCCAACCCTTGGCGTAACTCTAATTCCCGTTGCCAAAGTTGAAAAGCTGCGAGTTTATCGCCCTGATTCAGTAACTCTAGTGCCTGCTGATGGAATGTATCCAGCTCTTCAGAGTTTACAGAATCGGCGGCAACGGGCAACATCCATAACCCTCCCCAGCCAATAATCCAAGGAGCTAGATATAGCACTATACGCTGAGAAGTCAGGAGTCGGGGGTTGGGAGTTAGAGTCATAATCATGTCCGGGTAATCTCTTGAGTATCAATTTAAAGGAGTGCGAGCATCTTGCTCGCTAGAGATAGGCAAAGAGAGCATCTTGCTCGCTAGAGATAGGCAAAGAGAGCATCTTGCTCGCTAGAGATAGGCAAAGAGAGCATCTTGCTCGCTAGAGATAGACAGCGAGCGAGACGCTCGCATTACTAAATAGGCAAAGAGCATCTTGCTCGCTAGAGATAGGCAAAGAGAGCATCTTGCTCGCTAGAGATAGGCAAAGAGAGCATCTTGCTCGCTAGAGATAGACAGCGAGCGAGACGCTCGCATTACTAGATAGGCAAAGAACATCTTGCTTGCTAGAGATAGACAGCGAGCGAGACGCTCGCACTACTAGATAGGCAAAGAACATCTTGCTTGCTAGAGATAGACAGCGAGCGAGACGCTCGCACTACTAGCTTTGCCTTTCCTTACTCCTTAATCAAACCGAGATTTTTCTTCAGTTGTACCCATTTCATCCGCAAACGCCAAGTTTTATTGGCTTTAATCGCTGCCAATTCCAGGTTACGGTGATGGAGTTGACTATTTAAGTCCTGGAGTTGAGCATTGAGTTGAGCTTGAATGTCGGCTGAAAGGTTATGGGTATGTTGGAGTTCAGCGTTAGTATTAATCAATTGCTGATTAATTTGTACCGCTTCCGCGTGGGATTGATTCAGTTCTTTTTGGGTTTGTTCCAGGTGATAATTGGCTTGTTCAAGTTGCGATCGCAGTTGATTGGCCATATGTTTATAGTCTTCAGCCTGTTGTAAGAGCGCTTTATTTTCCTGCATCTTCTTCTGAATCAGAGATTTTTGGTATTCTGATTCTTCATACTGCGATCGCATCCTTCGCAACTCTTGAGCTTGTCGATCCAGTTCCTTCTGTTTCAGTTTCAGCAGTTTCTGATATTTTGCCGCACTTCCCACTTCCTGCCAACTGCGAAACGCCCAATCTTGGGGACTTAAAGATGCAATTTTCTCCAACTCTACCTCTAGATCGAGATGAGCAGGTACAGTTGAGTCTACACTTGCCAAAGAACCCGCTAGGGTTTCCAGCTCCTGATAAAGGGTTATCGCTTCTGGGAAAAATGCCTGAATTAAGGCGGGTTTATCCGTTTGGGAAACATCCCGTCTGAGCAGTTCAGTTTCAATCAAGGATGAATCCGGTTCACCCAAAGAGAGCTGCCATTTTTCCTCAATAGCTTGTATCCAAGCCTGGGGATGATCAACAATAGCATCAAGATTAGCAACTAAACAGCGATCTGGATAGGTTTGGGCAAATTCGAGCATCTGCCGGTTGTAATGCATCCAGAGTTCTACCGCTTTTTCTGGATAAGCAGCCACGACTTCATCAGAACCGCGACGATAGAGGGAGTCTACCACTTCCCAGGGAGAGCGATAGACTAAGAGGAAATAGGCTGAGGGGAGTAACTCAGACCAAAACTTGAGAAATAGGGTAGTCCGGGGATCTTTCCATCCCCAGAGCGAGCGCTCGGTTTTCTCTTTCAGCAGCAGTTTGGCGCTTTGATGGTAGCGTGAGGCGACCATAATTTCTGATTCTAGGCTGAGTCCGTCGATTTCTAGGCCTTGGGAGCGGAGAACATTTTGGTGGAATTCTACGAAGTCTAGATCTTCAAAATGACCGCGATCGTTACCTATTTTAGTGGCTACGAGGCGATCGCCCAAATGAACCCCCAAATTATTCAGCAACGACGCAGTAAGAGAAGTGCCAGAGCGGTGCATTCCCCCCAGAATAAAGATCCCTTCAGCCAACCCTTTACCCGATGAGTGTCCCGACTCTAAACTCGCCAATTTTTCCAAAGTTTGGCAAACCAGCATCCGTTGTAACTCTCCATTCGTACCTATCGCTTTAATCATCACCACATCAGAGCGCTCGACTTGAGTATGGTTGAGATGACACACCCAAGAGCCTTCACTACGGGGAACACCGCGATGAATGATCCGATTATTCACCCACAATTCAATCGATTTCGCGGCGTTTCCTGGGTTCAGACTCCAGACTTTCCCTTTAAATTCCCAATCTCCAGAAGAAGTCAGTTCTGTACTCTCCAGAGAGCCTTGGGGAGGATAGATAAACGTAAAGCTTGACCAGTCTGGGCTACTATTTTTACTAATAATATACAGATCCTGATGGTCGGCGAGTCCTTTGGGGATACGGTGATAGGTGGCACTGGGCCCTAAAATTTGATTGAGGGCATGTTGAATAAATTCTTCACTAACATAGGTTGTACCATACACCGAGGGATCTAGGGTACGACTTTCACTTTGGGGGATAAAGTGAATTCCAGAAGCTGAGAGGGTGAAGGGGTTAGCCGCTAGAGTAATGTCATGGGTGCTAAAAATCAGTAATCCCCCGTCATTCAGATGCTGGTAGAGGGTTTTGAGCCAAGGGATAAAGGTACTTTCGGGAATGTGGCTAAAGAAGGAACTGGCAAGAATACAGTCAAAGCTTTGATCGATTTGATATTCTGTGGGGGTGAGGGTGGAGGGAATACCCTGAACTTGGAATTGTTCGATTTGAAAGTGTACGGCTTCTGGATAGATATCGGAGATCCAAATTTGTTCGGCAGGGAGAACTTGAGTCAGGAAGCGGGTAAAGCGTCCATATCCTCCGGCAAAGTCGAGGAAGGTGGAGAGCTGATCCCAACTGCCGAAGTGATGGCTGATAATTTGTTGGATGGCTTGGAAGATGCGGAGTCCATTGCCATGATAGCGGATAGCGGCTTGGGTGCGATCGCCGTCTGTGTTCTCTAGAGCCATGAGAAACATCTCATCGTTGTCAGAGATGGTGTTATTGAAGGAGTCGCATGAGGGAAGCATTGCTTGCAGAAACGATGTTAGGATGCGATCGCTCATTCCTTCCTCAAGCTGTTGATTTTCAATCATACTCACAGTAGTTAACACTCCCCTCTACTCTACAGGCGCTAATCGTATATTGTATAGCGTGATGCGCTAGGAAGAGGACTCAGAAGGGAAAACACCATAATTTAAAATTTAGGGAGCCAGATGCATTTACTCCAGTAATATTCACAGTTATAGCTAGTCTAAATGAGTTGTGCAACAGGAAATGCCCTCTCCCTCAATCCCTCTCCCGTGGGATGCTTAGGCACGCTATTAGTAATGGTATTCCCCAGTCCTAGAATTTCCAGGCAATTATGTTAACTCTGCGTCCCAAACAAACTGCATCCTTGATTACCCGTGATGGAGTCAGACTCGATGCTGATATTTATCAACCCGAAGGAGACGGCCCCTATCCGGTGTTGCTGATGCGGCAACCCTATGGTCGGGAAATTGCCTCAACGGTCGTCTATGCTCACCCCCAATGGTATGCAGCCCATGGCTATATTGTCGTCATTCAAGATGTACGGGGTCGGGGAACCTCCCAAGGAGAATTTCACCTGTTTACCCATGAACTCGAAGATGGCCTTGATACGATCAATTGGGCGGCCCAACTCCCCGGAAGTACGGGAGAGCTGGGAATGTATGGGTTTTCCTATCAGGGAATGACCCAATTATATGCCGCTTCCGGGAAACCGAAAGCCTTAAAAACCATTTGTCCCGCCATGATTGCCTATGATTTATATGCAGATTGGGCCTATGAAGGGGGAGCCTTTTGTTTAGCGGGTAATTTAAGTTGGGCCCTGCAATTAGCGGCTGAAACCGCACGATTAAAAAATGATGTGATCGCCCACCAAATTCTCTACAGTGCCTCCCGAAATCTTCCTATCCACGGCCGAGAACCGCGCTTAGATGAAACCCTACGAAAATATTGCCCCGATGCCTTTTATTATCGCTGGCTAGAACATGCCGAACCCGATGACTATTGGCAAGACTTATCGCCAAAACTAGATGCAGTCGATCTGCCTATGCTCCATATTGGCGGCTGGTTCGATCCCTATTTGCGAGGCACATTGCGCTGGTATCATGAGCTGGCCGGACGCAGTAGCTATCCTCAACATCTGATCGTTGGCCCCTGGGCCCATCTCCCTTGGGGGCGTAAGGTGGGAGAATTGGATTATGGTGCAGCCGCAGCCAGTCCGGTGGATCTGATTCAAGTGAATTGGTTTAATCAATTTCTCAAAGGTCAAGATACGGGACGGTTGGATATGCCCCCCATTTCCGTGTTTGAGATGGGAAGTAACCGATGGCGATCGCTCTCTAAGTGGCCCAAACATCCCCATAAATCCTTTTATCTCTCTAGTACGGGACTGGCGAATATGAGCGATAAGGAAGGATTTTTAATTGAAAATCCGCCTCCTAATCCTAGTGTCGATCGCTGGGTTCATGACCCCTGGCGACCCTTTCCGGCTTTGGGTGGCCATGTCTATAGTCCCTTTGGAGCGTGCGATCGCTCCCTGCTAGAGTGCCGCACCGATACCGTAACCTATACCAGCGAACCCTTAACGGAAGCCATGTGTATCTTAGGAGAGGCGATCGTTGAAGTCTATGTACAAGCCTCTACCCACAGCTTTGACCTCTGCGCCATCCTCTCCCAAGTTCAACCCGATGGTCGAGTTTATAACTTTACTCAAGGTTATCTCTGTGTAACAGAACCCCAGAACTATCAACAAATTCGCCTGCAATCAGTTTGTATACAACTACCGGTTGGCAGTAGTCTGCGGTTAAGTTTAAGTGGCGCTTGTTTCCCCGCCTATCCCGTCAATCCTGGTACAGGCCAAAACCCTGGTCAAACCCGTCTAATCGATGCCCAGGTTATCAGCTTCTCCCTTCAATCTGGCGGCACTTCTCCTTCCCGTCTCCTCTTACCCCTAGAATCAAGTTTTTGAATGTTCCTTATTTAAGTGCGATCCCCGTAGTCATAGTTACCATATTGCCCAAAAGGGTGAGCTAGAATAGCCCTGGCTACAGGATAAGCTCGAAAATAACTGCCTCCTTCTGTTTATAGAGGAGGCAGTTGTTTTTAGGGATACAGCAGTTTCCTCTGCTATGATATCAAGTCCGGTTTCCGCAAGCGGACATGAAAATTTGTTAAGAAGCGGGCAAGATGCCCGCACTCCTCCAATCCCTTGATATTACTGGAGTGGGAGCATCTTGCTCCCTAAGTTTTTAATCATGGTATTTCCGCTTCGCGGACATGAACAATCGGACTTGATACAGCAGTTTTCGCGCTTTATGTCGGACATCTTGATCCCCCTTTCATGTCCGCTTGCGGAAAATCCCCCTTAAAAAGGGGGACTTTCCTATTCCCCCCTTTTTAAGGGGGATTTAGGGGGATCTTTTCCTACTGTCCACCGATACAGCGCTTTGCGCTGTATGACTAGCGGGCAAGATGCCCGCACTCCTCTAATCCCTTGATATTACCGGAGTGGGAGCATCTTGCTCCCTGGATTTTTAATTGGAGATCAAAAATATCCTACCCAAGTGCTACACAACCACCTGAATCGGCAAAACCACCGTAAAACAAACAAATTTACTCTCACTGGTGACTTGAATTTTTCCCCCTAAACGCTCGCTCAATTTTTTCACTAAAGCCAGTCCTAAACCTGTGCCCCCTTGCTTCCAAGGATCGGCGCTGGGAATACGATAAAACTTATCAAAAATCCGATCGAGTTCAGACTCAGAAATTTCTATACCTGTATTTTTGACCTCAATCCACAGTTTAGGACGAGCGATCGCCATTCGATCGGGATTGGTGGGTAAAAATTCAGGAGGTTCCTGTAACCAAGCCTTCAATCGGATCGATTCCTCTGGAGGGGTATATTTACAAGCATTATTGAGCAGTTCGGCAATCACTCGCTCTAAACTAAAGGTTTCTGAGAGAAACTCCGGAATCTCATCAGCAATTTCAACGGCAAGATTCTGTTGACGACTGTGGGCGCGATCGCGGAATGAGGGTAGAATTTTTTCCATAAAACTCCCTAAGTTAATCCGATCTAGTTCATTGGGAGCTTCCTGATTTTCCAACCGTTGTAGATCGAGCAAATCATTAATCAGATTAATTTCCCGTTCGCATTCAGCTCCTAAAATTTGCAAGTAATGGGTCACTTTTTTCTCTAAGGCTTCCCGTTGGGGGTTAGGAGTCTCCGGTGGCGGATTCAATTCAGGAGCCAAATATCGCTCTAAGGAAATATTGAGCATCCGAATGGCCATTTTCATATTAGACACCGGGGTGCGTAGCTCATGGGAAACGGTACTGAGAAAATCATCCTTGAGATTATTCAGTTTTTCCAATTCCTTCACCTGAGCTTGTGAAGATTGAAACAGACGCGCTTGGCGGACGGCGATCCCACATTGATTCGCCACCTGTTGCACCAATCGAATTTCTAGATCGCTAAACTCATACTCCGCAGAGTGAACCAACCACAAGTCCCCCAGTACCCCTTGATTGTCAAAAATTGGACAAGCTAACATCGCCGATCGCCCCCGTTCTGGATTCGGCAACAAAGAGCAAAACTGAAAATACTGTCCTCGCAGCAACTGTTGATACAATTCAGGAAACTTAGCTAACTTCGCCACCCGTCCATGAATCGCCGGAATAGTAGCCGCATATTCCGAGCAAATCGTCGAGGTTCCCTTCTCTAAATCATACAAAGAGGCATTACACCCTTTAATCCCCAACACTAACGTCAATTCCCGCACCGCAGTTTGCCAAATTTGGGTTTCATCTAAACTATCTCGGACTTTATCCGTAATCCGCTTGAGCATAGCCTCAAACTCTAAAGCTTGCTCCAGTTGACTGGTTCGTTGCTCAACTCTGTCCAGGTTCGGTGAACTTTTGTCAGACGTTAAAGAAGATGGATGGGAATTCGGAGGCTGAATGCTCATGGCTGTAGCTAGTTGCAAGTCGTTTAGAATCAAGATTAGCTTTAGTACCAGGTCTAAGAACTATCTTTTACAAGGGTATCTAACTTTAGACCGGTAATCCGTTTGATCTCGGTGAAAATTCAATCAACTTGAGAATTTCTCATTAAAGTTATAACAAAATTTAATCTTTATTAAAGTGACCGATACCGGAGGGCGAGAGTCCCAGAGGGTAAAGTTTCTATGAGATCGGTCTGACTCTCAGGCGGTAATGAGATGACAAAATCCTCAAAAAGACTTATTATTGCTTAACATTACAAGCCTCAAAATTCCCTAAAGCACATAAAAAACTTAAAGAACCGTATGAAACCTGAACTCCAAACCAAAGTTGCCCAAGGATTAGTCACCGGCGGTGCTGCCCTATTTTTGCTCGGTGGTGGCTGTGTGGCTTCTGGGCTGCTGGCGCTTAAAAGTATCCCCCCTGGATTACCCGGTACAGCTCTCCTGATGGAAGTAGCTGGTTTAGGGTTAACCGAGAAAAATCGACAGGCTTAGACTTCACTCCTTTGACAAGGAGAAGGGTATAGGGCACAGGCATCACTACACCAGCCCTTCTCTTAAAGCTTTGACGGCGACTTGTACCCGGTCATCGACCGCTAACTTATTCATAATGCCCCGTACATGGGTTTTAACGGTATTGGGGCTGAGATAGAGCTGTTGGGCGATCTGGGGGTTGCTATAGCCTTCTACCATTAATTTCAGCACTTCGGATTCCCGTTCGGATAAATTGGCAATATTGCCTTGGGGTGTGGGCGGCTTGAGATGACTAATGACTTGACGGGCAATTTGGGGATCGAGATAGGTTGCCCCTTCCTGGGCTGCGGCAATGGCGGCTAACAGTCGGTCTACATTAGCCCCTTTAATACAATAGGCATCTGCACCACTGGAGAGGGCGGCAATGATTTCATTTTCGGTGGTGTGGGAGGTGAGCATGACGACCCGCGTGTTGGGGAGTTCCGCTTTAATTTGTTGGGTAGCGGCAATGCCATCTAAGCGAGGTAGACCAATATCCATGACGATTAAATCGGGTTTGAGCTGTTTGGCGGCTTGGACTCCTAGATAACCATCTTCGGCTTGGCCGATAATTTCCAAGTGGGGAAATTCGGTTAAGGTTTGTTCTAAGCCAAGCTGCATCATGGGGTCGTCTTCAACGATGAGAACCCTTAAGAGAGTGGGGTGTTCTGGGGAAGGAGGCATAGTTGCATTTGATAATGAAGAAAATAGGAAGGATTAACTGGGAGCTTGCGCTACACCCGTTGTGGCGATCGCCACTACACCATGAACCGATATCCCCTGATGACGTAAGGCTTGGGTGGCAGACTGTACGGTTGCCCCTGTGGTGTAGATATCGTCTAACAATAGCACAGGGGAGGAACGATAACGGGAAATCTGAGCTGTGTTCACGGTAAAGGCATTTTTAAGATTAGCATGGCGTTGATCGGCACTTTTGCCAAATTGGGCTTCGGTTTGACGAGACCGAATGAGGCCGTTTGCAGATAAGGGTAAACTCGTAACCTGGCAAAAACTGGCGGCTAGGCGTTCTGCTTGGTTAAATCCTCGTTGTTTGAGTTTTTCTGGATGTAGGGGAATGGGAATGACAAGGGGCGAAACTCGGTGAGAGATTGTGGTGGCTCTCCAAGCTTCTCCTAACCATTGACCTAGGGGTTGGGCAATTTCGGGATGATTGTCATATTTTAAGCTGGCGATCGCCCGTTTGAGCTGTCCTTGATATTTTCCCCAAACCCAGACGGGAGTTGACGGGGAGTGACAAGTGTAGAGCTGGCGATGGGAGGGGCAAAACTGCAATTGGCGCAAGGAGCGACTACAAGCGGAACATAGCACTTCTCCTTCCGTGGGGCGATCGCACATCGGACAATTCGGGCGCAAAAATAGGTTCAGAAGACTATTGGTGAATTGAGTCCAAAATCCCATAAAAGTTACCCTCTCTTGTTCTCATCACAGGTTCGTGTTTAATTTTTGCGGTGATTATTATTAAACTCAATTCTTGTCCCCGCCCATTGAAGCTTATTACGGAGGGTGCGATAGTAAGAGTGATTTTCTTCTAGGATAATAAACTTGGCTTGATAATCGGCCATCCGCACATCTACCCGATGACCCGGCCAAATCGCCGTACCCATCACCCCATCTGTCCAGAGTTTGGTACTTAAATCGTAGTCTGCGAGGGGCCAGACCCTGACGATACAACCAGAAGGAATAACAATGGGACGACTCGATAAACTTAAGGGACAAATAGGAGTAACCGTCATCGCTTCCATTCCCTCATGAATAATAGGGCCATTGGCCGAGAGATTGTAACAAGTCGAACCGGTGGGCGTTGAGACCAATAAACCATCCCCTTGATATTGATCGACGACTTCCCCATCAATCTCAATTTCTAGATGGGAGGTAATCATACGGTCATGGGAAGCAGGTTTAATACAGATTTCATTCAAGGCCAAAAAGCGATCGCTCACGGGAGGTACAAACCGCAAATTGCTTTCATAAACTGCTGCTTCTAGCATCATTCTACGCTGCACCGCATAGCGATCGCCTTGCAACCGCTCCCAAACCCGTTGCGTGTCATAAAAATTATCCGCAGACTCCGTTAAAAACCCTAAATGTCCGCCAATATTGACCGCCAATATTGGGATACCTTCGGCCGCCAACTGTCGAGCGGCCGCCAGAGCAGAGCCATCCCCCCCCAAAACTACCGCCAGATCGATGGGTTCAGGCGCTGAAGCCAAAAATACCGGATAAGGATTATCCTTCGCTCCCGATGGCCCCATAAGTACCCGACAACCGAGAGCATCTAACTCTTTTGCACACCGCTCGGCCCATTTACGACTCTCTGCATCTCCGGCTTTATGGGAAATAATGACCTGTTTAAGTTCCACAATTCAATTAAAAATTAAAAATTAAAAATTAAAAATGATGTTTACTCATTACTCATTACTCATTACTTAATAACTAAGGGGCTGGTTCACCCAACCCCTTGAATTTCCCTTACCATTTGAGTAAGTTAAACTGCTCCATATCCACCGTATTGCGGTTACGGTAAATGGATAGCACGATCGCCAAGCCCACAGCAGCTTCGGCGGCTGCTACAGTAATCACAAACACTGTAAACACTTGGCCGCGAATGCCTTGCGGATCTAAAAAGTTAGAAAAGGCCATCAGATTTAAGTTCACTGCATTGAGCAATAACTCAATGGACATCAGAACTCGCACCGCATTTCGGCTGGTAATCAAGCCATAAATGCCGATACAAAATAGGGCGGCGGCAATGAGCAAAAAATATTCGAGTTGTAAAACCATCGTCTTTCCTTTTTCTCCCAATGTAATCAACCAGCTCTAGAGCTTTTAGGATTCTTTTTTGTCACCAGATGAGACCAATTCTCTGGGTCGTTCTGGTAATTGTAAAATATCGGAAATACCTTTGCCTTGGGGACGTTGCTCAGGAATTTCTTCCCGACGGGCGAGAATAATTGCCCCCACCAAAGCCATTAATAGGAGGATGGATGCCAACTCAAAAGGCAGGAGAAAATCACTAAAGAAATGCAACCCAATCAGGGTTGTGGCACTATCTCCGGCGATCGCCTCTTGGGAGAGTTGCCAGGGGGTTTGTACAACCATTGTCCCTAAGAGAGCAAATAAGCCCCCACAAACGGCAGCCGTTGCACCCTTGCGAATCCAACCCCGCACCAGGGGTTGATAGTCTTCCTGTTTATTCACCAACATGATAGCAAACAGGATGAGGACATTAATTGCCCCCACATAGATCAGGGTTTGAGCCGCCGCCACAAACCCAGCATTCAGCAATAGATACAGCCCAGCCATACAGATCAACACTCCTGCCAACAAAAAGGCAGAGTGGACAATATTCTTCAGTAAGACTACGCCGAGGGCGGCGGCGATCGCCATAATCGCCAACAGCCCAAATGATACCAATTGAACCCCTTCAGCTAAATTCACGTTCTTTAATCCTTATTTCGTGTTTCCGATTGTTCCAGAATTTCCTCTGGCCGTAGTCCAGCCCGTCGCTCCGTGTGGGATACGGTATGAGGGTCAATGACTCCCTTGGGCAGATAAGCAAATTCACGCATCGGTTGAACCATGGGGTCATTGGTGACTTTATAGGGAATGCGGCCCAGGGCTACATTATCATAGTTCAACTCGTGGCGATCGTAGGCCGCCAGCTCATACTCTTCCGTCGCTGACAAACAATTGGTCGGACAATATTCAATGCAATTGGCGCAAAAAATACAGACTCCGAAATCAATACTGTAGTGCTTCAGTTGTTTTTTCTTCGACTCCTTATTCATCTCCCAATCGACCACCGGAAGATTAATCGGACAAACCCGAACACAAACTTCACAGGCAATACACTTATCGAACTCAAAGTGAATGCGTCCCCGATACCGTTCCGAAGGAATCAGCTTTTCATAGGGATATTGCACAGTAATGGGACGGCGTTGCATATGGTCAAACGTCACCGACAAACCTTGACCAATATACTTGGCTGCTTCTACTGTCCCTTTTGCATAATCACTGACTTGTTTTAAGAACTTCAACATGATGGATTAATCCCTCGTAACTCCACAAAATAGATAACTGTCCACTATCCGCCAAAGGCAAAGGGAAAGACTAACTTCAGAGCTGCGGTCAATAGAAGATTGACTAAGGAAACTGGTAGAAGGAATTTCCATCCTAAATCTAACAGTTGGTCAATCCGCACGCGGGGCAGCGTCCACCGACAGAGAACAGCAATAAAGACCAGTAAATAGGTTTTGAAAATTACCACGGTAATTCCCAAACTCGCCATTAGCACTTGTAACCAGGCGGTGGTTTCGGGTATGCCTAACCACTGGGCGACCTGCTCAATGGGAATAATAAATTCCCATCCCCCTAAGTATAGAACGGCTACGAGAAGACCGGAGAGTACCAGGTTCACATAGGAGCCGAGATAAAACAGGGCAAATTTCATGCCGGTGTACTCGGTTTGGTATCCAGCGACTAATTCTTCTTCGGCTTCGGGTAAATCGAAGGGTAGGCGCTCGCATTCAGCCAAAGCAGCAATCCAGAAAATGATAAAGCCTACGGGTTGCCGCCAAATATTCCAGCCGAGGATGCCATAACCGGATTGTTGATCGACAATATCGATGGTACTGAGGCTATTGGACATCATGACGATCGCCAGTACGCAGAATGCTAAGGGAATTTCATAGCTAATGGATTGCGCGGCTGCCCGCAGTCCTCCCAAGAGGGAATACTTGTTATTGGAGGCATAGCCTGACATTAACAGGCCAATGGGGGCCACACTAGAAAGGGCAATCCACAAAAAGATCCCAATTCCCAGATTGGAGATCATCAGGTTTTCTCCAAAGGGCACGATCAGAAAGGACAAAAAGACCGGAATCACCACTAGGGCTGGCCCTAGGGTAAATAAAATGGGATCGGCCTTGTCGGGGATGATATCTTGTTTGAGCAAGAGTTTGAGACCATCGGCAACGGGAACTAAGACCCCAAAGGGGCCCATATATTCGGGGCCAATGCGCTGTTGCACGGCTGCTGATACTTTTCGCTCTAGCCAGGTGGTGACCAATACGCCGACTGTTGCGCCCACCAGAACCACTAACATGGGTAGGGGAATCCACAAGGCTTTGGCAGCTCCCTGGGGTAGACCGAAGTTCGTCAGCAATTCGATAAAACTTCTTTGTAAGTCAATTCCTAAATTCATCTTTCCTCGCGATTCCAGTGAAAGGAAGTCAGGCTTCCTTTATGGATTTTAGAGTTTATTGAGGGTTTTTTGGGTCTGATCTTCTAATTAGACCCATCAACATGCTTCCTATTTGACCATAAATAGTCCCCTGGCGGAATGGGGAGAGACCTGGCGGCCGGCGATCGCAACACCCAAGCTCCGGTTATGTAAGATCAAAAAATGATATGAGCAATTAAGGAGACACATGGATGAGTACAGGGCGTTGGGATGATGAACGGTTAGACCGTTTAGCCGATCTCATTGAAAGTAATGCTCGTGCAGCCGAGAGGCATGAGCGCATCCTGGAAAGTAATGCTCGTGCAGCCGAGAGGCATGAGCGCATCCTGGAAAGCAATAGTCGTATGATAGAAGCTCTAACCCAGGCCTCAGCAGAAGCGAGGGAAGAGCGGCAACAGTTATTTGAAAAAGCTAAGAACTACGATCGCCTGATCGAAAGTAATGCTCGTGTGATTCAAGCTCTAGCCAATGCCGCAGCAGAAGCCGGGGAAGAGCGGCGACAGTTATTTCAGAGAATGGATCAACGACAAGAAGAGATTCGGAGACTCCAAGAAGAGACTCGTGGACTGCAAACGGAGAATCGCCGCATCCTCGATATTCTACTCAATCAACAGAATCAGCAAGATGATGCTACAGATGACTGAAATGGGTAAGTAGGCGATTGGTCTAAAAAGGGGGTTAACCCGCAGATCCAGGTTAACCCACTTCTTAACCCATTCACCGGACTTGATATGAGTTATCGTTCAGCTATGGGAAGATACTCAGCCTCATGGTTCCCCACATAGACCTGAGTCGGTCGGAAAATCCGGTTTTCTCCCAGTTGTTCTTTCCAGTGAGCCAACCAACCTGCCACCCGTGCCATGGCAAAAATGGGGGTAAATAAATCGCTGGGAATACCCATTTTCCGATACACCAGTCCGGAGTAGAAATCTACATTAGGATAAATGCCTTTGGCTCCTAATTGTTCTTCTACAACCTTTTCGACTTCAACGGCGATATCGTAATAGCGATCGTGTCCTTTTTGCTTAAATAGCCGTTCCGCTAATTCTTGCAAAATTTTGGCTCTGGGGTCTTTGACTTTATACACGCGGTGGCCAAAACCCATGATTTTCTTCTTGTTGGCAACACAGTTTTCAATGTAAGGGCGTACATTTTCCACTGAACCAATTTCCTCTAGCATTTCTAAGACTTCTTCGTTGGCTCCTCCATGGAGAGGCCCGGCTAAGGTTCCAACCGCAGAAGCAACCACTGCATAAGGATCTGTAAGGGTAGAAGCGGTAACTCGCGCTGAGAAGGTTGAGGCATTCATGGTATGTTCGGCATGAAGGATCATGCTGGCATCGAATACCCTGGCGGCGATCGGATCGGGGACTTCTTCGGTCAACATATATAAGAAGTTAGTCGCATAATCCAAATCATCGCGTGGTTGAATCGGATCGTTACCCTTACGCATCAACTTAAATGCCGCTACCATGGTGGGTAACTTAGCAATTAAGCGGATCACCGCATCTCGAATGTATTGAGGGTCATCCAAAGCACGACGGGAATAAAATAAGCCTAATGCTGCTGCTGAGGCTTGCAGAGCATCCATCGGATGTCCGGATTCGGGAAAGCATTTCATCATATCCCGAATCCGGTATTTAATGCGTCGATGATGACGAATTTCGGCTTCAAACTGCGCCAATTCCTCTTTGGTGGGGAGTTTGCCCCAGATTAAGAGATAGGCCGTTTCAATAAAGTTGCTTTTATGGGCTAGTTCGGTAATGGAAATGCCTCGATATTCCAAAAGTCCTTTTCCCCCATCAACATAGCTAATGCTTGATTGACTTGCGGGAATGCCTTCTAACCCTGGCTTATACTCACAAGCGATTGTCGCCATAGTTTTATTTACCATGCCTGTGAAGTGTACTGTCTCAGAGTACCAGAACCCTTTAGAAAATGTATGCCTATTTACACAAAATTCCAATTCTGGAAAAAATTCTGATCCTAGAAGCGCATGTAGCCCTCTCAAGTCGTCCCTTGGGCTATCTTTCGATTAATAACAATATCTGCTATCTTGCTTTGTCCTTTGTTCATGGGATGTTCGCATGGCTCCCAATAAGGTGGAGACAATCACGCACCGCAGAGGTCTGTGCTTATTTTCTGGATCGCTATCCTTAAAGCCTACTGTAATTCTACCTAATTGACCATTGGGATGACCGTGATGATTAAATTGCATCCGCCAGATGCCTTTATTTACACCACTGGTGTATTGATAAAATGTGGTTTCGTTTTGATTATTACCATCAATAATGAGCATATTCCGATCTAAGTCTTGCCAATTTAAGCCGGTTAAATCAGAGCCACTGGGTAACCGTTGATGTACGCTATATTGAGGATGGGGGTTATTCCTAAAACTGGCTTGCCACACGATTTTATCCCGTTTGGCGTTGCTTTGGGCTTCTTTAAGGGCGAGATGAATCTGCTCTCTGACTAAGTTGAGGCGCTGAATCTGCACAAACCGCAAATAACTCGGTAGGGCGATCGCCATTAAAATACTAATTATGGCAATAACTACCAATCCCTCAATCAGGGTAAAACCGGATTCTCTGCACCCATTTCTCAACATTGGCGACCAGAATAATCATTGAATCGATACATCCATAAATTATACTACAATCCGAGAAAAATCCCCCTTTTCAGATCAACCACCAGAAAAGGGGGATTTGCACAAGTAGAGAATTGATACCTTCCTTGCCCCTGACAGAATCTTAATTTTGACTTGAATTGACTTGTTCCACCGTTAAATTAAGGGTTGCAGCCACCTCTTCTGCACTCAATCCCATGGCTAATAAACGAGACACGGCTGCTTGCTGGACTTGTTGGGCACGAGATTCAGCTTGCTCGGCCCGTTCTCGCTCCTGTTGAGCAAGAGACTCAGCTTCCTGAGCGCGAGACTCGGCTCGTTCAGTCCGCATCTGTTCGAGCGCCGTTTGTTCCCATCCAGTGAGCAACAAATTTCCCTCACTATCCCACCATCTCAACCAGAGTTGGTTCTGATTCTGATAGTTGCCTTGCCATAAGCCTAACTCTACTCCCAATCGCTCAATGGGATAATGTCCTCGCTCATTCGGACTCATCCGTTCATAAGAGCCACGAACTAGATTATAAACCTCCAATTCTCCGGTTTGAATCACATAAATTCCATAATAAGGAATGCGGATAATATTCTCGTACACCCAAAATTTTCCCGGTCGTTTTTTCTCCTCTAAATTCTGTTGGGATAAAGCTGTTGTGTCTCTCTCTTCGTTCCCGTTGCCACTGGCCAATTCTATGGCAATTAAGGGGGCGATCAATTCCCGCCAGATCACGTAAGAACGGCGATATTGTCCATCAATATCTGGGGGGACATTGGGGACATAAAACCAATCTGGCGCTTCGGCTCCATCTTGGGGTGGGTCGGTTTCCCGCCAATAAATGCCGCTATCTTGCCCGATCGCATATTGCCCATCTGGATGAAGTTGCTCTAAAATCGGGCCGAGAGAATCCGTCAAGATAATACTCTGGGGATGCTCCTGAAAATTTTTCACAAAAGTACCATCCTCCTCTGGCAGTTGCGTATGGTCGGGGAAAGGAGGCGGTAAGATAATTTTTTCCGTACTTTGAGTCATAGATTATCCTCCTTCGCACTTCGGTTGCGTCGCTTCTCTTCATTGTAGTGCGGCGATACGAGGAGAGGAGTGCAGGCATCTTGCCCGCTTCTTAACAAATTTTCATGTCCGCTTGCGGAAACCGGACTTGATATCATATCAAAATTTGATATAACTCCCTCTGTGCATTGTAGTGCCGTGACAACCCTAAAATGGTGGGTTACGGCGGATTGAGAGATTGCTATCACAGTCTAGGTTTTAGCCGCCTAACCCACCCTACGCTAATGCACATTTTTCGCTGTGTCACGGCAGTAGGGGTCAACGGCTGTTGACCCCTACAGATCCAGGATATTAGTTTTGAATGACTATGAAATCCCCATGAATAATTATTCATGGATTCCTTCTAGCTATATTGATTACTAGAAGCTGCCTCAATTTCCAAATTAAACAACGTATTCAAGGTATCCATGGCTTGCTTGCGGGCTTCAATATCCTGTTGCGCCCGTAGTTGTACCATAGGGTCATGAAGAATTTTATTCACAATTCCACGGGTGAGCGCTTCAATTACCTCTTGGTGTTTCTCCGCAAACTCAGACCCCAAACGAGAAAGGGCTTTTTCTAACTCTTGCTCGCGAATGGTCTCAATTTTATGGCGCAAACCGTTAATCGTGGGTACAGTTTCCAGACTGCGCCACCACACCTCAAAAGCTTCAACTTCTTCTTCCAATAAGCTTTCCGCTTCCATCGCCATTTGGCGGCGACTTTCCTGATTTTGAGCCACCACTGCCTTCAAGTCATCCACATTATAGGGCTTGACTGAGGGCAACTCACTCACATCAGCAGCCACATTCCGAGGAACGGAAATATCAATCAAAGTTAAGGGCTTTTCTGGGTTAACAATGGGTTCTAAATTAGCGCGATTTAATAAGGGTTGAGTTGCTCCGGTACTGGTAAAGACTAAATCGGATGCCTGAACCACGTCCATCATTTCTCCCATGGGATGGAGTGCTAAAGAAGCATCGCTAAACTTACCAGCGAGTTCTTCCGCTCGCTGCATAGAGCGATTGACGATGCTAATTTGAGTCCCACCTTTGGAGAGCAAATGCTGTACCAATAACCGGGACATTTTACCCGCGCCGATAATGGCAATCTTGCATCCTTCCAGGGTTTCGAGTTTCATTTGCGCCAGTTCAACGGCTGCTGAACTAATAGAAACGGCTCCTGTACCAATATTGGTTTCTGTGCGTACCCGTTTCCCCGCAGTAATGGCTTGTTTCATTAAGCGGTTGAGAATCCGACCTACACCTTTATACTGTTGACCGAGTTTATGTCCCTGTTTAACTTGGGATAAAATTTGCCCTTCACCGAGTACCAAGCTGTCTAATCCGGCTGCCACGCGCATTAGATGCATAATTGCATCTTCATGGAGGAGGATAAACAAGTGAGGACGCAATTGAGCCAGAGGCAGTTGGCTATGTTCGGAAAGAAATTGGGTAACTTCCCAGACTCCCTGTTGATTGTCGCTAATCACCACATAAATTTCTAAGCGGTTACAGGTGCTGAGAATGGCTACTTCTTCGATATGAGGATAGAGCTTGAGGGTGGTTATGGCTTGTTCGAGTTGAGGTTCGGGAATACTGAGTTTTTCGCGAACTTCAACGGAGGCTGTTTTATGACTTAAACCGATAACTGCAACATTCATTTTTTAATGTTTGTTAATGGCAACTTGCTAAGATTTCGGGCGGATTTATGAAGAAAAGTTCGATCCCCCTAAATCCCCCTTAAAAAGGGGGACTTTTTTGTGCGGCTTTCTCTTAAAAAAGGGAACTCTTTTGTACAGTTCTCCCTTAAAAAAGGAGCAGTTTATGTTAGTGCCCCCCTTTTTAAGGGGGGTTGGGGGGATCTTCGACAGCAGAAATTACTGTAGTTGAAAAGTTATCCTATCTTAATTGGATGCTTTTTGGTGAGTCAAACATATGAACGGTGTCTACAAACCGAGCGGTTTTAGACTGACTGGAAATGACCAAGCTGTGAGTTCTTGCGCCGCCATGGAAATAGCGTACACCATCCATGAGGGTTCCTGGGGTAATGCCGGAAGCGGCAAATAAGACGGTTTCTCCACAGGCGAGTTCTTCAGCATTGTATACACGGTCGGGGTCTTCGATGCCCATGCTGCGTAGACGTTCGAGGTTGCTTTCTTTGCTTTCACCAATTAAGCCGGTTTTGACGATTTCTGGATCGTAGATCAGTTGCCCTTGGAAATGACCGCCTAAGCAGCGCATGGCAGCCGCAGAAATGACTCCTTCGGGAGCGGCTCCAATTCCCATTAAGGCATGGATATTGGTTCCGGAGAAGGCGCAGGAAATGGCTGCGGATACGTCTCCATCGGCAATTAGGCGAACACGAGCGCCAGCGCTGCGAATTTCGTTAATCAGGTTTTTGTGACGGGGGCGATCCATGACCACAACCACGAGTTCTTCTACGGAGCGGTTGAGGCACTCGGAGATGAGTTTGAGGTTTTCGGTGGCGGATTTGCGGATGTCTACATGGTTTCGAGCGGCTGGAGGAGCGGCGAGTTTTTTCATGTAGAAGTCGGGAGCAGCGAAGAGTCCGCCTTTTTCGGAAATGGCGAGTACGGCCATGGAACCGGGTTGACCATAGGCTACGAGGTTAGTTCCTTCGCAGGGGTCAACGGCGATGTCGATTTCTACTAATTCGTCGGGGTTGCAGTATTCTTTGGCATCTTCACGGGAGCAAATGCCGACTTCTTCGCCGATGTAGAGCATGGGAGCGTCATCCCGTTCGCCTTCTCCGATGACGATGCGTCCGCGCATGTGGATTTGGTTCATCCGTTCGCGCATGGCTTCTACGGCTACTTCGTCAGCAGTATTTTTTTCTCCTTTTCCCATCCAACGAGCGGAGGCGATCGCCGCTTGTTCGACGACTTCTATAATTTCTAATCCCAATGTGGTTTCAATCACAGTTTTTCTCCCAAGAGGTCATTCAGTGAAATGCTTATATTTAGCCGGTTTCAGTGTATTAGTCTATCAGAGTCTGGGGACAAAGTTCGACGAGAGGCTCTCTGAGATTATGTTAAGTTTTGCATCTTCTGGGCGTTCTGCTGAGATCTCCTATAATTATCGACAAAGACTCACCTGAGCTGAAAACTACAGGAGCCATACTATGTCTGAAACTCAAGGAAATTCAGAATCGTCTAAATCCGTGGAAACGGTGACCGAAAAGAAGGAGGATACCAGCTTTCTGGAGCCTCTGCCAACGAAGTTGGGCAATTTATTGGGCAGTTGGCAAGTCAAGGTGGGACTGGTGAGCGCGGTGCTGGTGGCGATCGCTCTGACGGTTTTCTTTTGGCAACATGAAGTGGCCAGTTTGGGTATGAAGCTCTGGTCATCACAAGCTGGCGCAACCCCCATTGAATGTATGGTTAAGGACACCAATGGTGACGAATATGTGAGCTGTAGCGCCATTCTTAACGATCAGGTTGTACCCCTAGAATGTGGCGCAAGCGTCTTTAACATCGGCTGTCGGATTAATTACGGTGCAGCCGCGACAGGGGCCCGAAAATCCAGAGATTAGATGGGGAATGGGGAGTTGGGAATTGGGAAGAGGCAATTTCTCCCCATCCCCCCATCCCCCCATCCCCCCATCCCCAAAGAGAGCGCTATCATAGTTACCAAAGAATATAAAGATTTGTAACATGATCGGCTTTTCGTCCTCTGGCTCCCAGAGTCTGTTTAAAAAACTGCTATTGGGTAATGAACCCACCCCAGAATTACTCGGCATTTTGCTGGTGTATTTCGTTCAAGGGGTCTTAAGTCTGGCTCGACTAGCCATTAGCTTTTTTCTCAAAGATGATTTAGGTCTCTCTCCCGCCCAAGTTGCCGCCCTAACTGGCGTAGCAGCCCTGCCTTGGATCGTTAAACCCCTGTGGGGCTTTATCTCTGATGGTTTGCCCATTTTTGGCTATCGTCGCCGCCCCTATCTAATTTTGTCCGGTTTAATGGGCAGTTTATCTTGGGGACTCTTGGCAACAGTAGTCGATAATGCAGGAGCAGCAACCGGGGCGATCGCCCTTAGCTCCCTCTCCGTTGCCATCAGTGACGTAATCGCCGACTCCCTCGTAGTCGAACGAGCCAGAACCGAAACCACCAGTCAACTCGGCTCCCTGCAATCCCTCTGTTGGGCAACATCAGCCCTGGGCGGACTGATCGCAGCCTACTTAAGTGGATGGTTATTAGAACTCTTCACCCCCCAACAAGTCTTTGGTATTACCGCCATCTTCCCCCTCATCGTCGCCCTAGGAGCCGCATTAATCGCCGAATCCCCCATCATCGACCCTACCCCCGCTTGGAACACCGTAAAACACCAAGTCAGACAACTCAAAGAAGCCATCTTGCTCCCCTCCATCTGGAAACCCACCCTCTTCCTCTTCCTTTGGCAAGCCACCCCCTCCTCCGACTCAGCCTTCTTCTTCTTCACCACCAACGAATTAGGCTTTCAACCCGAATTTCTCGGCCGGGTGCGTCTATTCACCAGCATTGCTGCATTAATCGGCATTTGGATTTTTCAACGCTTCCTCAAAGCCGTTCCCTTTCGGAAAATCTTCGCCTGGAGTACCCTTATAGCCGTTCTGTTTGGCTTCACCCCCGTCATCCTCATTACCCATACCAATCGACTCTTAGGCATCGGCGATCAATGGTTTAGCTTAGGAGATAGCGTCATCCTCACCGTCATTGGTGAAATCGCCTTTATGCCCGTTCTCGTTCTCTGCGCCAAACTTTGCCCCCCCGGTATCGAAGCCACCTTATTTGCTCTCCTCATGTCCATTACCAACCTTGCCCATGTTCTCTCCCAAGAATTAGGTGCTATCCTCATGCATAGCTTTGCCATTACCCCCAATACCTTCGATAACCTTGCCCTGCTCGTTACCCTCACTAATCTCTCCTCCCTTCTGCCCCTTCCCTTCCTAAAACTTTTGCCCAGTGATGACACCCTTAGCACCCCACAAGTGACAGAAAACTCCTTTCATCCTCTTCTAGATGAAGAAAATGACTCAGAAAGCACTCCAGAGCCAATCTCAATCCTCAGTTAACTTAAGGTTTAAATTCTCCCCTCTTGTCTCCATCCTTTGATAACCTGATATCAATAATCAAGTCCATGACTACCCATTGGGAACCTGAATTATTAATGAACTCAACCATCACCGCCCTACCCAACCTTGATACAGAAACCCTACACCAACAACTGTCGGATATAGAAGCTAGGGATATTGTTCAATGGGCTGCCAGCACATTTGGCGAAGGTCTAGCCCTGAGTACCAGTTTCGGTATCCAATCGGCTGTGATGCTCCATTTGGTTACTTCTGTTGTGCCCAATATCCCGATTGTATGGGTTGATACGGGCTATCTTCCCCCAGAAACCTATCGCTTTGCCCATGATTTAACCCACAAGCTAAATCTGAACCTAAAAATTTACCAATCTCCCATGAGTCCTGCCCATATGGAAGCGATTTATGGCAAGCTCTGGGAACAAGGGACAGTGGAATCCTTGAATCAATACGATCAACTCCGCAAGGTTGAACCGATGCAACGAGCGCTTAAGGAACTTAAGGTAACGGCTTGGTTAGCGGGTTTGCGTCGCGATCAAACGGATCATCGTAAGAGTTTACAGTTTATCAACCGTCAAGGAGATATTTATAAGGTTTTACCGATTCTGAATTGGAATTCACGGGATGTTTATCAATATTTAGTGGCCCATGATTTGCCCTATCATCCCTTGTTTGATCAGGGGTATATGACGGTGGGAGACTGGCATTCTTCTCGTCCGCTCAGTTTGGACGATGAACATGAACGAGATACTCGCTTCCAAGGTCTTAAACAAGAGTGTGGATTACATTTACCAACGAGTCAAGATGAGGCCCAAAGTCTTGATTCTAGTGGTTTATAAGAGCTATGGTAAAGGAAGGGGAACAGCCGCCTAATACTCCCTCTCCAGTAACTGAAGACACCCCTGTATCCTCTCAATTGAAGAGAAGACTGCCCCCAGGGGTGCTGATGGGTTTGGGGTTTACGATCGCTTTTTTGTTGGTTAACTTTTCTCCTGCAATGAGTATACTCTGGGGCGTTGTGGGAGGAGTGGCCAGTTGGTGGATTGAAACTTCTTGGCAAATAGAGGAAGAGGTGAATGAAGATGCTCGAAGTTTACCGACTGATCCGAGGGCAGAAAATAATTCTTTGTCCCAAAATCGCACGAAGGGAGAAAAGTGGCGGAAATGAGTAATGAGTGATGAGTAATGAGTAAGAATTTCAAGGAACGTACATCAGTTTGTCGTGTCCGTGAAAAAGTTGTGTATGACTGGAGTGGGAGCGTCTCGCTCCCTAGCCCCAAAATTTAAGGGGGTTGTTCAGGATTCGATCTAACTATATGTTTTTATTTCTCTCTAAGTTACTTCCCTTATTTGTTTACCCAATGGGGTTAAGTTGTGTGTTAATGGTTGTTTCTTTGGTGTTGCTGTGGAAGTGGCCCAAACGAGCGGCGATTTCCCTGTCTTTGGCGCTGTTGGTGTTATTGTTGGGTGGAAATAGTTGGGTGAATCGGGAGTTGATTCAGTCTCTGGAACTGCGCCATGTTCCGCCGGAGGATTTGCCTGCTGCGGAGGCGATTGTGGTGCTGGGAGGGGGAATTAAGACCCAAATTTATCCCCGGCCTTGGGTGGATGTTTCGGAGGCTGGCGATCGCATTCTACATGGCTCTCAGTTGTATCTGCAAGGGAAAGCCCCCCGGTTAATCCTCACGGGTGGACGCATTGATTGGAAGGATGGTGGGCCGCCAGAATCATCAGATATGGCCCAAATTGCCATAGCTTTGGGGGTTCCAAAAGAGGCAATTTTAGAAGACCCCAGTTCCTTAAATACCCATCAAAATGCGGTGAATGTGCGCCAAATTCTGGACGAAGAGGGGATTAATCGGGTATTATTGGTGACTTCTGCAACTCATATGCCGCGATCGCTCCTCGTCTTCCAAAAACAAGGTATCGAAGCCATTCCCGCCCCCACCGACTTCCTCAGTCCCCCCGGTCGTAATCCCACTGAAACCGAGACTAGCTGGGAATCAGCCCTACTCAGTCTCATCCCTGATAGCAGTCGCCTCCGAGATACCACCAACGCCTTAAAAGAATATATCGGGTTGTTCGTCTATGGTCTCAAAGGCTGGATTTAAACCCTCAGCTTGTAAAATGGCTCATCTTGTGGTTATGACTAGAAAGGCGAATAATTAGTTAATCTCATGGACTTAAGGAACAAAGTAGCCCTGATTACTGGTGGTGGCGTTCGTGTTGGCCGCGCTCTCGTTCTAGCTCTGGCAGAAGCAGGTTGTGATGTCTTCATCCATTATGGAAATTCGGCTGATGCAGCCTCTGAAGTCAAAGAAAAAGCAGAATCTTTCGGAGTACGAGCAGTGACTTATGCAGCCAATTTGGCTGATGCATCCGCTACCGATACAATTATCCCCAAAGCTGTTGAAGCCTTCGGCAAAGTTGATATTTTGATTAATAGTGCGTCCATTTATCCTCAAGACGATCAATTTAACCAGATTGATGTAGAATCCTGGGATAAAATTTTTGCCATTAACTTGCGTGCCCCATTCCAACTTTCCCAAGCCTTTGCCCAGCAGCTTCCCCCCGATAGTCAAGGCAAAATTATCAATATTAATGATGCTCGGATTCCCCGTCCTAAACCCGGTAATTTTTCCTATCGATTAACCAAGCGAGGATTGTGGGATCTGACCCAAATGTTATCCTTAGAATTAGCTCCCAGAATCACGGTTAATGCTTTAGCCTTGGGTCAAATTCTTGAACCTCATAACGATCCCGATCCGGCAAAATTTATGCAAGAGTATGCCAATCAGAGAATTCCCTTAAAAATTCCAGGGAATCCTCAAGTAGTTACAGATTGTGCCTTATTTTTACTGCAACAAGACTTTCTCACTGGGAGTACAATCACCCTTGATGGTGGAGAATATCTTGTAAATTAGTGAAAAACTATGAAACATCAATTATCATCATTTAATCCAGCCAATTCTGTGCATCAACTCAATGAGATAATAGAGCAGCAGAAAGATATATTGGCGACCCATTATCTTGCTCCTTTATCCACCAATTACCTGCCCTGGAGTGGATATGCTCTGCGACCGAGTGGACTGGTTAATGTTCTCAATGATATTATGATTAATAACCGCAGGGTTATTGTCGAGTGCGGTGGAGGGCTTTCTACCTTTTATATGGCTCGATTACTCAAGGATAGTGACAGTCATTTATATACCATAGAACACAATCAGGAATGGCTTGATTTTTTAGAGAAGGGATTAAAAAAAGAGGGACTGCTAGATAGTGTCATGCTCATTGAAGCTCCTTTGAAATCTAGTGGCTTGGGTCTGGATGATATTCCATGGTACGATCCAGAAGCACTGAGGAAACAGCTTCCTCAAGATATAAAGATCGATCTGTTATTGGTCGATGGCCCCACAGCTTATACCGAAGAGACGCAGTATTCTCGATATCCCGCAGTTCCTTATTTTGTGCCATTTTTTAGTCAGAATTGTACGATTGTGATTGATGATGTTAATCGGCAGGGCGAACAAGAAATTGTCAAACGATGGGAAAAGCTCCTAAATGTTGACTTCGAGACTCAAGATGGCAATATTGCTCTGGCTAGAATCAATAGAGAACATCCTTAAACCATTGTTCTAGGCGATCGCCAAATCCTGGTAACGAGTATTCTGTTTCTGCCCGTTGGCGACACTGATGGCGATCGATTTGGTCAATCCGCCTTATAGCTACAATTAATTCATCTAGGTTATCGGGTTCCACTAACCAACCAGTTTTACTATCCAACACAATTTCTGATGGGCCGCCGCGACAGTAAGAAATTATAGGTACGCCACAAGCTAATGCTTCTAGTGCAACTCTGCCTAAAGCCTCCACCCACTTATGAGTCATCAGCAAAGCCTTGCATTTTCCTAATTCCGCTTGGAAGTTTTCCGTCGGTAAAAAACCCATGTATTCCAAAGGGGCATTAGGATAGCGATCGCAAATCTGTTGCCAATACTCTGGATTCTGTAAATACCCAAATATTTTGAGCTTGATCCCTAAAGCCACAGCTACCGCCACAGCATCCTCAAGTCCCTTTTCTGGCGAAATTCGTCCTGCCCAGGCCAAGCTATCTCCAGGTTCTGGACAGAATTCATACCGATCAATATCAATCGCTCCACCTAAAATCCGAAAAAATTCTAAAGGCACTCGATAAGTTTCAGCTTGCGCTTTTGTATGAACCCCTAGAGTTCCTGGACATAGATAGGCCACTTGTTTGATCGCCCGATCCATGACTGAACTCAAAGACACTAAATTGATCAGATGCAGTGGAGGTCTGTTAAAAAATGGGGCTAGATAAAAAGGTAACCAGTCATAGGCAAAGTTAAAAACAATATCATATTGATTCTGGATTTCGCGAGTCCGATTCCACATATTAGCCAGGACAGCATTTTGGGGTATGATCGCGGGATCGCTAAAAGTCTGGTTAGGAGCTGAGGGTTGAAACTCTCCAGCAACTTCTTCGATAGGCAAAGACTTAATCGCAGAGCCAACAGGGGCTAGGACTTTTAGTTGATGTCCTCGTCGGAGCATTTCCTGACTAATATTCAGTATATTGATACCCACTCCACCCACCTGACCCGACTTTAATGTCCCAACTGGACTAGCGACAAAAAGCAGTTTCATTCATTCTTCTAAATAAACAACAATAATCAGTATAATGATAGGGTCTACTATATGCTATTTTTGTTTTATACGTTATTCTTAGATCTTAGAAAGCAATCATGTCAGTTTACGATCCAATCGCCAAGCAGTACAAAGAAAAACGTCACCCTAACACACCTTTTAATCAGTATATTGAGCAACCGACTTACTTTAATCTCCTGGGCGACATTACAGGAAAATCCATTTTGGATCTCGGTTGTGGAGAAGGTATTTACAGCCGCAAGTTTAAGGAAAAAGGGGCTGCGCGAGTTGTGGGAGTTGATATATCCGAGGGCATGATAACACTAGCCAAAGAAGAAGAAGCGAAAAAGCCTCTGGGAATTGAATATATTCTCGGCGATATGCAGAAACTTGGACAAATTGGCAGATTTGATTTAGTGACTGCTGCCTATTCCCTGAATCATGCCCAAACTAAAGAACAACTGCTCGAAATGTGTCAGACTATATCTGCCAACCTGAAGCCGGAAGGTCGTTTTGTCGCGATTAACAATAAACTGGATCGGGCACCTGAGTCCTACCGATTCTTGGAAGAATATGGATCTGAGGAAACTGTTAGCGACTCCCTGAAGGAAGGGCAGCCTTTACCTACTCTTGCATACAAGTTGGAAGGAAAAACGGTCATTATTGAAGACTATTACCTCAGCCAAGCGACTTATGAATGGGCATTTAGAGAAGTGGGATTTAAGGAGATTCACTGGCATGAACAGACTCTTTCAGAGGCAGGAATCCGGGAATTGGGGGAAGACTTCTGGCAAGATTACGTTCAATATCCACATATGGTTGGCATTGAGTGCTGGAAGTAGGACTTGAGGAGTTGAGAAGCAATTTATTCATAGCAAGTTTCGCTATTTAAAACTTCAACAATTACAAAACATCCTGAAACCATTGTTCCAGGCGATCGCCAAATCCTGGTAACGAGTATTCTGTTTCTGCCCGTTGGCGACACTGATGGCGATCGATTTTGTTAATATTCTTAATGGCTCTAACTAATTCATCTAGGTTATCCGGTTCAACTAACCAACCCGTTTGACCATCTACCACAATTTCTGAGGGGCCACCGCGACGATAGGAAATCACAGGAACGCCACAAGCCAGGGCTTCTAATGCTACGCGACCAAAAGCTTCTACCCACTTATGGGTCATCAGTAAAGCTCGACATTTTCCTAATTTGCTTTGAAAGTCTTGGGTGGGTAAAAAGCCCATATACTCTAGGGAAGCCTGGGGATAGTCCTGGCATATCTGTTGCCAATATTCTGGATCTTGAAGATAGCCAAATACTTGCAGATGAATACCTATTTTTTGAGCGGCAGCCACTGCATCTTCGAGTCCCTTTTCTGCTGATATTCGCCCTGCCCAAGCTAAACTATTCCCAGGTTCTGGGCAAAATTGATATTGAGTTAGGTCAATAGCACCCCCTAAAATCCTAAAGGATTCGGCTACTGAGTAGGTAGCAGCTTGAGCTTTGGTATGGGCCCCCAGAGTTCCTGGACAGAGGTGTGCGACTCTTTCAATGGCCCGATCCATCACACCCGTCCAGGAACCGATACAGACATAGTGAAGAACGGGACATTTAAAGAAGGGTGATAAGTAAAAGGGTAGCCATTCGTAACCAAAGTCAATAATTAGGTCATAATCAGCCTGAACTTGATGGGCATAATCCCACATATTGGCCAAAACTGAGTTATTGGGAATGATTACGGGGTCGTTATAGGTGGGTTCGGGGATTAAGGGTTGCAGTTCTCCAGGGATTTCTTTGATGGGTAGGGATGCTATGGTGGAGTCTGTAGGGGCAATGATTTGGATTTGATGTCCTCGTTGGCTCATTTCTGTGGCGATGGTCTTGAGATTTAGGGCGACCCCTCCCAGACGACCAGAGTTTAAGGAACTGACAGGACTAGAGATAAAGAGTAATTTCATTTTAAAAAATCTGAAGGGTAACGGATTCTAATTCGGGTTTTAACCAATGGGCATGACCATTTTCTGTGAGGTCGAGAAATTGTTCTAGATTTTGGCAACGTCCGGATTCCATATACTGGCGAAAGAGCCGATTTAGGAGTAAGTTTTGGGAAAATTCATCGTTAGCGGCTTGGCGAATTTCTGGGGTGAGATCGAATTTTTCTTCTGCTAATAAGGCGAGAATTTGTTGATAGGCGCGTTCGGCGGTTTCAAAAGCGTTGGTGGATTGGGTAATGGAGTTTTCGCGCTTGTAATATTGGTAAAGGGGTTGGGGGTGAATGGCGACTTTTTGGATGCGACTAAGGAGTTCTAGGTTAAAGAGAACGTCGGCGGCAAAGGGCACTTTTGTCCAGCCTGTACCGAGATATTGTCTTTGGAAGACGGGGAAGAAGGGAACGCGGGGTTGGAGGATATCATCGGGGGTGGCAAAGGTGAGGGTGTTTCGTTTTGGGAAAGGCTGTTTGTAGAGGATTAATTCTGTATTGTAGACTCCTGTGTTATCGATGGCTGCGCCGTATTCTAGGGCTAAGGGAACCAGTTCTTGCAAACGGTTGGGACTGTAGGCATCGTCGGCATCAAGGTTGGCTAAAATTTCTCCGTTGCTGATTTGGACGGCTGCATTGCGTGCTACGGCTTCTCCATTGCCGATGCTGCCGGTGAAGGTTTGTTTGATGCGGGGGTCGGTGATGCCTTGTTGGGCGAGAAGGGCAAGATAGTCTAGGTTATCATCGGAGGCGATCGCGGCTTCCCAATGGGTATAGGTTTGATTAATGAGACTTTCAACCGTAGAGGCGATCGTTGTTGTAGCTTTGTAGGCTGGAATAATAATGCTGACTAGGGGTTGAGTCTTGTCCGACATGATAAAAGTTAGGGCGTTTCTCTACATCAAACCATATTTGCGGTGAATCCTGAAACTGTTTTTAAGTGGCTGTGGAGTCTTTCTGGATAGATAGAGTGACTCCAGAACAGTCTATCTTTTTTACTAATTGGGCGATCGCCTCTTTAGAAACGGGTTCTATCCAGTCTGGAGCAATTTCTGCTAATGGGACTAACACAAATGCTCTCTCGGTCATACAGGGGTGAGGGATTTGCAGTTCAGGGGTAGAGAGAATTAAATCTTCAAATAATAGGATATCTAAATCAAGGGTTCGAGGCCCCCAACGTTCTCGACGGATTCGACCAAAGTGCTGTTCGATACGGAGTAAATGATTGAGTAAGGCTTGAGGTGTTAACTCTACCTGCAAAATAGCACAGGCATTTAGGAAATCTGGTTGTGCCGGCCCGATCGGTGCAGTATGGTAGTAGCTAGAGTAAGTTTGAACCCTAATTCCAGTCGTTTGATCGAGGATGCTTAGAGCGCTGTTAAGGGTTGCTTTCGAGTCACCCAAGTTACTTCCCAAGGCGATCGCGCTCTTTGTCGATTTTGGAGTTTCCCTATGATTGGATGTGACCATCCTTATATTCCCTGGTAGAGAGTAGCGATCGACAGTCTATCAGGTTATTCGAGGCGATCGCTTATAATCTTATTTCGTTGCTCAACTGCCCATTGTGACTCGATTCATTCACGATCAATTCGCCAAAGATTACCTCAGTGAACTACTCTCCCGGTTCGGAACAGTAGAAACGAGCAAAAAGATTGCCTCAGAAGTGCGCGAGGTCGATGTTTGGTTTACGCCCTCCTCTTGCGATCTCGATGTCAGGGAACTCGGATTATTGGGACAACTGATAGCGACTCCAGCACTCTTTGAACCCTTTCGTAATCCCATAACCGCCAATGAGATTCGCACTTGTCTGTTGAAATTATTCATGGTGCAAGCCAAATGGGAACGGGATCAAGAGAGCAGAAAACTTAGGGAAACCGATCTACCTAGACTGTGGATATTAACGCCAACCGCATCCAAGAATTTGCTAGATAATGCTCGTGCAAAGGAGGCAGAAAACGGCCCTCCAGGAGTCTATTATTTAGGCGATCTGTATAAAAGTGCCATCATCGTTATCCATCAATTGCGGAGAACGCCAGAAACCTTATGGTTAAGACTTCTAGGCAGAGGAACAGTGCAACAACAAGCCATTCAAGAATTGCAGAGCCTACCGCAAACTAACCGATGGCGAGGGAATGTGATAAGATTGGTCTATAATCTTTTAACTATTTTAGCCACGCGGCAAAACCAAGAAGCCGATCGAGATGATGAGGTGCTAATTGTGACTCTAACTCAATTGTATGAAGAGGCGATCGCTCAACTGCGTGAAGAAGAGCGACAAGAGGGAGAACAACGAGCAACCCTCCGGTTGATAGCAGATATTTTGCGCGTCCGTTTCCAAGAAGTAGATGAGGAACTGGCAGCTATTGTGGAGCAAATAGCAACTCTGCCATCAGCAGAGTTTACTCCTCTGTTGCTACACCTGTCTCGCGAAGATCTATTAGAGCGATTTGCAAAGGAAGGAGAATAGGGGAGTTGAGATACTCACCGTCATTCTATAATTTAACTTCTCCGATACTTCAACCACCCCCAACTCCCGAACAACAACAAGCCCAATTAAGTAAATATACACCTAAGTAACGCCAGATTCCTAAAATTCTCTACAGAAAAAGTGACAAAAGAGGGGTAAGTTTCCTCCTTAACTTAAGTTGTGTTCCTTAGTTAAGGGGGAATAAACATTCCGTGGGAGAACACTTGTAAGGTTTATTAGCCTGAATACTAGTCTTGATTAGCTCAATCAAATTGGGATCGGGAGAACCATTGTGGTAATAAGCCTTATAACTCTCACCTTTGAGAAAAGAATCAATTGGGTCTTTAGTGGGATCTTGATGAAGTTCGATCCCCACGGCATTGTAACTTGTCCAAGCCGGATTAAAATTGGTAACATAGTCTCCAAACAAGAGATCTGCACTTGTCCGACCATCCGGAGATTGAAAGTGCAATTGCAGTGGCTGGGCTGGAGAGGCAGTCAAACAGAGGCTGAAGCAAGCACCTGTGAAGATTAAGGCAGTAGTTTTCAGGGCATTCATACCCTTTTCCTGATGAACTCAATAGGTCAATATACACCTCAGCCCTACCACATTCCCTAAATTCCGTACAATCAGTAAGGTGTTGTTATCTAGCTTTTATGACCTATTGTCTTGGCATTATCACCAATTCCGGACTGGTGCTGGCCGCTGACTCGCGAACCAATGCTGGAGTGGATTATATTTCCACCTATCGCAAGTTGTTTGATTTTTCCCTACCGGGGGAACGAGTGATTATCTTTTGTTCTTCGGGGAACCTCTCCATTACCCAAGCGGTGATCTCTAGTTTGAAGAAAGATATTAAAGTACAGCAGGATGTTAATTTACATTCTCTGCCCACGTTTCATGAAATTGCCCGCTACGTTGGGAGCAAAACCCGCCAACTGCTAGAGCAAGACCGACCTTGGTTAGAAAAAGATGGTATTGACTACCATTGTAATTTTTTGGTGGGGGGGCAAATTCAGGGAGAAGATCCAGAACTGTATCTGATCTATACCCAAGGCAATTCCATTCAAGCGACTCCAGAAACTCCCTTTTTACAAATTGGGGAGACTAAGTATGGTAAACCGATTCTCGATCGCACGGTTCACTTCGACACTCCGGTAGATGTGGCAGCGAAAGCGGCGATTTTGTCCATCGATTCTACTATGAAATCCAATATTTCCGTGGGCCCGCCCATTAATCTGGTCATGTATGAACGGGATAGTTTGGTGGTTCGCCACCAGCTTGAGCTACCCTTGAGAGACCCCTATTTGGGCAAACTTCGCAAAACTTGGGAAGTTGCTCTTAACCATGCGGTCGAAAGTATTCCTAATATTGATTGGGAGTATTATGCCCAGGGAGAAGAGAGCGATTTAAGTACGGATTAATCTAGAAATTCGATCGCCAAATCAAAGTCCATTTGGCTCTGTACCTGGGAGCGGTGCAGTGTACCAGAAACTGGAGCTGTATTTTGGGGGATGGCACTGGCTGCGACGGCGATATGGCCATTGCTAACAGCTAGACCGAGGGTAGGGTCATAGCCCCGCCATCCCGCTCCGGGAAGGTACACTTCTGCCCAAGCATGGAGGTGACGGTCTGTGGTGTCGCGATCGCCTTCTTGATAGCCACTGACAAACCTTGCGGCTAATCCCATAGCGCGACAAGCTTCCATAAACAAGACCGCATAATCTCGGCAAGTTCCCCCTTTTTGCTCCCAGGTAACGCCCGGAGGAAAGGGATCGCCGGTATCGCGAATATAATAATCGCACCGTTCATAAATGTCCTGATTGATGGCACTCAGAAAGGGCACAACTTGATACTGGACGCGATCGGCGATTTCCACCGCCCAAGCATAAACCTTCGGATCGACTGGATTTGGTAAGGTTCTGGGTGCAAAATAGGGGGATAACCGAGCTAATAAACTCGAAGGATAATCGATGGGAAACTGAACCGCCCAAGGCTCTAAGAGATAGTTAAATGGGTTTGTACAGTGGGTTTCTACTTCTGAAATGGCAGTAATCTTCAGCGCTTTGAGTTCCTGACGGTCAAACCAAATTTTTTCGAGTACATTGCCTTCTGCATCCAGGACAGAGGAGCAGCCTGTGGGTGGTGGGTCAATTTCTAGCTGAAAGTGATGCAGGGTTTGCTGACCATCGGAGCGCGATCGCAATCGCAGCCAATGGGGACTCAGGGCTACAAACTCACTATAAATATACTGAGTAAAGTGAATAATTTTATAGCGCATGGTTTGGCTTTTTCGTGATTTAACAGACTGACTCTAAACAGAAATAGCTTTGATAAAGCTGCTCACCCACAAAATTCAACTCTTGTTGTAAATGATCTACAAATTCATGTAATCCCTGC
Organism: Roseofilum acuticapitatum BLCC-M154; assembly: GCF_030068475.1. Lineage (GTDB taxonomy): Bacteria > Cyanobacteriota > Cyanobacteriia > Cyanobacteriales > Desertifilaceae > Roseofilum > Roseofilum acuticapitatum. The sequence goes on along the minus strand of NZ_JAQOSP010000041.1, from coordinate 66,746 downwards.
TTAACAATTTCCTCAATGGTAATATACTCTAATTCCGATCGCAGACGACCTAGGGCCCGTTCGGCCGGATCGCTCCAGGTAGCCGGTGCTGTACCATTAATTCTATGCAGAGATTGCTCAGAGCGAAACAGACAAGAGCGCACCGCACGGGGAAAATGGCGATCGAGCAACAAAAATCCCGCCACTCCCATGGGAGTAATTTGGTGACGGTGGATTTGTTTGCGATACATTTCGTAGGCACTCGCCGACTTTAATAGGGCTATCCAATGAATTTCATCTAAGGTTGTGCCCACATCCTGAGCCGAAGGTAACAAAATGAAATACTTTACATCTAAAATTCGCGAAGTCTTATCTGCTCGTTCTAGCAACCGGCCAATTAAACCAAAATGCCATCCCTCATTATGGGACATGGTGGCATCCATTAAGCCTGTAAACAAATGACTACAGCGCTTCACTTCATCATAAAAATCCGATAGCTCCACCATTGACCCCTCTGGTGAAGTCTCCTTGACCATATAATAAAACTCATTAATCTGCTGCCACATCTCCGAAGAAATCACCTCTCGAATAGAGCGGGCATTCTCACGAGCCATCCACAAACAAGATAAAATCGAATTGGGATTTTTAGCATCGAATGTGAGAAAGTGGCGCACATTCTCTTTTGTTGCTTCCCCATAACGATCCCAAAACACTTGGCGATCGCCCGTGGTAATCACCAAGGGTTCCCACTGATGGGCTACCCCAACGGGGGAATCCAAAATCAAGGTCAAATTGGCATCAATAAAGCGAGCCGTATTTTCCGCTCGCTCCACATAGCGATTGAGCCAATAGATTGCATCTGCTACACGACTTAACATAGACTACCTGACACAGAAGTTAAACCCTAACTTCCGTATTATCGGATCGTATGGGCAAAATTCTGCTCGTTGTAAACGGAAATCCAGTCCCCATCTCCCTATCTCCCCCATCTCACCAACATATCCAACGTAAATCACAAACCTAGTGTGGGGGTTATCACCCCACACTCAGCGAAAGGGGAGGAGAATAGGGACATAAGATGAGTTGATGACCAAAAGCTATGTTATCTCCAACCGAAAAGTTATCTGACCGCATTTCCGACATTTTTGGCTCAGTAGGTGCAACCGGTGTTATGTCTTTCGCGGATTATCATACCCTGCAACTAGTTTCTAGCTATTCTCATTTAGAATCTCATGAACGCAAGTCTATTAACCGTTTGCTGCGAGCAGTACAGCGAGGGAAAGTCCATTTAATTCCTTCTTCTTTGGCCGGTTAAGGCTTGACCCCGTTGGTACTTTGAAGGTTTACCCCAGCGTCCGAAATTGACAATAACTTATACTATCTTTAAAAAAGAGTATACAGAGCGATCGCTCCCACATTGATACCACAGGAGCGATCGCCATAGTCAATCAGCCAGCTTAGAAATTAAAGTGCCGCCAGATAGTCACCGGACACATATCCACCACCGGCAAGTTTCGCCCAACCACTATGGTCAAAGTATTCCACATAAACCCGTTGTCCATAGCCGAGTCCACCAATAACGGGAAACGATGTTCCTATCCCTGAACGGACATTTAAGCCACTTCCAGCTACCACCATATGGCTACCACCACCCATGTTGGGGTCACCACCACCCGCTTCTAAAGAAGCAAAGGTTTGAGACCCAGCAACACCATCTACGGCTAGACCCATATCGTACTGATAGCTTACTACTGCATCATAAGTAATATCACTATAGTAGCCTGTCGATCCTACCGTATAGGGAAAATAACCTGCACGTTTTAGTAAATCTTGCAGATAAACAACATCACTACCCCTAGACCCATAACTTAGATAGGCCATAGCATTTTCTGCTGCACTAAAAATCGACAGCGCCACACCTAAAGCCAGAACGCCTACAGCACTTTTAGCTAGGGATAAATTGATGACTTCAAAAGACCGTAATTCTGGAGCAGGGTTCGGATCTTCATAAGCCAGGGAAGCATGGGTCAATGCAAGTGATTCCATCATCGTTGTTATGTCATCAAAAACTCATTACTGTCAGCATACGAGATGATCTTGAGTTTCGCCAACTGAGGGTTAGCAATAATTCACGAAAATTCACTTATTGTTATATTCATGACATTCAACCTCGTTAAACCAGCTCATCTCGTAAAACCCAAGTATCTTTACTCCCCCCCCCTTGAGAAGAATTGACAACTAAAGAGCCTCGCTTGAGAGCAACTCGGGTTAAGCCTCCCGGCATTACAGAAATCTCCTCACCATAGAGAATATAGGGACGTAAATCCACATGACAGCCTTCAATATTGCCCTCTAAAAGCGTGGGAACCCTAGATAAACAGAGGGTGGGTTGGGCAATATATTTACGGGGATTGGCCTTTATCCGTTGGGCGAACTCTTCCCGTTGCTCGGCTGTAGAATTGGGGCCAACTAACATCCCATAACCTCCGGATTCATCGGCTGCTTTAACAACCAATTCCTCCAGATGGTTGAGGACATACTCTTGTTGTTTTGGCTCCCAACATAAATAAGTCGGAACATTGGCTAAAATTTGCTCTTCGCCCAAATAATAGCGAATCATTTCGGGAACATAAGAATAAATCACCTTATCATCAGCTACCCCAGTTCCGAGAGCATTAGCTAAGGCCACTCGTCCCGACTGATAGACTTCCATTAAACCGGGAACCCCTAATAAGGAATCGGGATTAAACACGGTTGGATCGATAAAGCTATCATCAATGCGACGATAAACCACATCCACCCGTTGCAGTCCCTTGGTGGTTCGCATTTGCAGGTAGCCATCAGCAATGACTAAATCCCGGCCTTCCACTAATTCCACTCCCATTTGCTGGGCTAAAAATGAATGTTCAAAATAAGCCGAGTTATAGACTCCAGGAGTTAATACGACTACTGTTGGTTCAGGGACATGGCTGGGGGCTAGGTTAAGTAAGGTATCGAGTAAACCCCCGGCATATTGATCGACCGGTTCAATATCCATCAAGCTAAAGACTTGAGGAAAGGTACTTTTCATGACCCGGCGATTTTCTAGGACATAGGAAACGCCGGAAGGACAGCGCAAATTGTCTTCTAAAACGTACCATTTTCCGTCTTTATCGCGCACCAAGTCGGTTCCAGTAATATGACACCAGACTCCTTTGGGGGGTTTGAGTCCCATACAGGGTTTGAGAAAGCCGGTGGCCGAGTGAATTAATTCTTCGGGAATGACTTTATCTTTAATGATTTTTTGCTGGTCATAAATGTCGGCAATAAATAAATTCAGGGCTTCAATCCGTTGTTTGAGTCCCTGTTGTAGGGTTTTCCACTCGTGAGATAAGACGACACGGGGAATGAGATCGAAGGGAAAAATCCGCTCGGTTCCTTCTTCTGCACCATAGACATTAAAGGTTACTCCCAGCTTGAAGAGTCCAATCTGGGCAGCTTGTTGGCGTTGGTGAAGGTGTTCGCGAGAGAGATGATTTAAGTGGTCTATAAGGGGTTTGCATTCGGGCCGGGGATTACCGTCGGGGCCGAAGAGTTCATCGTAGAAGTCCCCTGGATTGTAGGAATCAAAGTTCACACTAATGGATAAAATTCGAGTGAGTTGAACACTTTATGATATAGAGATGGGATAGACTAGATTGCTGTAACCGAGACTACGATTTTACAAAACTTTGGGTAAAGACACCGTTGCACGCTAGTCGGGGAGAGTGTCAGAATTTGAGAGCCATACTCTCTGGAGTCTGGGATTGCGCTATTGTTGAGTGGTGAGAGAGGACACATTTTGTTGAGGGCAAATAAGGGAGGAATAGGGTTAGAGGCGATCGCCAAATCTTGGGGAAAACGTCAATGGTTGCTGCAAGCTAATTTACTCAAAAGCTTAGTTCACCGGGATTTAGCAGCCCGTTACCAGGGTTCGGTACTGGGAAATTTGTGGCCGTTGCTCAATCAACTCTCCCAATTGCTGATTTACACCTATGTGTTTTCGATTGTGCTGAAGGTGAAGCTCAATCTTCAGGGCATGGCGGCCAACAACCTCACATTTGGGTTATGGTTATTTGCGGGACTGCTGCCCTGGACTGCTTTTATGACGGGTTTGCTTCAGTCCTCGAATGCGGTGATTAGTCAACCGAATTTAGTGAAGAAAGTGGTCTTTCCCCTGGGTTTGTTGCCCCTTGTGCCGGTTCTGAGCGCCTTTATTGAAAGTTCTATGGGGTTAATTGCCCTAATTGTTTTAACGGGCTTAATTACCCAGACGCTGCATCCGACGCTGTTATTATTGCCCTTGGCTTGGTTACCCCAGTTATTGCTCACGGCCGGTTTGGGGTATTTGGTCTCGGCCTTAACGGTTTTTTTGCGCGATATTCCCCAAAGTTTGGCGGTGATTACCAATTTGTGGTTTTATATGACTCCGATTGTGTATCCGGTGAGCATTATTCCTGAACCTTGGCGACAGTTGGTGTTTTGGCTTAATCCTTTGGCGGCTATTTCGGAAACTTATCGGGATTTGATCTTAGTGGGGCAGATGCAACATTGGGGAGAATGGATGAGTGCTTTGGGCGTTTCTCTGGTACTGTTGTCAGGGGGTTTATGGGTCTATCGACGACTGCGCCCTGCGTTTGCTGATGTGATCTAGGGGAGGGACGGATGGTTATTGGTGATAGAGTGTCGGGTTGGTTGACGATCGCACGGACTAAAGATATTGTGTTTCCATGAGTGAAATGGTGATTTCACTAAAAGGTGTTTCTAAGTCGTTTAAGCGATATGCCCATCCGGGCGATCGCCTCAAAGAGCTATTGCTACCCGGAAAAACAAGGGGGCAGGAGTTTTGGGCGCTGCATGATATTGATTTGGAAATTCCCCAAGGGCAAACTCTGGGCATTGTCGGGCGTAATGGTTCGGGAAAAAGTACCCTGCTGCAAATTATTGCCGCCACCTTGACTCCGACGACGGGGGAAGTTCAGGTCAATGGTCGCTTATCGGCGCTGTTGGAGTTGGGTAGTGGATTTAATCCGGAATTTACCGGTCGGCAGAATGTGTTTTTTAATGGTCAGTTGTTGGGCTTAACTAAGGATGAAATTCAGACTAAGTTTGATTCCATTGTTGCCTTTGCCGATATTGGTGAATTTATTGAGCAGCCAGTAAAAACTTATTCTAGTGGGATGTTTGTGCGCTTGGCGTTTGCAGTGGCAACGAGTGTGGAGCCGGATATTTTGGTAGTCGATGAAGCTTTATCCGTGGGAGATGAAGCGTTTCAGCGCAAGTGTTTTGCTCGAATTCAGGAAATTAGCGATCGCGGCGGTACAGTGTTATTTGTATCTCATGCTGCTTCGTCGGTTGTGGAATTATGCGATCGAGCCATTCTCATGGACAAAGGTGAAATTATCCTCAACAATAAACCGAAATTTGTTGTTTCTAAATATCAAGAACTGATCTACGCTCCCTCAGACAAAAGCCACATCCTGCGCGAAGAACTGAAAAAATCCCATCAACAGCAAAGCCTTCAAACTCCAGAAAAAGCACAAACAAACGGTCAATCTTCCCCTCTTCAAGACTCCAACTCTTCCCCATCCATACCCACATTAGGAGACTACTACGATCCCCATCTTAACCCCGAACATACCCTTTCCTACACCACCAGAGGCGCAGAAATTCTTGACCCTCATATTGAAACCCTCTCCGGTCGAGTGGTCAATCATCTGATTCGCAGACAATCCTACATTTACACCTTCCAAGTCCGCTTTTCCAAAATGGCTCAAAACGTGCGCTTTGGCATGTTAATTAAAACCATCAGTGGACTAGAATTAGGTGGAGCCTCTGTCAGCCCTTCTTTCCATAAAATTGCTCACTTTGAACCCAATCAAGTGATTACCGTTCAATTTTCCTTTGAATGCTTCCTTCATCCTGGAGTTTATTTCCTCAATGCCGGAGTTTCCGGAATAGTCGATGAAGAATTTATTTATCTAGCTCGTTGTATTGATGCGGCTATGTTTCGGGTTAATCCCGATGAAGCTGTTTGCGGCAATGGCACAGTTGATTTCAAGATTGATCCTAAGTTAACCTTTGAAAGCCAATACACAGACAATCCAGGTTATAAACTGGAAGTTCTAGATGATAAGAGCTGATTTTTTTAAATCCCTACAGACTACCGTTCTTCTACATCGGCGTTGGTAGCGTAGGCATTGAGCAATTACTCTCCTATTTAGACCCAGAACATCGGGTTTACCGTTTTCGGGCGATCGCACCACCATTTAGGAGACGCTCTCGCTGAAGTGGACAAAATTATATCATAGTCACACAAACCCAGTGAACTTTAAGGCTTGAAATACTGTTTCTTTCCTTGCGTAAATGGGTTGCCATTTCCGGTAGACCAAGCTAGAATAAATTTACAAACCAATTCTAGCACAAGCAATGAAAGCGAGATATCAAAACAGTTTCTATCCAACCGACCAACAGCGACAGAGCCTAGCTCAGTTGTTTGGCTGTGTTCGGGTCGTGTGGAACGACGCTTTAGCTTCTCGTTGTGTCCGATAAATACCCTGGGTACAACAAACTTTCTGCAATGTTGACTCAGGTAAAGAAGAGTGAGACTAGAAGCTGGCTGTCTGGTGTTTCATCCGTTCCGTTGCAGCAATCTCTAATGATTCTCTGACCTATGGCTCATTATAGCGATCGCGAAGCCCATATTCCCTTTGACCGCCATCATCTGATTGAATTATGTCTCAGAGATGGAAAGCTGTCCAAAGGCGATCGGGATAAATTTCGCCAATTTTGTCAGCTTTTATCCGCCTATTACCATTTTCACTTCCATTCAATTTTAGAAGATCTCAAACACTATTATACCCCCTTTAATCCTTATGAAACTCTCTCCGAGTTTCAGGGATTTACCTCTAGGGAGCAGCAGCAGATGGAAGCTGATTTCTTTAACCATTTTGAGCAAGTTCTAGAACGGGCTAATTATTTTCCCCTTTCCCAAGAGACTCTCGAACAAGCCTTTAATCAACAATCCCTGATTGAACTGAACACTGATGTTGATTTCAACGACTTCGATCGAATTCTATTCTACTGTCAGGGAGATATTTATGAACTGATTACCCGTAGAAAGTGGTTTCGCAGTATTGAGGAGAAACTGGACATCTTTGAGCGAGTAGTTATCGCCATGAAATTCAAAGATAACTCCTATTTCGCAGGTCATAAAGCTCTCAATTTTAGTCCGGGAAAAATTTACCTCTTTTATTATCAAAATGTTCCTAAATTTGATTTAGAATTTCTCTTTCCCAATGTCAAAGTCAGCATGACTTGGAAAGACCGATTGATCTTAATTGCCTCAGCGATTGGTGCAGCCGTTCCTCTGGTTATCAAGGTTTTGCCCCAAATTGTAATTATTGTTGGTATCATCCTATTTTTCACCGGCACTCTACCGGGAATGGAAGAGCTGAAAGCGAATGAAGAAGAGGTACGGAATTTAACTCCAGTTTTGCTCACGACCCTCTCTCTTTTGCTCACTCTGGGGGGATTTGCATTTAAGCAATATAGTAGCTACAAAACTAAGAGACTCAAATTTCAGAAAAAAGTAACTGATACCCTATTTTTTAAGAATTTAGCCAATAATACCACTGTTTTTCATACTCTCATCGATGCCGCAGAGGAAGAAGAATGTAAAGAGATTATTTTGGTCTACTATCATCTGCTTACCAGTGGCAAACCCATGACTCCAGAAGACTTAGACGATCGTATTGAGTCCTGGATGGAAACGACTTGGAATCGTCGCATTGATTTTGACATTAATGGCCCCCTAAATAATTTATATCATATTCGCGGAAGATTAAACACTATGCAGGGAAAACCCCAATCCGATGTTCCTTTACTCAGCTATGATGAGTGGGGAAAGTGCCAAGTTAAATCCTTAGATGATTCCTTAGAGATCGTAGATTATTTATGGGATAATGCCTTTCGCTATAGCCAAAGCTAGGTCGTTGGTGAGGAATAGGCAATAGACATATGAATAGCAATACTTGTTTATCGGTTCATCAAATTGGGCGCAGAATTCAAGGAAAATGGCTCTGGAGGAACTTAACTTTTAGCCTAAACCCAGGATCTCGTCTGGGTTTAGTGGGAGCATCTGGAAAAGGGAAAACTCTATTATTACGCGCTCTCGCAGGATTAGATCCTCTGGATGAGGGTCGTATTTTATGGTCAAAAGAGCTAGGAAAAAACTGTAATCTGAACCCAAATTTGTTACCCTATTATCGTTCCCAAGCCATTTATATTCATCAACAACCGAGTCTATTTGAAGGTACAGTTGAAGAAAATTTACAGATTGTTTATAGCCTAGGAATTCATCAAAGTAAAACCTATAACCTAGAGGATGTTCAAATCTTGCTCACCCAACTCAATCGCTCTTCAGATTTTCTGCAAAAGTCAGCGATGAATCTATCTGGAGGAGAGCGGCAAATTCTGAGTTTAATTCGCGCTCTACAATTGCATCCGATGATTTTGTTTTTAGATGAACCTACGGCATCTCTCGACCCAAAAACGACAGAACAAGTAGAAGAGTTAATCGATCGTTGGATGGGGGACAATTCTTATCGATGTTGTATTTGGACAAGTCACGATCGTCAGCAAATGGAGCGGGTAACGAGCGATCGCCTAGAATTATAGGAACTCATTCATGTGGCTCATGGCTTCTTTTAAGGCTTGGGTTAGGTTAATAGCTGTCATGGGGCGATCGCCATCACTGCTGACCATAATGATACTGCGGGTTCTATTGTCGATCGCCTCACAGTCAATAGCCACGGAGACGGTGGGACTGACGGCTAACACGCGGTTAGCATTGATATTTAAGACGGGAACCTCCGTAGAGGCGATCGCCTGTTCTGCTTTCTGCAAACAAGCCGGAACCGACAGATTTAACCATAATTTTTCATAGTATAGGGTTGGCCCTGCCCAAGCCACAAAGGGATAGCTCAGAATAAGGGTGCTAAAGGTAGTACCGATCCAATGGGAAAGAGTTTTCATGGTTATCTGGGCGTTACAGTTTCGGGAATAGGAAATTAGATAGCGATATAATATTAACGTCAGTTTTGGTTAAGAATGGGTTTATGAGTCCTTTGATATTACATTTAGATACCGTTAACCTCAGTGATGATCAATTTTATCACTTATGTCAAAATAACCGCGAGTTAAACTTTGAACGAAATGCTAGAGGAGAACTCATTATTATGCCCCCCGTAGGAGGTGATAGCGGAAAGCGAGAAGCAGATTTAATCACTGATTTGGGGATTTGGAATCGGCAAACTAACCTGGGTTATACCTTCAGTTCTTCTACGATCTTTAAGTTACCCAATGGTGCAGATCGTTCTCCAGATGCGGCTTGGATTCGCCGGGAACGGTATTTAGCCTTAACGCCAGAACAGCGACGGAAATTTCCGCCCATTGCGCCCGATTTTGCGATTGAATTAAGGTCAGCAACGGATAGTTTAGAACAGTTGCGTACCAAAATGAGGGAATATATGGATGCGGGTGTACAATTGGCATGGTTGATTAATCCCCAACAGCAACAAGTCGAAATTTATCGGCCACAAAAAGAAGTAGAAGTACGAAATTTACCTACAGAATTATCTGGCGAGTCCATATTACCCGGATTTAGTTTGAATCTGGATCTGTTTGATTAATTTCGTTCTTGACTTCTTTTAAGGAATGGGGAATAGGCAAAAGTTGATCTTCCCCATTCCCATCACCTACTCTTTTAACATTGGGCAACCCCTTCGGCCCGGGCAGCTTGTTGCACTGCCGCAGATACGGCAGGAGCAACACGAGGATCGAACACGGAGGGAATGATATTATGGGGGCCTAAGTCCATGGGACTGACTAAAGAGGCGATCGCTGCTGCTGCTTCAATACACATTTTGCGTGTAATCGTGCGGGAGCGGCAATCTAAAGCACCTCGGAATATCCCAGGGAAGGCTAAGACATTATTGATCTGATTGGGATAATCACTGCGTCCAGTGGCCATAACTGCGACGAGATCGGTGACTAGCTCTGGTTGAATTTCGGGAATGGGGTTAGCCATGGCAAAGACGATCGGATCTTTGGCCATGGTACTGACCATTTCTGGAGTTAACACCCCTGGCACGCTCACGCCAACAAACACATCGGTGTTTTTCATGGCATCAGCTAAAGAGCCAGATTCATCTACTGCAAATTCTTGTTTAGCGGCATTCAGGTCAGAGCGTTGTTTAGAAAGAATGCCTTTGGAGTCACACATGACGATATGTTTTGCGCCTGCTTCTTGCAACAAATGGGCGATCGCCACCCCAGCGGCCCCGGCCCCATTAATCACAATTCGTACCTTGTCTAGGCTCTTTTTAACCCATTTCAGGGCATTATAGAGGGCAGCTTGAGTTACGATCGCCGTTCCATGTTGGTCATCATGGAAAATGGGAATATCTAGCTCTTCCTTAAGACGGCGCTCAATTTCAAAGCATCGGGGAGCGCTAATATCTTCCAAATTCACGCCCCCAAATACGGGAGCCATGCGTTTAACGGTGGCAATAATTTCTTCGGTATCCTGGGTATCTAGACAGACGGGAAAGGCATCGAGACCGCCAAAATCCTTAAATAGCATGGCTTTCCCTTCCATAACTGGCAGAGCGCCCAAGGGGCCGAGATTGCCCAATCCCAAAACTGCGCTACCATCGGTGACAATGGCAATAGTGTTGCTTTTGATGGTTAAATCAAAGGCTTTTTGGGGATTTTCGGCGATCGCCTTACAAATCCGACCCACCCCAGGAGTGTAAGCCATCGCCAAGTCAGATTGACCTTTAATGGCAATTTTGCTATTAATGGTAATCTTACCGCCCTTATGCAGGTCAAAGGTTTGGTCGGAGACTTCCAATACGTCAATGTCTGGCAAGGCTTTAATCCCTTGGACAATCTCCTCGGCTTGTTCGGTTGAGGCAGCGTCTACGGTGATTTCCCGCAGGGTAAAATCTAGGGTACGCTGCAAAAGGTTAATTTCTCCTAAACTACCGCCAACCGATGCGATCGCACCAGTAACCGTTGCGAGAGCGCCCGCACGATTATGGAGTTTAACCCGAATTTTGACGCTAAAACTAGAGCTAGGATTGAGTTTAGCGGATTGAGATGGCTCAGTCATGAATGTCCTCGAATGTAAAAGATCGCTTCAGTGATTAGTGTTAACCAGATTGGTTCTGGCGATCGTCATTTAGAATACCTTATAATATTATTAGTTTAGTGATTTACGCAAAATCCGTTAAGCTTCTTGTTTACAATATTGAATTGGAGCAAATTGCCCTATGGAAGAACTGAGCGATAAATTAACCCACTATCAACAAATCGTTCAGCAATTGCTAATCGATTACGCAAAAGTCAAGCCAGCTTATGGTGAAATTGAAGTGCTGACTATTTTTGACACCCAGCGAAATCATTATCAAATTGTTTATCTCGGTTGGCTCAATAAGCGCTGGGTACATCATTGTGTGATGCATATGGATATTCGCAATGAAAAAATCTGGATTTTTGCTAACTCAACCGAGCATGATATGGCAGCCGATTTAGTTGACTTGGGTGTACCTAAACAGGATATCGTTTTTGGTTTTTTCCCTCCAATTATGCGAGAAATGACTGATTATGCTGTCGGCTGACCCATTGACAGGATGAAAAAAATCTTTCAGTGTAAGCTTATGAGTCCAAGGAGACTGAGAATGGCAAGTAAAACTTTGGCTCCCATACAAGAGCAAGTTTCCTCAGAAAATCGCATCATTTTACGCAATGTAAGCTGGTCAACCTATCAGGCACTGATGGCAGATGTGGGCGAGGATCGGGGGTGGAGAATTGCTTATCAGGAAGGAGTATTAGAACTGAGGATGCCATTACAACAGCATGAAGTCCCTAATCGACTAATAGCCCGTTTTATTCATGCGATCGCGGATGAATTAGAAATTGAGGTGATGGATGTTGGTTCATTGCTCTTAGAACGGGAAGATTTAAGTCGTGCTATTGAACCTGATACGTGCTTTTATATTCAGAATGAAGCTTTAGTCAGAAGTAAAAATATTGAACTGCCTAACGATCCACCTCCAGATTTGGCAATTGAGTCAGATTACACTCGCTCATCCCTGAAGAAATTTACGATTTATGCAGCGTTGGGAGTGCCGGAACTGTGGAGATATACGAAGGAAACCCTACAAGTTTATCAACTGATCGATGGGGAATATAAACGGTCAGATAAAAGTCTAGCTTTCCCCTTTTTACCTTTGGATGAAATACCCGGTTTCATTGAGCAAAGTAAAGAAGTTGGTCAGCGTTTGGCGGTGAGATCGTTTCGGGAGAGAATCCGAGAAATTTTAGAGAGTCAGCCAACATAAGGTTTAGATCCAAGGTTTTTCGGGAGTAGGGGGCGATCGCAGTCAAGCTAGAGTATGATACAATAAGCGATACTCACATATCAGGGAAAACATGGGTATCCGACAGCAGGCAGAAGAGGCGAGGAAAAAAGCCTACCAGAAAGTGATCGCGACTAAACTCCTCGATGGGATCGATCAGCTTTTTAACCGAGCATCTTCTAAGCGACGGTGGATTTGGGAACTGCTCCAAAATGCTAAAGATGTAGCCAATGAGCAAGTTAAGGTGGAAATCATCTTGACTCCGGAGTATGTAGAGTTTCGACACAATGGTAATCCCTTTTCTATTGAAAATATTACTTACTTAATTGAACAGGTTTCTAGTAAAGAGCGCAAACGGGAAGAACATCAAACGCCTAAAACTACAGGAAAATTTGGCACAGGCTTCATGACGACTCACTTACTCTCGCGTAAGGTTGAAGTCAGTGGAGTGTTGCAAAATCAGGACGATCAAACCTTGATTTACAAGCCATTTAAGATTCTTCTCGATCGCAGTGCAACCGACTTAGACGAAATGATCCAAAACGTAGATGATGCGTTTGCGCTCTTTGAAGATATCGATAGCGATCGCTCCTATCCTCCCATCGAGAACTATCAACCCAATCAAACCTGTGATACCTGCTTTCGCTATGTATTAGATGAAGCTGGCTTTAAGGTAGCTCAAGTTGGGATTCAGGACTTGCATCATGCGATCGCCTATGCACTGGCTTTTATCCCTACCATTACTTCCGTCACCCTATGCGATCGAACGCAAGATATCACCTACAGCTACACCACCCTAGAGCGTCATCAAATCCATAACCTATCAATCGTCACCATTGTGCAACAAAAGGGGGATTCAGAACAACACCAACAAACCATTGCTTGCTTATCCAATTCTCAGGAAACCCTTACCCTTGCAATTGCAGTTGAACCACGAGAAAATCATCTCTATTCCATCCAAGAAATTGCCGACGAAATCCCAACCCTCTTCTGTGAATTTCCCCTCATTGGTTCAGAAACTTTTCCCTATCCTGTCGTCATCAATAGTCCCTTATTCAATCCCACCGAACCCAGAGATAGCATCTTACTCAATCCTGATAATCCCATCAAAACCCCTCAGAATAAAGAAATTTTAGAAGAAGCAAACGCTCTTTATGCTGAATTACTCCATTTAGTCTCCTCCAATTGGCATCAAGTTCACCTATTAGCAAAACTAAAAGAGGGTGCTAAACTGCCAGAAAATATTGACCAACCATGGTACAACAGGCAAATTCTAGATAACTTAGTCGTTCAACTGAGTAATACAACCTTAGTCGATACCGTTGCCGGAGGAAGAATTCCCCTTAAAGAAGCCCTAATTCCCAGTTACAAAAACCGATCCAAAGTCCAACAGTTTGCTCAGTTAGCCTCTGAGTTTTATCCTGAATATTTACCCCAAGCCGATCAGATTTTAGATTGGCACGACATTCTTAAATCAGTCTTGGGTCAAAAATTCCCAGAGGATATCAAATATACGTTTGAGAACTTGTTAGAAGATATTCATCGGCTCAAAACCGTTGAAGCACTCGCAGAACATCTGGATCAGAGTATTGAACAAACACTGCAATGGCTGAATTCTGTACTTCACTTTGTTCGAGATCATCATGATAAATTCCTGAGAAAATACTGTCTTCTCCCGAATCAAAAGGGGATATTAATCAACAATGAAGGGTGCTACCTTGACGATCGCATTCCAGAAGAACTGAAAGATGTGATGGAAATGCTGAGTTTACCCTGTCGAGAAATTCTCTTAGATCGGAGAATTACAGGGTTTGAAAATCACATTGATCAGAAGGCAGTTAAAAATATTTCTGATGAAATTAATGCTTGTATTAAAGTTGCGAAAAAGGAAGAAGATGCTTCAGAGTATTGGAACTTGAGTCGCCCCATCTATCATTTAATTAGCTATTTCCCTACCTCCGAGCCTCAAACCTCTATCAAACATCAGATTTGGGAATTTTCCCATGATTTTTATCCTGGAGAAATTCCCGATAAAAAACACTTAGAGAATATGGGGTCTTTTTCCTGGAGTCTCGTTCATGAATGGATTTTTAGCTCTATTGCTGCTGATATTAAAAACCAAGAAACGCTTGATAGTTTAGTGCAATATTTTGACTGGGAGCAAGATCGGGTGATTGCATGGCTAGATCAATTTTGCTGTTTTCTTTATCAACAAGATCAATCCATCTTTGAAGAGCATTGCCTTTTGCCTAATCAATGCGGTAAATTGATGCAGAAAGAAGATCTCAAGAAAGATGAGAATATCCCAGAAGAGTTAAAAGAAGCCCTAGAAATGCTCACGTCTGACTATTGGAATGATTTTCTGTTGGATAAACGATTCGTTAATGCTGAAAATCTCTTTCATAAGCAAGAAGAGATCAAAACGATTAAAGATATTGCTAGAGAGATTGACGAAGCGCTAGAAAATTGGGAGAGAGAAGATAAAGTTGGAGATCCTAAGTTTACTCGAATAATCACGAAATTACTTGAATGGTCTAATCATTACTCAGATCCGTATATTGAAGATATATTTCGCTATTTTTATAAAAACAGAGCCAATCTATTACTGAAAACTGTGAACGATCCAGAAGTCAGTACCGGTATTTTTAAGATTCTCAATCACCAGGATAAACTTTCGGCTTTAAGTCGCTTGGCAGAAAATCCAGAGGTTTCTGAGCAAGATCTAGACTATTTTGCCCAAAATACGCAGCAATTTAAAGACTTTCAAGCGGTGAGACAGGAAATGACCGATCGGGAGTTTGAGAGCTTTAATCGTTTAGTGCAAGAGGTTACGTTAGAGGAAGTGACTGAGTTAATTGAAAGTAAGGAAAAATTATCGGTAGTTAATCTTTTACAAGATGCGGCAGAAATCGGCAATGATTCTAGCTTAGTGTTTGCCTTGCATGAATTGGGAATTTATGAGGCTGTCGTTCATCTCTTTGCTCCACCGAAAAAGGTGCAATTTTCAGACCCATTCAGTTTTATTCAGATTCAAGATTTATCCCCAGTCAGTATCAGTTACTATAAACAAAATCTTGCTGAAATTGGTCGGGAAGGGGAAGAATTTTTATATCATCGGTTGGTGGAAAAATTTGGTGAAGATCGTGTTCATTGGCTTAACCAAGAGCGAGAACAACGCCAACCCTATGATTTTGTAATTCTGGATGAACAGGGTGCAGAATTTTTGTATATTGACGCAAAAACAACAGTTACAGATGAATCTCAGTGCGATCGCATCCCATTTTACGTCAGTCGCGCTGAGTGGGACTGTTCCGAACACACAGATCACTATTATTTGGCTCGTATATTTGGTCTTCGCACTTCCCAACCCAAAATCAAGTTTCTTCAGGTTGTCAGATTGCTACAATAAAAGTCTATGTTTTCCGTTCAACCGCAGTGCCATGACTCTTGTAGACTTAGTATTAGAGGAGATTTAAGCACCCAAGAAACCCACTTTCTGACCCTGAGCGCCAAAATTAGCTAAAATGTCAACAACCCCTAGAACCCAACTCAAAAATGACTCAAACTATTGATATCACTGGACTCACCCCAGGACAAATCGAGCAAATTTCTCTGATGATAGAAACCTTTAAAACGCGAAATCAACAGCAGAAGCAATTAACCCCAGAAAATTCCTCAGAATCAGACCTAAATTCCTTGTTTTTTGCCAGCGAAATTCTCCAGCCCTTTAATCGGACGATGCTTTATGGCAACAGAAGCTAAACGAATTTATCTGGACACGAATATACTCGCTTATGTTGCTAATCTCAAAGCTCCTCAACATCAAGCCGCCTTAGAAATATTTAGACCTACCGACCGGGAAATTTTGTGTGTTTCATCTCAGGTTTTAGCAGAATTTTACTCCTATATTACTAATCCGGCTATTTTAGCCACCCCTTTACAGCCAACAGAAGCAATTATCCGCATTAAACGGATTTGTCAGATGCCCCATATCTGCTTGCTGTCAACTCCGGTGGATCTCTTTGAGAGTTGGATCACTTTATTGGAAGAACGTCCTGTCACCAATGGAGGAGTCTTTGATTTACTTCATATTGCCATTATGTTAGCCCATAAAATTAGCACAATTTATACTTTTAATACCAAGGATTTTGCTTGGTGTTCTCAAATTGAGGCGATCGATCCGAGCAAGTTGATATCTTAACGAAAATCAAGTTTCTTCAGGTTGTCAGATTGCTACAATAAAAGTCTATGTTTTCCGTTCAACCGCAACGCCATGACTTCCGTAGACTTCCAAGATGAATTTGATATCGTTGTTGTCGGTGCAGGCCATTCCGGGTGCGAAGCAGCCCTCGCCTCGGCCCGCCTTGGATGTCGCACCCTGCTGCTGACGCTGAATTTGGATAAAATTGCCTGGCAACCCTGTAACCCGGCTGTGGGAGGCCCGGCTAAGTCCCAATTGACCCATGAGGTGGATGCGTTGGGGGGAGAAATTGGTAAAATGAGCGATCGCACGTATCTCCAGAAACGCATCCTCAATGCCTCACGGGGCCCCGCAGTCTGGGCCCTACGCGCTCAAACCGATAAGCGCGAATACGCTGCGGTCATGAAAACCATCGTCGAAACCCAAGAAAACCTGGTCTTGCGCGAAGGCATGGTTACCGACTTGGTACTGGGAAACAACGATGAAATTATTGGTGTAGAAACCTACTTTGGAGTCGCCTTCAGATGTCGCGCCGTCATTCTCACCACCGGAACCTTCCTCGGTGGTAAAATTTGGGTCGGTAAAAAATCCATGGATGCCGGACGAGCTGGAGAATTTCCCGCCGTGGGACTCACGGAAACCCTGAACCGCTTAGGGTTTGAAACCGGACGGCTGAAAACCGGAACCCCTGCGCGGGTGGATAAGCGCTCCGTGGACTATGGCAAAATGGAGCGGCAACCCGGAGAAGATGAAGCCGGTTGGTTTAGTTTTGACCCGGAACTGTGGATTACACGGGAACAGATGGACTGTCATATTACCCGCACTACCGCCGAAACCCATCAACTCATTCGTGATAACTTGCACCTTTCCCCCGTCTATGGCGGATGGGTAGATGCCAAAGGGCCGCGCTATTGTCCCAGTATTGAGGATAAAATTGTTCGCTTTGCCGACAAGGACTCCCATCAGATCTTTATTGAACCCGAAGGCCGCACCATTCCGGAGTTATATATCCAAGGATTTTCTACGGGTTTACCGGAAACGTTGCAATTGAGGATGTTACGCTCTTTACCCGGCTTAGAAAACTGTGTGATGTTGCGTCCAGCCTATGCGGTGGAATATGACTATTTACCCGCCACCCAATGTTATCCCACATTGATGACGAAGAAGGTAGAAGGCTTGTTTTGCGCGGGACAAATTAATGGCACAACCGGTTATGAAGAAGCAGCCGCTCAAGGATTAGTAGCCGGAATTAATGCCGTGCGCTTAGTACGCGGACAAGAGCCGATTATTTTTGCCCGCGAACAAAGTTATCTGGGGACATTAATTGATGATTTGTGTACCAAAGAACTGCGCGAACCCTATCGGATGCTCACTTCCCGTTCAGAATATCGTCTGCTGTTGCGCTCTGATAATGCCGATCAACGGTTAACACCTTTGGGCCGAGAAATTGGCCTAATTGATGACCGACGCTGGAGCCTTTTCACCCAGAAACAAGAGAAGATTATCGCCGAAAAAGAACGGCTGTATGAAACTCGTGTCAAAGAACTCGATCCCGTAGGCAAGCAGATTGTCGCCGATACCGGGCAAAAAATCAAGGGGTCGATTACCCTGGCGGATTTATTGCGCCGTCCCCGCTTTCATTATGCTGATTTAGAGCGCTATGAATTGGGCAATCCAGAGTTAGCCTTGGAGGAAAAACAAGGGGCAGAGATTGAAATTAAATATTCGGGTTATATCCAACGCCAACAAAATCAGATCGACCAAATTAACCGTCATGCCAATCAGAAGTTGCCGGAGAGTTTGGATTATTTCCAAATTGAAACTCTGTCGATGGAAGCGCGGGAAAAGTTAGACCAGGTGCGTCCATTGACGGTGGGTCAAGCTTCTCGAATTGGTGGGGTTAATCCTGCCGATATGAATGCGTTGTTGATTTATTTAGAGGTACAAAATCGTCTGGGTAAATTAACTCTGAACCATTAATCTTGATGGGGTGATGGCTCATGGCTAAGAAGGGTCTCTCTTCTGTCCCAAGTCCATGTCCTGTCATCCCCTCATGCTGCGATCGGCGATCGCCCATCGATCCAACTGCGGTAGAATAATAATCATGCAATCCAAATGTCCAAACCCCTATAGAAATTATTACAATATCAGTAGTCTGGAGGGATAATGGTCTCAAAAGATGAGACATTAGCTGAGTTTCATCAGCGTTATGCCATAGAATTGAATGCCTATATTCAGGGAAAAGCCACTCATCCAGAGGATACCCAGTCCTGTGAAACCTTAGCAACAGGTCAGAAAAATGGCTTGCTTGTTCCTACCCTTCCCATATCTGCCAATATCTTTTTAGGACAATTGGCTTTAGCTTCCGGTATCAGTGTAGTAGATGTGGTGCATGGCCATCAGCTTGCCTGTGCTAACTTAGGGGAGGACAATCGGGAGGAACAAGAGGAGTTTTTACGGTTAGTCTTATCGGCCTATGAGAGATCGCAACGCTTAAACGCTCGCCAAGGCCTGTTTAACCGCTTACCCGATATTCTGTATTCCATCGACACTGAATATTATCTGAAACGGTGGAACTCAGCTCTAGAAAAAGTTACCGGTTTAAACCCAACGCGCTTAATACATCAATCGGTTTTAAATCTCTTTCCTCCTGAAGAGCAACCGATGATGCGGGAACATATCCAAAAAGCTTTTCAAGACGGACAACATGAAATTGATACCCTGCTGCTCACTCGTGCGGGGCCCATTCCCTACCGCATCAAAGGGATGGTGATGAAAAATGATGATGGAGAAGTGGTTGGTCAAGTTTGCCTGGGTAATAGCTTAACTGAAACTACCCTCAATATTGAAGCGCTGCGAGATTCAGAAGAGCGGTTTCGCCATTTGGTAGAAAATCTCAATGAAGTCTTTTGGCTCATGGACATCGAGAGCCAAGCAATGATTTATGTCAGTCCATCCTATGAAAAAGTGTGGGGCGAATCCTGTGATAGTTTATATGAAAACCCCCAATCCTGGTTAAGGATGATTCATCCTCAAGAAGGCGATCGCATTCAAGTCACCTTACCCGCTCAACGTCACGGCCCCTGGGAACAGGAATACCGCATCTTACACCCCAGTGGTGTCACTCGTTGGATTCGTACCCGATGTTTCCCCGTGCGTCATCCGTCTGGCGATCGCGTCTATCGTTTAGCCTCCATTTCCGAAGACATCACCGAACGCAAACAAACCGAAGTCGCTTTAGAGCGCTCGATTTCCCTGCTGCAAGCCACATTAGACTCTACGGCTGATGGCATTTTAGTCTTAAATCCAGAAGGAGATATCCTCAATTTTAATCAACAATATGTGCAAATGTGGCGCATTCCTCCAGAGATCTTATCCTCTAGAGACTCCCAGTTAGTTAATGCCTTCTTACTCGATCAAGTCCGCTATCCAGAAGACTTTATCAACTTGATCAATCAAGATTATCAAGACCCCACAGAAATTCACCAAAATCTCATTGAACTCATTGACGATCGCGTAATTGAACTGGTCTCTAGACCCTATGAACTCAGTGGTCAGATTCGCGGTCGAGTTCATTGTTTTAGTGATGTCACCAGCCAGCGAAAAGCCGCCGAATCCCTAGAATCTTTGAATGAAGATTTAGAGTCTAGAGTAAAAAAAAGAACGGCTCAATTACGGCATCTCAACGAAAAACTTCAGTCATCCGTCCAAGAAAAAGAAACCTTACTGAAAGAACTGCACCACCGCGTCAAAAACAACTTACAAGTCATTGCCAGTCTCCTAAGATTACAATCGAGTTATGTGCAAAATCCCCAAGATCGAGAACTCTTCAAAGATAGTGAAAATCGCGTTCGATCCATGAGTTTGATTCATGAAAAACTCTATCGTTCCCAAGAGATGGGAGAAGTAGATGCTCAAGATTATATTTATACAGTAGTCAACAATCTAGTCAGTTCCTATGGCATATCATCAGAACGAATTAAAATAGACTTTAGCCTACAATCAATTGCCTTAGATGTAGATACAGCAATTCCTTGTGGATTAATAGTCAATGAATTAGTATCTAACTGTTTTAAGTATGCTTTTTTAGGACGATCTACTGGAACTATCGAAGTTTATTTTATACAGGAATCTCCTAGGGAAATCAGATTTGGTGTTGAAGACAACGGTCGAGGATTACCCCAAGATTTTGATCTAGAACAAATCAATTCTTTGGGATTACAATTAGTCCAAAATCTAGTCGAGCAACTTGAAGGAGACTTAAATATCATAGGGAATCAAGGAACCCAAATTCAGGTTACTTTTCCTTGGGTTCATAATCAAAAGGCAGATCAAAATGATGAATTCAATCAAAATATTAGTAGTTGAAGATGAGCGAATCATTGCGATGGATATCCGCAATAGCTTAATGCGGATGGGATATGAAGTGTTAGGGATAGTCAGCTCCGGAGAAAAAGCCTTAGAAAAAGTTCAAAAAGTTAAGCCAGATTTGGTATTAATGGATATTGTTCTCAAAGGAGATATGGATGGCATAGAAGCAGGGGAGAAAATTTTGCACGAGTTT
This sequence comes from Roseofilum acuticapitatum BLCC-M154, assembly GCF_030068475.1. Lineage (GTDB taxonomy): Bacteria > Cyanobacteriota > Cyanobacteriia > Cyanobacteriales > Desertifilaceae > Roseofilum > Roseofilum acuticapitatum. Next base: position 45,559 of record NZ_JAQOSP010000041.1, on the reverse strand, counting down.
AATATACCCGTAGTTTACTTAACCTCTCATACCGATCCCAGTACCCTAGAGAGAGCGACAAAAACGAATCCTTTTGGCTATGTAGTTAAACCCTTTGAAGAAAGGGACTTACATACCACATTAGAAATCGCCTTATCTCGCGCTCAAGTAGAAGCGGAAATGACCAAAAATCTATTGAGAGAACGGGAATTACTGGAATTAAGATCTCGGTTTGTGACAATGGTTTCCCATGAATTTCGTACTCCCTTAGCAACCATTCTCTTTTCTACGGGTTTATTAGAAAAATATAGTTATAAATGGACAGAAGACAAAAAACAAGTGCATTTTGAACGAATTAAGTCAGGTGTCCAGCGCATGACTCAGATTCTAGAAGATATTTTAGTGATTGGTAAAGTTGAGTCTGACCAAGTAAAAGTACAACCTGAATGGATGGATATTCAACATCTATGTACCCACACGATCGCGAAAATCAAAGCATCTCCTAAAACCAAGGTAGAAATTGAGTTAAAAACGGATGCTTTAGAAACTCATCAAGTTTATTTAGACCCAGAATTAATGGATCATATTGCTTATAATTTACTCTCGAATGCAGTCAAATACTCGCCATCGGGTTCCCGTGTAGTTGTGGAGCTATATAATGATCCTCAAAAGTTAATCTTAAAAGTGGTAGATCGGGGCATGGGGATTAGTTCATCGGAAAAAGAACACTTGTTTGAGTCTTTCTATCGGGGTAATGCGGTGGAAAATATTCCCGGAACGGGGTTAGGATTAGCAATTGTTAAGCGGGCTATCGATTTACAGCAGGGAGAGATTACAGTAGAAAGTGAGGTGGGAGTGGGTAGCACATTCACTGTGGTTTTACCGTTAAACTTATCTGTAAATAACTTATGACAAAAATTCTAGTCATTGAAGATGATGAAGCCATTCGGGAAAACTTGCTCGAATTGCTCGAATCAGAGGGATATGAAGCTCTGGGTGCAGAAAATGGTCGAGAGGGGTTGAAGATTGCCCAAAATGCCATACCGGATTTGATTTTATGTGATGTGATGATGCCGGAGTTAACGGGTTATGCCGTATTAACGACGCTACAGGAGAATCCAATGCTCTCCCATATTCCGTTTATTTTCTTGACGGCAAAAAGCGATCGCCTGGATTTTCGTTATGGCATGGAGCTAGGGGCGGATGATTACTTGATGAAACCCTGTCTCCCCAATGAAATTCTGCGAGCAGTGGCAGCACGGTTGGATAAACAAGCGAGCCTCAATGCCCACTATCTGCAAGAACTACAACGCCAAGCTTCAGAAGATTTGCTCACCCATCTGCCGAACCGTACCCGTTTACGGGATCTTTTCCAAACCTTGGTGGAAAACAGCTCTACCTTGGTGGTGGGACAAGAACAACTCATCCCAGTATTATGTATTGGTTTAGACCGTTTTGATCGGATTAATGACACTCTGGGCTATGATATCGGCGATCGCCTCCTGCAAGCTGTAGCTCAATCCATTGGCGAAATCCTCAAAGCCCACTCACCCCTTCTCGCTCGCCTCAGTGATGACGTATTTGTAGCCATTTTAGGAGAACAGATCGCCCGCCATGAAGTCATGGAACAGATGGAAACCCTGATCGCAGAACTCTCTAAACCCTTCAACATTAACGGTGAAAATCTAGCCATTACCGCCAGTATCGGCATTACCTATTATCCCAGGGACGGCCAAGACATCGATCCCCTCATTCAAAATGCCAGTCGCGCCCTTAATCAAGCCAGGGAACGGGGAGGTAATAAATATCAATTCTATATTCCCACATTCTATGTCGGTTCAGGCGATCGCCTAAACCTAGAAGCCAGCTTGCGATATGCCCTAGATCGCCAAGAACTACAAGTTCATTATCAACCCCAAGTCAGCCTACAAACCGGCAAAGTCATCGGCGCAGAAGCCCTCATTCGCTGGCAACATCCAGAACGGGGATGGGTATCTCCCGCTAAATTTATCCCCATCGCCGAACAAACCGGATTAATTGATACCATTGGTAAATGGGTACTCGTGCAAGCCTGCGAACAAGCCAAACGCTGGCAACAATTCAACCCCGATTTTCAAATGAGCGTCAACTTATCCCCTCGTCAACTCACTCAACTTCCCCTGCATCAATGGCTTTTAGATGCTTTGATTTCAATTGGGTATATTCCCTCGACCCTAGAATTAGAGTTAACTGAAACTGCCTTAGTTGAACAAAAACAAGAAGCCTTAAAAATCTTAAATTCCCTTAAGTCCATTGGTGTTAAACTAGCCTTAGATGATTTTGGTACTGGATACTCCTCCCTAGAATACCTCAAGGATTTTCCTTTTGATATCTTAAAAATAGACCGTTGTTTTATTAAGAAAATTGAACATAGTACGAAACAACAATCCCTCGTATCTGCCATTATCAAAATGGCACAAGCCTTAGACTTGAAAGTAGTGGCTGAAGGAGTGGAGACGGAAGGCGAAGTGCGATTTTTACAGGCTCAGAACTGTGAAATCATTCAGGGCTATTATTTCAGTAAGCCTCTCGCTCAGGAGGATTTTGAAGAACAAATCCTGAACACCCAAAAACAACTGCCTAAGATGCTCCTGGCTAATCGGGGTAAAGATTGGGAGAAATACATCAAAAATTAAGGTTAAACTAGAAAAAACACTGAGTATGTAAGACTTGAGGAGACGATAGGGATGGTTAAAGTATTAGTCATTGAAGACGAAGAACTGATTCGAGAAAATATTCTCGATCTCTTAGAAGCAGAGGATTTTGAAGGACTAGGAGCAGAAAATGGCCGCATTGGGGTAGAAATCGCTAAAACTGAAATCCCGGATCTGATTCTCTGTGATGTAATGATGCCTCAATTAGATGGTTATGGGGTATTAGAGCAATTGCGCTCCGACCCAAAAACGGCGATGATTCCCTTTATTTTTTTAACAGCGAAAGCAGAAAAAAACGATCTCCGCTCTGGTATGGAGTTAGGAGCAGATGATTATTTAACCAAACCCTGTTTACCGGATGAATTGCTCAAAGCGATTAATACCCGTTTAGATAAACAAGCCCGGATTAAACAAGCTTCTCAGGGACAATTGGATGAGCTACGGCAGAGCATTACGCGATCGCTTCCCCATGAATTACGCACTCCCCTCAATGGAATTATGGGATTTGCGGAACTGATGATTTATGAAGCAGAAGACTTAAAACCAGAAGAGATCCGCGAGATGGCCGAGCAAATTCTGGTATCGGGAAAAAGATTACACCGTTTAATTCAGAATTTTCTCTTATATGCTGATTTGGAATTAGCCAGCAAAAACAGCGATCGCATCAATCAATGGCGCTCCCAATCCACTGAATCAATTCGCGATACCGTCGAAGAAGCAATCGGCATAACTGCCGACCAATGGCAGCGTTTAAGCGATCTGAAATATCAATTAGAAGATGCTCCCGTCCAGATCGAAGTCACTCAACTGCATAAACTGGTACAAGAAGTCATCGAGAATGCCTTCAAATTCTCCCCAAATGGAACCCCAGTACAGGTAACGACAAAGGTCAAAGATCGCTCCGTCATCTTAACTATTATCAACTCCGGACGGGGGATGAGTCCAGAACAAATCGAGCAAGTAGGAGCCTATATGCAATTTAATCGTAAGCTTCACGAACAACAGGGTTCAGGCTTAGGTTTGGCGATCGCCAAACGGATAGCCCAAATCCATCAAGGAGATTTAACCATTGCCAGTGTACCCGATGGAGAAACCACCATCACCATTACCTTACCCGTGAGTAATTAGGCGCTCTCATATCAAGTCCAGTTTCCGCAAGCGGACATGAAAAAACTAGCGGGCAAGATGCCCGCACTCCCTCAATCTGAGTGATATTACTGGAGTGGGAGCATCTTGCTCCCTACATTCCCCCATCCCCCCATCCCCTCATCCCTACATCCCCCCATCCCCCCATCCCCTCATCCCCTCATCCCCTCATCCCCCCATCACAGCGCAAAGCGCTGTATCACCCCCGATCGAACCAAGTTTTCCCCATTTTTTCCACAGGATCTTGCGTTTTTCCACAAGGCTCTGAGGAAAAAACTCCCCCTCTTCTAGCCAATAGACAAAAGAGGGGGAAGAGACAAATTGAGGATTAGGCCTTCTTACGACCCCGCGAACTGGTCGTTTTCGTCCCTTTCTTCGCCTTGAGTAACTCCAGAGCTTCTTCTAGAGTGACCTCTTCCACCGGCCGCTCCTTGGGTACACTCGCATTCACCTTACCATGCTTCACATAGGGGCCATAGGGGCCATCATAGACATTAATCACCTCCCCATCCTCTGGGTGTTTGCCCAACTCTCGTAGAGGTTCCTTCGTCTTTCCGCGACCCGCTCCCCTCGTTCGTTTCGGTTGGGCCAGTAATTCCAGGGCACGATCCAAGCCAATCGTTAAGATATCATCTTCCTTCTTCAAAGAGCGATACTCTTTGCCCTCCTTACCCTGGTCATGAACCACATAGGGGCCAAAGCGACCTAACCCCGCCTTAACATTAGCCCCCGTTTCAGGATGCTTACCCAACAGTCGCGGCAAAGATAACAAACCCACAGCTATCTCTAGCGTCACCTCTTCCGGTTTCATCCCCTTCGGCAGAGAAGCGCGTTTAGGTTTCTTATTCTCTTCCGAAACCTCCCCAAGCTGCACATAGGGGCCATAGTTGCCATTGAGAATAAAAATTTCCTCTCCCATTTCCGGATGAACACCAACAGAGTCAGGGCCTTCCGTTTTTTGCTTCAGTAGAGTTTGCACCTGTTCGCGATCGAGGGTATCGGGAGTGAGGTGCGGAGGAATAGAAGCCGTGAGCGGTTCATCCTCACCATTTTCCACCACCACATAGGGGCCATATTTCCCTAAACGGACTTTCGCCTCTAAACCTTCCAATTCCAGGGTTTTGGCCGTATTCGGATCGATTTGGCTCTCCCGTTCCTTAACCTGGGTTTCTAGACCCGTTTCACCCTGATAAAAGGTTTTCAGATAGGGTAACCAATCCACTTCCCCCGTAGAAATATCATCTAGGGTTTGCTCCATGCGCGAAGTGAACTGGGTATCCACCAAATCGGGAAAATGTTGCTCTAGCAGGTTCGTCACCGCAAAAGCCGTAAACGAAGGCACAAGAGCCTTATTAATCATTTGGGCATACCCCTTGCCGATAATCGTATCAATGATGCTGGCGTAGGTACTCGGACGGCCCACCCCTTCCTTTTCCAGGGTTTTGACTAAGGAGGCTTCCGTATACCGAGCCGGAGGTTGAGTTTGGTGACCGATCGCCTCCAATTGTTTACAATCAGGATGATCCCCTGTCTTCAGTTCAGGCAGAATCACCTCCTGATTTTCCAACGCTGCATCAGGATCGTCCGAACCTTCCACATAAGCGCGGAAAAAGCCAGGAAAATTAATCCGCTTACCAGAAGAACGAAACTCCGCCGTTTCCACTCGCAGATTAACCGCAATTTGGGTTAACTGGGCGTTCGCCATCTGAGAAGCCACTGTGCGCTTCCAAATCAGGTCATAAAGCTTCCCTTCCCGACCCTCTAACCGCGTCTCTTGGGGGGTGCGGAAGTGATTCCCAGCCGGACGGATCGCTTCGTGAGCTTCCTGCGCTCCCTTCGTTTTCGTGCTGTATTGGCGCGGTTGAGGCGAGAGATATTCCGAGCCATATTTCTGTTCTACACAACTGCGAGCGGCGGCGATCGCCTCCTTCGACAAATGTACCGAATCCGTCCGCATATAAGTAATATAACCCTGCTCGTACAAATTTTGCGCCGTCCGCATCGTCTCCTTCGCCGACAACCCCAATTTTCGGTTCGCTTCCTGCTGCAAAGTCGAAGTCGTAAAAGGAGGAGAAGGTTTGCGCGTCGTCGGCTTTTCATCCACCTCCGTCACCGTCCAAGTTTTCCCCTCTAACTGCTTTTGTAGCGCCTTCGCTTCCGCCTCATTCAGCAGCTTCACCTTACGATTTTTAATAATTTTCCCCGTATCTGGATCAAAATCACTACCTGTAGCAATCTTCGTCCCATCTAGACTGGTTAACCGGGCTTCAAACGCCATTTTGGTCTGTTCTAAAGTCGCCTTCAGATCCCAATAAGACCCCTGATGAAACCCTCGCCGCTCCCGCTCGCGAGCGACCAACAACCGCACCGCCACCGACTGCACCCGGCCCGCAGACAACTTCGGCGCAATTTTTTTCCACAACAAAGGAGAAATCGTATACCCCACCAAACGGTCTAAAATCCGCCGAGTTTCCTGAGCATGAACCAATTGCAAGTCAATATCCCGGCAGTTTTGTAGGGCTGCCCGAATCGCTTCCTGGGTAATCTCATGAAAGACCATCCGTTTGATGGGAACCTTCGGTTTTAGTAGTTCCTTCAGATGCCAGCTAATGCTTTCACCTTCTCGGTCTTCATCAGTGGCCAGAATCAACTCATCCGCTTTTTTGAGCGCATCCTTGAGTTCCTTGACCACTTTCTTTTTATCTTTGGGGATCACATAAAGCGGTTCAAAGTTCGATTCTACATTGACTCCCAATTGGGCCCATTTTTCGCCTTTAACACTGGCGGGAATTTCATCAGCCGCCGAGGGGAGGTCACGAACATGACCCATAGAGGCTTCCACTTGATAGCCTGTGGGTAAAAAGTTGCGGATGGTTCGCGCTTTGGTTGGAGATTCAACAATAACGAGAGTTGACATAGGGCATTGGGGGAATAGATCGGCTGAGATGGATGAATGAATCTCTAGCTAGTTTGTCAACTTGAAAGATTTTTGTGCAATTGTCAAGGGATAAATTATTAAGATTTATGGGCGATGCCCATTTCCCTTTCCTTAGTTATATCCCACTCCCCATCTCCCCATCTCCCCATCCCCCCATCTCCCCATCCCCCCCATTCCCCCATCTCCCCCTATCCAGGGCTAGTCGAGTCAGTGTAAACTGTCTAATAATGCGGATCAATATCCCAAAATAGTCAACTGCTTGGAGCAAATGATCCTGTAGATTGAGATGACCTTGACAAACCTCATGAAATCTAGTAAAGATAGCAGCTTTGAAGGGCCCGTTAAACCGAAAGTCTTATCCCCACTGGGTGACTTTCTGTACCATAGTGTCAAACCAACCTGCAATGGGAGCGTGGCATGAGTCAGGGTGAACGCCGAGAAAGACGGAGCAAAAAGGCCAAATTAATGGTCGTTGATGACGAGCGGGATAACTTAGATCTACTGTATCGAACCTTTCGACGAGATTTTCAAGTTTACCGCGCTGAAAGTGCAAAGGTGGCTTTAGAGGTTCTGGATCAAGAAGGAGAAATGGCGATCATTATCTCTGACCAACGGATGCCAGAAATGAATGGTACGGAGTTTCTGGGAAAAACGGTAGAACAGTATCCAGATACGATCCGCATCTTGTTAACAGGTTATACGGATGTAGAAGACCTGGTTGAGGCCATTAATGCGGGCAAGGTGTTTAAGTATATTGTTAAACCCTGGAACCCGACGGAACTGAAGGCCTTAATTGAGCAAGCCTCAGAAACCTATGATGTGATTAAACAAAGCACCAATAATTTGAGGCGATCGCTACGACGGGAATCGATTCAAAATACGGTGATGACCACCCTCAGAGATAAGCTGGATTACAACAGCATGTTGCAAAATATCAGCGAAACAGTGGGCAAGAATTTTGAAGCGGATTTCTGTTGCCTTCAGTCTGTGGAAGACAATAAGCTAACCCAACATCGGTTTACTTATCGTAATCCGTCTGAAGAGGCAGACGAGACCAATTTACTCAATTCTCCAGACTCTCAAGCCTTAATTGAAGCGGCTTTCGAGAGTCATCAAACCCAAAGTCAACGGTATGGAGAAGGCGATCGCCCCTATCTGCACTTAGCCGTCCCCCTAAGCTATCAAGAGAACCTCTTTGGTATCCTCTCCCTCTACCAATATGATACCGATGGACTTTGGCCCGATGAGGATGTGCAACTCCTAGAGAGCATCATCGAACAAGCCTCCTTAGCGCTCTCCCAAGCCAAACTCTATGAAAGAGCAACTAAACTCGCCAATCAATTGCAATCAGAACTCGAAGTTGCTCGTCAATTTCAGGCAAACCTGCTGCGGCAAAGTTGGCCCGAAATTGATGCAGTGGATGTCCAAGCCTATTGCTATCCCGCAAGGGAAGTCGGCGGAGATTTCTTTGAAGTCTATGTCCATCCCCAAGGCGATATTTGGGTAGCCGTTGGCGATGTATCCGGTAAAGGCGTTCCGGCTGCCCTATTTATGGCTAGTGCCATTTCCGTACTGCGTCGAGAACTCTCTCAGGACACCTCCCAGGAGCCGAATGAAGTCATCCGCAACCTCAATAGTTCCCTGATTGATGATTTGACGAATAACAACTCTTTCATCACCATGGCAGTAGCTCGCTATCGTCCCTCAACTCAGGAACTCGCCTATGCCAGTGCCGGCCATGTTTATCCCCTGATTTGGTCTCACAAAAAACTGATGGAGCAATTGGCTGCCAATGAACCGGTAACGGTAGAACCCAATATTCTCAAAGTGCGGGGTATTCCGGTGGGCATATTGCCTGTTTGGAAGGCTCAGTCTGGACAAGTGAAAATGGAACCAGGAGATGTGCTGTTACTCACCAGTGATGGCATTACGGAAGCAAAAGATCCGGGTGCAGGTCAATCGAGTTCGGAGGCTATGCTCAATCAAGAAGGGTTATGGAGGCTGTTGATTCAACAACCCGGAAAATTAAATTTAACCCAACTGCTTGATAGTGTTCGCGCAGATAATGCTATACAAGAAGATGATCAAACGCTGCTATCTTTGGAGGTTTTGTAGGTCTGATGAAAACTGAGCTAAATGTACCAAGCGATTTGAAATTTCTAGGAATAGTTGAGTCCTGGTTATTGGGCTGTTTGGAAGTGGAACTGGGGGAATCCCCGGATTGGTCAAGACAATCGACTCGGTTTCGATTAGCCTTAGTAGAAGCCTATTCTAATGTGGTTCGTCATGCCCATAAAGAAAAGGCAGAATTACCGGTGGTGATGTGTTTAGAAATGAAGGATAGTGATATTGCTCTAGAGGTTTGGGATCATGGTCAAGGCTATGATTTAGCCACCTATTTACCTCCCGATCCAGAGCAAAAACAAGAAGGGGGTTATGGCTGGCTGATTATGAATCGGTTGATGGATAGAGTCGAGTATCGCTTGCAAATTGAGGGTCGCAATTGCTTGAAACTAGAAGCAAGTGTCCCCGCTTTGAAGAAAGAATAACTCAGACATAAAAGGTGAGTTTGGGTAGGATTCATGTCTGATGATTCTGGAACCTTAAGTTCAGAACAGGTGAAAGAAAAAGCGCTCGATCTGGGCTTCAGTCAAGTGGGGATAGCAGTAGTGGAGGGGGCGATCGCCCAAAAAGCAGCTCAAAGACTACAAAACTGGTTAGCTCAGGGCTATCATGCAGACATGGATTGGATGGCTAATCCGAAACGCCAAGAGATCCGCACCGCCTTCCCCCAGGTGGCTTCGATTATTAGTTTATCACTCAATTATTATGCTCCCTATGCTCAACCCCAAGGGCTAGAGTATGGCAAAATTTCTCGCTATGCTTGGGGACGGGATTATCATCGAGTCATGGGCAAAAAGTTAAAGGCTTTGAGTGGGTGGTTACAGCAACAGGGGCAAGATATCCAACTTAAAGCCTATGTGGATACCGGCCCGGTTCAAGATAAACTCTGGGCCGAAAGGGCAGGCTTGGGGTGGGTGGGGAAAAATGGTAATCTAATTACCCGTAAATTTGGCTCCTGGGTGTTCTTAGGGGAGATTTTGACGAATTTGCCCTTAGAACCGGATAAACCCCATACAGAGCATTGTGGCACTTGTGTGCGCTGTATTCAGGCTTGCCCGACGGGGGCGATCGCCGAACCCTTTGTGGTGGATGCCAATCGCTGTATTGCTTATCACACGATCGAAAACCGGGCTACAGAACTGCCAGAGGCGATCGCCCAAAACCTGAACGGATGGGTAGCAGGATGCGACATTTGTCAAGAGGTTTGTCCCTGGAATCAGAGATTTGCTAAACCCACCGAGATCCAAGACTTCCACCCCTATCCAGAAAACCTTGCCCCCAAACTGATCGATTTAGCCAACCTCTCCGAACAAGAGTGGGATCGACGCTTTCGCGCTTCTGCTCTCAGACGCATCAAACCCGAAATGTGGAGAAGAAATGCCCGCGCTAATTTGTCCCGATTGAAAAATACGGAGAAAAGTATCTAGAATACGTTTTATTAGCTCATCCGATCCTTCTTGTCAATACTTATGAATACCGTAGATTACCTTCGCATTAGCTTAATTGACCGATGTAATTTTCGGTGTGAATATTGTATGCCGACGGGGGAAGAACTCAACTATATTTTAAGTCAAGATCTCCTCACTGCTGATGAACTGCTCACCCTCTTAAATGAGGTATTTATCCCCGTAGGCTTTACTCGCTTTCGTTTGACTGGAGGTGAACCTTTACTGCGTCCCGGTGTCGTTGATTTGGTGCGGGAAATTGCCCAACTGCCCCAAACCCAAGATTTAGCCATGACCACCAATGGATTCTTACTCGATACCCTGGCACAAGACCTCTATGATGCGGGTTTAAGACGGATTAATATTAGCCTGGATTCCCTAGAACCAGAGACATTTGACCAAATTATCGGCAATCGGGGGAAAAGTCGCTGGGAACGCACCTGGGCAGGGATTCAGAAGGCGTATGAGGTGGGGTTCAATCCCTTAAAATTGAATGTGGTGGTGATTCCTGGGGTCAATGACCATGAGGTGTTAAATTTAGCAGCATTGACCCTAGAGCGGCAATGGCATGTAAGATTTATTGAGTTTATGCCTATTGGCAATGATCATTTATTTACCGAGCGAGCCTGGATACCTTCGGAGGAATTGCGCCAGAGAATTCGGGAGCGTTGGGGACTTACGGAAGGTGAGGTGCGAGGAAATGGGCCGGCTGATGTGTTCCAAATTCCTGGCGCTCAGGGAACATTAGGATTTATTAGTCAAATGTCTGAATGTTTTTGCGATCGCTGTAATCGAATGCGATTATCGGCAGATGGTTGGTTGCGTCCCTGTCTGCTCAATGAAACGGGACAGATCGATCTCAAAACTGGGTTGCGATCGCACACTCCTTTAACCGAATTACGCCAACAAGTCGCCGATCTCCTACAAATTAAACCAGAAATTAATTTCAAGCAACGAGACTCTGGAACACAAGGCACATATACTCGCACCATGTCCCAAATTGGAGGATGATGCGTTATATTTAGCTCAAACATTTCACTATAGCCTTTCTCTAATAGAGTCATTCCAAACTACTGTAGTGACAACCCTAAAATGGTGGGTTACGACGGATTGATAGATTGCTTTCACAGTCTAGGCTTTAGCCGCCTAACCCACCCTACGCTAATGCCCTATTTTAGTGCGGTCATGACACTACAATTAACTCAAAGAAACTGTAAGATGAACACATCCTCCTTATTAACCTGTGGAATTTCTGCTCTCATTAGCGCCCTATTCCTCCTCACTCCAGAAAAAGCCCATGCCACCATTCACAGGGCTGAATTCCAGAATGTTGAAGCCGAAATTTCCTATGACCAAGAAGAAAATAGTTTTCGCGCTTTGAACCTGCGCTTAAAAATTGTTCGAGAGGGTAAAATCCTCTTCAATCAGCTCGTCCCTAGAAGAAGTGAAGAATTCGATCGCCCCTACTTTCGCGAAAATAATCCGTCCTCTTGGGTTCAAGATTTAGATGGAGATTCAGAACCCGAAATTATATTAACTCTCTTTACTGGTGGCGCTCACTGTTGTTTCTACTCCCTGATTTACCGCTACGATCCAGCCTCTGAAACCTATACTTATCTTACCCATGACTGGGGAGATGGAGCCGCTATCCCTATCCTCAAAGATTTAGATGGCGATGGCATCATAGAATTTGACAGCATGGATTCTCGTTTTGCTTATGCATTTACGGCTTATGCTAATTCTGGCTTTCCTCCCCAAATTTGGCAATATGATTCAGACGGTTTGAGAGAAGTTACTACTCTTTTTCCTGAAGAGGTTTATAGCCATGCCACTCAACTCTGGAAATATTATCAACAGAGAAAGCAAGAATATGGAGATGATCCCTCTAATGTGCGGGGCTTTTTAGGGGCGTATTTAGCCACTAAATATTTACTGGGAGAATCAGAAGATGGCTGGCAACGGATAGAGCAAGTTTATCAGCATGACGATCGCCGTTCATTTTTTTCGGAGTTACGCACCTTCCTACAAGAAATGGGGTATATGACGGAGGCTCGAAAGTCAATCCCATCAGAGGCGATTGATGACTGGACAGATCATTTTTTCTACAGTGTCAATCCCCAACTGTCAGAGCGCAAAATTAGACCGGATGAAACTGAGTATATCCAAGAATGGAATGCCATTCAAAGGGTAATGAATGAGCTTCTAGTCACCGAGAATCATGGATGTCAAAGTAGGCTGGGGCATTCAGTCGGTTTGGCAAGTTATGATAGCTTATCTCGCGATGGTGTGAACTTAGAGAGCCAAGATTTAGATCGGGTGGCTGATGCCATATTTTATGCTCGAAATCCCCAATTAGGCGATCGCCGAATTCAACCAGGGGAAACCCGATTAGCCAGTGAATGGTTACGCATTCGTAGGGGAGTAAGTCGATTGCATCCTTGTGATTAGGGTGTCATTTCCCATCACCGGTTCAACCAACTGCTAAAATCAGAGCTTCTAGAACTCTCAACGCTCAAACGCTCAATGAAGACAAACGGGTTAAAAACATGGATGGGGAACCTGGGGTTAGCCGCAGGAAGTGTACTCTTTGCCCTATTAATGGCTGAAGTGGGGTTACGCATCGCTAATATTCCCCCTCAAGCCAAACCCCAACCCCAAGCATCGAGTTCTCCAGAACCGACTCCTTCTCCTGTAGAACCCTCTCCCACTCCCGCACCTTCACCCCCTCCAGTACAGGAAAATATTCTGCCTTCCCAGAGAAATACACCCCCCAAACCTGCACCGGGAAGCCCTCAACCGAACTTTTTCCAAACGGATGAGGATTTGGGATGGAGTCATCAACCGGGGGTGTCGGGATGGTGGACAGCAGAGGGAGAAGCCTATATTGAGATTAATAGTGTTGGATTGCGCGATCGCGAACATCCTCTAGAAAAACCGCCCAATACCTTCCGCATTGCCATTTTAGGGGATTCTTTTTCGGAAGCCCTACAAGTGCCCCTAGAACAAACCTATTGGTGGTTAATGGAACAAGGCTTACAAAAGTGTCCGGCACTCCAGGGAAAAACCCCAGAGGTGATTAATTTTGGCGTAACCAACTATGGAACCGCACAAGAATTATTACGCTTGCGTCGAGATGTATGGCCCTATAGCCCGGATATGATCTTATTAGCCGTATTTACCGGTAATGATATCGCCGATAATTATAAACCTTTAGATGCTCGCAATCGTCCCTATTTTGTCTATAACACTCAGGGCCAGTTAGAGCTAGATATGTCCTTCCGCAATCCCGATAAAACCCTACCGCCCTATAATCTATCGCGGGTGGATATGTTGCCCAGTTGGTTAGTGAATCATTCTCGGATTTTGCAGTTGGTGCGAAATGTGGAAAAGGATATGAAAAACCGAGAATTAGAAGCTCTGCGCCAGTATACTTATAATTATTTGTATCGGGAACCAGAGGATGAGACTTGGGAAAATGCTTGGCGAGTGACCGAGGATGTAATGGGGTTAATGCATCAAGAAGTGCAAGAAAAAAATGCAGAGTTGATGGTGGTTACTTTAACCAATGAGGTGCAAGTGAACCCCAATCCAGCTTTTCGGGATGGGTTTGTTGCTAGTAATGGAATTACGGATTTATTTTACCCCGATCATCGGATTAAGGCTTTAGGCGATCGCCTCAATTTTCCGGTGGTCAATTTAGCGCCCACTCTGCAAACCTACGCCCAAGAGAACCAGGTCTGCTTACATGGGTTTGCTAATGCAGTAGAATGTGGGGGACATTGGAACGATCGCGGCCATGCGATCGCTGCCCAAGTCTTAACCCCCCAAGTCTGTCAATTCCTCAGTTCCACGGTAGATAGAAAGGAAAACTGAAGAATGTCAAGCGATCGCACCACTGCTTTTAGTGATAACTGGGGCTATTTAAGAACCGAGTTCAATTGGCTCGATCGCATTCTCCGTTTAGCTGTCGCTAGACGACAACGGGAGAGAACAGCCATCGATCGGGTGGCTAAAACTCCAGGCGATCGCGCCAGTAGTGATTGGTGGAAAGGCTTAGTTACCCTAGAAGGAACGGTGGGACGAGATGAGATCGGTAAACTCGAAGTCTTTGCCCATAAGTCAGAGGGCTTAAACTATCAGCAGCAACTCCAAGAAAAGATTATCGCCAGCCATGAGCAGGGGATAAAATTAGGATTACCTTTGCTGTGCGATCGCGCCCCTTTAACTCTATTTGAAAAACATCTCGTATTAGCCAGTTTAGCCCCAGAAGTCAATCATCGCTATTCCCGTCTTTACCAGTATTTACAAGATAATCAGCAGAGTGATTTACCCACAGTGGATCTGATCTTACGCTTATTTTGTCGCGGAGATCATCAATGGAGAGAAGCCCGAATTTGTCTCACTTCTACATCAATTTTAACTCAATTGGGTTTAGTCGAATTTTGGCCGCCAAACTCCGAGACTTTTTTACATAGTGGGGTTAAACTTGCGCCGAGATTAATTAACTATCTGTTAGCCGATCGCCCCGATGAGCAAAGTTTAGAATACTTATTATACCCAAAAAGAGAAGCGCTCAAGCTTCAATCCTATAGCCCCCAAAAATCTTGGTCAGATTTAATAGTGTCTTCGACTTTACAAGAAAATCTCAAGTATATCGCTTACCGATATCAACAGGATCGGGGGGCAATCCATCCGGGAGAAATTACTGTATTTTCGGGAATAGCTGGAACCGGAAAAGCTACGGCGACTGAAGCGATCGCCACTGAGGTTAACCAAAATATCACGCAAGTCGATCTTCAGCTTTGGCCCGATCCGATCGCCGGATTATCCGATCTTCAGGCTCTCAAGGCTCCCCTTTTGCTGATTAAATCGGCTCATTTGTGGTTAAAACGAGGCATTCAAGCCTCCATCACTCCCTTTTTGCGCGATCGCCAGCAACAGCCAGGAATCACTATTTTAACCCTCGATCCCGCCTATCAAGGGTCTATTGGGTTACAAAAATGGATTCGAGAAGGCATAATCGAGCAAATTTTAGTCTTTCCCCTTCCCCAAGCAGGCGATCGCCTCCAACTCTGGCAAAAAGCCTTTCCTCCCCCTATTCAAGTCAGTTCATCCTTAAACTGGGAACAGATAGCACAGCGCTGGAAACTCACTGGAGGACAAATTCAGGCGATCGCCCATAAAGCCACTATTTTCGCCACCCTTGAATCCCCAGAAACCCCCATTACCCTAGACCATTTACAACGGGCTTTATCCAGCCTACCCCAGATTCAAAACAGCAAAAAAACTCAATTAACCCCATAATATCCCCGCCAAGGACTCACCTGTAAAATCCCCTCCGCAGTAAACACCACCTTAAATTGAGCTAAAGGTTCATTCGCACTGTCTTGCTCTCCAGCAGAGTTAGTATTTTCAGTCACTTGCAGTAAACTCGGTAGAGGAGTTCGATCCAAATAATCAAACGCCGCTTGATTCAGCGCTTCATAATCAGCAATCTCCCCATCTCGTTTCACCGCCACCCGATAATTCAGTTCCCTGGGAAAATCCACTTTCCGAATCCGGGCCCGATCGATTTGGTCATAGAGTTCCTCATTCAAATTTTCCAGCAAAAACGGATCGGTAATTTCCGGGCCTAAACTTTGAGAACCTGGGGGAAAACCATTCCAAGGACTAACTTCAACCACCCCTTTTTTCCGAAAGACCACCTTAAACTCGGCAATAGATTCCGTTTCCGTCCCCCCATCGGCCGTCGGAATATAAGCTAACTCTAACAACGGAGTTAATTGATCATCTTGGGGACTCATGGCTGCATCAGTTCCTCGATAGCCCAAAATTGCGCCATCCTCTCCCACGGCCACCCGGTAGGTTAAATCCTTCTCTAAATCCTCGCGACTTTGCCAAGCTCGGTCAATATCTTCATGTAATCTCCGGTTTAAACTCCCTATTTCTGTGGGATCGTTAATTGAGGATCGCTGTTCTACTAGGCGATCGATATCTTCAATCGGTTGTCGTGATGAACGCTCAGTGTTCAAAGGATTAACCGTACTCGAATCAGAAACATTTAAAGCCCCTTCTCCATTACGCCCTTGTTCATTCCCATCCGTATTGGGGGAAGGGGAAGGCGGGAGATCCGAGTCTCCGGACTCAGAAGAACTAGAGGGTTTAACTTCCTCCACTTGATTGGGCCGGTTAACCGTAGGCACGGGCATCATCAGAAACACCCCAGCAGCCACCGCCAAACCCACGACCCCTAATGCCGCAGGAGCAGCCCGTTGACTCACAGGAATAGTGGATTGCACATAGCGTTTAGGGGTGGGAGCCAGAGACCAAGAGAGACTCGGTAGGGTTTGGGTATCGGCAAAAAATTGATCCACTGCTTCTACCAGGTCAAACAGTTGCACATCGCTTAATTTAACTTCTGTAGGGTTCGCGGCAGTGGCAGCAGGATCGGGGCTATGATGGACTAGGCACAGGCGATGGTAGTGGCCGCTGAGTTTTTCTAAATGTATCCATTTAGGGCCGGGGAGATGGTCTTGGGGATAGGCAACCCCACTTAAGACTTGTTGAGCATAGGCGCTGACTGCCCAAACCAGGCTTTCAAAAAATTCTTTTCCCCCGGTTAATTTGACTCCGGCAATTTGACATTCTGCATTGGTGAGCATGGATAGGGACTGGAAGTCTAAGGAACTTCCCTCGTTCGCATCACTCCATCCCCAGAGGGTCAAGGTGCAGTTGGGTAAACGATATTGACGTTCGATACTCATGCTACTTCTCCATCAAATAAGCTCATCCATAGTCGTTGCATTCCTTTTGTTCCGGTGCAAAACAGCAGTTGACTGAGCAAAGATATGCCCAGTTCATTGAGGGTTTGATCGTCTTCATATTTGGCTAAGGCAGAGCGTTTAAGGTTCATACGCGAGCGAAAATGAGCGCGGAAGCGATCGAGGTATTCGGAAAGGCGAAAATGATGTTCTACAGACAAATTTCTGTCTTGGAGTTGGTCGTAGGCAACCAGCAGTTGACGGATGAGGACGGTGCGTTTACGGGCAAGAGTAGCGGCGATCGCCACTAATGCTTTGGCTTCTTCTAAACTGAGAGAACGGCGCATATGGGCACGGCGAAAGGGGTTAGAACTGCGTAAGCGCCATAGAGTCACACGATTTTTAATGATTTCTTGGAGTTGCAGGGTTTGGGACGCAGCGAGCATAGCTTCTGAGCCACCTAAATCGAGGGCTTCGAGAGCCAGCAGAATTAAATCGAGATGCCAGCGAGTACGACGGGGACATTCTGAGGAATTGAGGGGCGGATCGACCAAATTCTCCAGAATTAGGGGAGTAGTATTCAGGGGTGGACTGTTGGTTTGCATTGGGTTCTCAAGAAACATTCAAATCGTGTTAGCGACTGCCCTTGTGCTGAACTGTTCAACTGCCAGGGCATACTATCAGGATCTCTGATGACGAATGAACCAGGTTAATTAGACCATCCAAGGGGAACACGATCGCTAATAAATAGTTTAGGAGTTAGTCTAGGATACTAAGTGCATATTACCGGATCGCTCACCCTTTGTTCTAGAGTAACCCCTAGAGGCGATCGCGTGCTTCTCTATTATAGATTTGGCCTGGCGATCGGTTAGGATTTGGAAGCGTACACTCCTATAACTCGATCATCACAAAAGTATTGGATTATGGATATTCAAGACATTCAGGCTCTCATTCGCGATATTCCCGATTTTCCGAAACCGGGGATCTTGTTTCGCGATATTACTACGCTGTTGAAGCACCCCCAAGGGTTTCGCTCCACCATCGATCTCTTGGCACAACGCTGTGGAGAACTCTCTCCGGACTATATTTTGGGCATGGAGTCACGGGGCTTTATTTTTGGTACACCAGTGGCGTATCAATTGAATTGTGGCTTTATTCCAGTACGCAAACCGAAAAAGCTGCCCGCCCCAGTTTACCAACAGAGTTACGATCTCGAATATGGCCAGGATCAGTTAGAAATGCATCAAGATGCCTTAAAAAACGGCGATCGCGTCGTAGTCGTTGATGACCTCATCGCTACTGGGGGAACCGCAAAAGCCACCGCCGAACTCATTGAACAAGCCGGAGCCATCTTAGCCGGATTTGTCTTCGTCATTGAATTAGGAGCATTAGAAGGACGCAAAAACCTCCCCGATGTCCCCATTATTAGTCTCATCCAATACTAATTGGGTCATAAGTAATGGGTAATAGGTAATAGGTAATTGCCGTGTCTCCCCATTCCCCCATTCCCCCACTCCCCCATTCCAATCCATGAACTCTACCCTCTCCTACAATCTCCGGGGACTCTTTAGTAACGAAGTCTTCCTTTACATTAGCAAGCGGGTTTTACAAGGATTAATCACCCTGTTATTAGCCTCTGCCCTAAGCTTTACCATTATTCAACTTGCCCCTGGTAACTACATCGATACCCTGCGGCAAAATCCCCAAATTTCCCCCGAAACCCTGGAACAACTCTCCCAACAATTTGGCTTAGATAAGCCTGCTTATGAACAGTATTTTCGCTGGCTGTGGCGTATTTTAAGATACGGAGATTTTGGACAGAGTTTTGTCTATCAGCGCTCCGTAGCCTCGCTACTGTGGGAACGGATGGCCAATACCCTCCTGTTAGCGATTATATCTCTAGTGATTAACTGGGCGATCGCCCTTCCATTAGGTATTATTGCTGCTCTCAAACAAAACACAAAACTCGATCAAAGTCTCCGAGTTCTCAGCTACATTGGCCAAGGATTTCCCAGCTTTATTACTGCCCTAGCGCTCCTCTTTTTTGCCCAAAGTGTATCCCCCCTCTTACCCGTCGGAGACATGACCAGCATCTATTTTTCTGACCTCACGTTACCCGGCAAAATCCTGGATATTGGTTGGCACATGATTTTACCCGTCTTAGCTCTTAGTATCACCGGATTTGCCGGACTCCAACGCCTCACCAGAGGACAATTTCTAGACGTTTTGCGCCAAGATTATATTCGCACCGCTCGCGCTAAAGGATTACCCGAAAATCGGGTTATTTATGTTCATGCTCTCCGCAACGCCATCAACCCCCTAATCACCCTGTTAGGTTTTGAGTTTGCCAGCTTATTAAGTGGCTCCTTTATTACCGAATTTTTCTTTAACTGGCCAGGTTTAGGGCGCTTAATTCTCAGTGCCGTGCAATCCCAAGATTTATACTTAATTATGGCCAGCCTGATGATGGGAGCAGTCATGCTCATTATCGGCAACCTAATTGCCGACCTCATGTTAAAGTTCGCTGACCCTCGTATTCGCTTAGAAGACCTCAAATAAACCTATTTATGGCTTTTCAAACCTATTATCTCATTCGCTCTAAAAATGACGGTCAATACATCACCGCTCATCTTGGAGATAACCAATATATATTACTCTTTCAA
Source organism: Roseofilum acuticapitatum BLCC-M154 (assembly GCF_030068475.1). GTDB lineage: Bacteria > Cyanobacteriota > Cyanobacteriia > Cyanobacteriales > Desertifilaceae > Roseofilum > Roseofilum acuticapitatum. Next base: position 25,810 of record NZ_JAQOSP010000041.1, on the reverse strand, counting down.
CAAGACTTTGAAGCTTACAGTTATCTCAACACCCACGCCCCCGATTTAACCCAGAAATTTGCAGTAGAAACCTTAGTAAGTTCCCAATTAAGCGCTCTCTTAAATCGTTGGGGATATCAGGGAGTCGGGTTAGTTCAAGATCCCTTAATCCCCAGGGTGGAATTCATGGCACGGGAGTCATTCATTTAAAGTTATAGCTCTTTAGACTCTAAAGCAATTAATCACTTCAGTTTTGCTGAAGTGATTAATTCAGTTAATATACTTATTTTTCAAGAAAAAATTAGTATTATTTATCATCTCCCAAACAGACCCACGCCATAATAGCAGTAAGACGCTGAACAACTGGCCATCGAAGTTTTAACATAGAAACGACCGCTCCGGCTAGGTGACACCTCAACGATGGGATAATCATCTCTGCTGGTATCAGAATCAACTAAGTTCCCATAGCCATCGTAGAGATACAGGTCTAGATCTCGGCAATCTTGATCGCACACTCCCAGTAGAGCATAGGAGTGGCCAGAATAAAGGGTGACGGAGATCGTTTCTGAGCGATTATCATCTAAGGTATTTACATAAGGAGTATCAACCACTTGATAGTTACTTAAAATACCCAAACCAATAGCAGCATCCATTAACTGTTGGTAGACGACATCCGTATAGCGGTTCGCAAACGCGGCGGTAGGAGCAGCAACTAGCAGACCAGAAAAGAGGGCGATCGCGGTTTTAACTGTAGCTTTAGGTTTCATAAAGTTGGTAGTAGCTTGGTAAACAGATTGCAGAGAAGAGGTGATAAAAGAATTCATAACGTTGCTCCTGGAATGAACGAGTAGAGTGAATTTGAACCTGAAGCTTGATTAGCTTCTGTACTCTTATAGGGAAAGGTTCAAGAAATTATGCAGATCAACCCAAAAGCTGTTTTGGCAATTTGTAGCGTTAAAGAAAACCCCCAGTTGGTTAAGAACTGGGGGTTTACCGTAGGATAGGCTATTCAGATTGAGCCAGATCTACTCCGATAGATCGCTGACTCGTTCACGAGCGCGGGAAATCGCACGACTATTATCGAGGGGGGAAACGATCGCACCGTAAAGCGAGCATAATGTGAACGCCATGGGATCGGCTCTGTACTGGTCTGGCTCGACCGCGTAAACGGCGATCGCCAAACCCATACCTCCGAGCATAAATCCCAAACCCGACAGCCAGCGCCTAGTATAAATATATCCTCCGATAGGAAAAACAATACCCAGAGCAATCGTAGCCCACAAACTCTTCTCAGAGAGTTTAACCATTTGGGTTAACTTTTGGGCTTCCAGTTCTGCATGGATAGTTTCAATTTTGTTTTTGTTGTCTCCAGTAGGATTCATGGTGTTTCCCTCAACTTGATTTGTTCTTGTGCTTATCTATTGGGAGAGAAATCTAGATTTATGCACTCCGACTCTGGCCTATATAAAATTTGTAGGGGCGGGTTATACGCAAATCTTGTAGACTGACAACTATTTTTCTAAACCCGCACGAACCCACCATGTCTCTACAGTACACAGACAGTAGCAACTATTTAAGGATTTAATCTAATAAATAAGTTAATTTGATTAACAATGAAACATTGTAGGGGCGGGTTTCAAACCCGCCCCTACAATAGACCAATCATAATTGTATCAATCTTAATCGAATCGACTACAATTAAAAACTCGCTCCCACATACTCCATTTCTACGGGAGAACATCGATTAGCTGTATCACAAGTATAGGCAAATCGTGAACCATCTGGATTGACAGTAAACAGAAAATTATCAGCACTGTACGTCGGATAGGGAGTATTTGTCCCTGGATAAACGGGGTTAGAACCGAGTAATAGGAGTCCGTGAGCAGAAGGTTCAATCTTTAAGGTTTGTTCGACTTCTTCGGGTTGTCCCGCATTGACATTAAAGAAACGAGTGAGCATTTTTCCTTGATTGCCTTCCATCTTTAAGACACTTTGATAAATGATTCCATGAACGCTATATTGCAATTTCCAAATTCCATCGAGTGGACTGCTAGAATCTATCTGAGGAGGCCGATAAGTTGAAGGAGGTAAGGGAGAATTGGGAATGGGTTGAGTGGAATTAGAGTCTGGAACAGAGGGAATAACTGGAGGGTTTTGGGTTTGCACGTCAATAGATACGTTCTCCTCAGAAGGTATGGATGATGGAGAAGCCGCAGGTTCTGGATTGGGGGTTTCTGAAGGCGTTTCTATGGAGGGAGTTGGTTCTGAGGTTTCTGGAGTAAGGGATTCTGGTTGATAGCAGCCATTGGCGAGTAAAAGAACAGCAGCCGCTAAACTAACTTTAACGAGAGCTTGGGGAAGTTGGGTGGCGAATTTCATGGTGATTTCCTCAGAATGTTGCACAATCTTGTTTCAGCAGCAAGGTATTGGCTACAACAGAGGTCAATGAGTAGCTTTTCCCTTGCTATTAATTTGTTGGGATGACTCCAGGGTTTTATGCAACGGACTGAGGAAAATCAGATCTTTACTGAACTAGATCGCCCAAGGAATATTGGTTTCCAACAGACCCTGTAAAATGGGACTGGGGGACACTGGCTCAATGTCCGGCAGAAAACGCACCCCTTCCACTGTGGTTAGGCTGAACGCTTCCTTCACTTTAGTAATAGTGGTGAACTGGCTGTAGGGCATAATGTCAATTAACAATTAACAATGGGTAACGGATTTGAGATCAATTCCCTTCATTTACCATCCAAATGAACATCCCTAAAATCGTCTCCACGGGGGGCAGAGGATAAAGATTGAGATCAATTGTTACTTCAGTACCTGCCAGCTTTAAAAACTGCCATTGGAAGCCATTGGTTACTGAACCATAGATTGTCGGTAAAGGGTTTTGTTTACTGTGATTAAATTGTTGGGCAGCGACCATTTCCGCCAAACATTGACCAATTCCGGTTTTCAGATCCGCTTGTTTGGCTTCTACAATCAGAATCGCTGGGGCTTCAATGGCCAATTGTTCCCTAGAGTGACTAATCAGAAAGTCACAGCGCCCATTGAGTCCTAAAGATTCATCAACATTAAATTCTTCCCCAGAAAATAGACTAATTTGACGCTTAAGAATACGGCGCACTTCGACTAAAAGGGGACTAATGATTAACTCGGAACGGGCTTTTTCACTACCCGTTGCTACCGCTAGGGGAAGGGTTTCGCTCAGGGTTTCTGAAAGGGTTTGACTCGGTTCAATGGGTGGGAGGTCTGGAAAAAAGCGCACCCCTTCTACTGTGGTGAGGCTGAAGGCTTCTTTGACTTTGGTGATGGTGGTGAACTGGCTGTAGGGCATATTTTTAATTCTATATTTGACAACTTTGGGAGTCTGAACAGCCTGGTGAACCCAAACGGATCATAATTTGGTCTGGAAATTCTATTCGGTTGAGATCGGCACTTATTCTTCCGCGCTCTGGAGTATTGGTAAAATAAATTAGGATTTCATTATTTTCAATTTCTCCTTTGATAGAACGACCCGAAATTCCTGAGAGTAATTGGAATTCATTGCCTGTTTGAACGATGGTATCTACAGCTCTTATATTGCTCCCACCTAAAATCACTAAAACCCATTTTCCTGAAATATCGATCGCCCCATCAGGAATATTATTTTCAGGTAAGCGTGTCAACTTAAAAGGCATAGTAAAACTATCACAAATTCCATCTCCACTAATTTCATTACCATCACTACTGACTGTGCCTACCCATCGCATGGGAGTTCCTCCTCTAGCTTGAAATTGATTGCCTGATAAAGTTCCATCATCCATTGGAACTGGCCCATCAGGTGACATACTCAGTTGGTTGCCATTTTGACTAATAGTCATGAGACCGGTATACGTTCCTGGAGAAACAGATGTACATCCTTCCTGCGATGAATAAGTAAACCAACCAAAATCAAATCGCCAATCACCATTTAAATCAGTTCCAGTGGTTGATGCTGTAGGTTGAGTATTGGGTTGACGACTTGGAGGGGGTGAAGCCAGGGTTGGAGGATTCGATCTGATGGCGGTTTCCAATTCAGTCAACTGTGCAACAATACCATTAGCAAAGCGATCGAAAAGGTCTGGTGACCAGTTATCAGGGTTTACAAAATCTCGCAGTTCTGGAGAATTGAGAATCGCATTAGAATCTATGGGCGTTACGGTATCTTCTGGATAAGCATATCTTTGTCCTGCTCGAATCAGTCTGCCTTGGGGATATCGGTCTGACTGAACGTTCACTTCCCCAATTAAAACATCAACCAAAATTCCAGTAGGACTATCGGCAGTTTGAATCAAGCTTTCTCCTGGAGTGGGGATAACAACAACTTCATTTCTGCCTTGAGCGGTTAAGGCTTTTCGTGTTAACAATTGACTGGTTGCAGAGCCACTTGATTGTACTCGAATTCCTTCCTCACATCCCCGATTTCTTCCTCGTTGCCAAGCAATGGTAAAACGGCCTCTGGCAGTACAAGGAAAGCTCCACTGTGATGCAGTACGATGGGGGCCGGCTCTGACAACTAATCCGGTATGATCTTTAGGAGAATCGACTGCAAATGCGAGGTTGGCCCAATGTTGATTATCGCCGGGAATATAGAGAATACGATTCGATTCGAGGCGGTCTTGCAGTTGGACAGGTTGGCGGTTGCGGCTGGTTCCTGCACCTAGGGTTAGACGGCTGCCTTGGAATTTAACGATGTAGGCAGCATCAGGGATGAGTCCTTGACTGGGAAGACTGGTTAGGAGAATCAAGGTTAAGGTCAGGAGACTGACAAAAGCGAAGAGTAATCGCTTAACTCTGCGTAGAATATAAAGTCTATTGATCATCATGCTAAGTTCAAATTAGTGTTGACGTACTATTTTTTGAGTCTTTTAGTTTATAGCATAGTAAATTTTAGGATCGCTGTAGATACTCTACAACTTGCTCTTTTTTCATTAATCTAAAATAGAAAGTTCGTCCCTCACACCCCCCCCCTGATACTCTACCAGTTCCCTCAAAAAAACCTTGGTTATTAATTGAACCATTGAGTATATAATCAATAGAATAATAGGGATAATCCATGGTGTCTGTAAACCTTAATTGTACTTGGTCTCCATTGATAGAGCCATTTATTTGATCTGAGTGAATTGACGGTTCATTTAATGTCCATGTTTTATTGGGTATTGAAAGCGACCCCGTGTAGCCCGTTAGAGAAGAGTTAATTAAAGTTAATGCTGCTAGACCCCCCGCTTGATGGCAATCATTTGTAAGTTGGCTGGAAACAAATACATCGTACATTAGAGCCCACTGATTCCCCAATGCCGATTGAGTTGTTGTTTGAGGTTGATTACTTGCTTGAGTTGGTGTAGATTGACTCGCTGTTTGCTGTGGTAATTGACGCAAAGCTGTTTCCAATTCAGTTAACTGGGAAACAATACTACTGGCTGCTCTATCTGGTAAATCCGGTGATGTCCAGTTATTGGGATTGCGGAAGTTTCGCAGTTCTGGAGAATTGAGAATGGCATTGGAATCTATGGGAGTTACGGTATCTTCTGGATAAGCATATCTTTGTCCTGCTCTAATCAGTCTGCCTTGGGGATATCTGTCTGACTGAACTTGCACGTCTCCAATTAAAACATCAACCACAACTCCGGTAGAACTATCTGAAGTTTGCAGTAAACTTTCTCCTGGAGTGGGAACAACAACAACTTCATTTGTGCTTTGAGCGGTTAACGCTTTTCGTGTCAATAATTGACTGGTTGCAGAACCACTTGATTGCACTCGAATACCGGGTTCACATCCCCTATCGCCTCCCCGTTGCCAACCAATCGTAAAATGGCCTCTGGCTGTACAAGGAAAACTCCATTGGGTGGCACTACGATGGGGGCCGGCTGTAACCATTAATCCAGTTGAATCTATAGGGGAATTGGTGATAAATGCGAGGTTTGCCCAATGTTGATTATCGCCGGGAACATAGAGAATACGATTCGATTCGAGGCGGTCTTGTAATTGAACGGGTTGTCGATTTCGGCTGTTTCCTGCACCTAGGGTTAGGCGACTGCCTTGGAATTTGACGATGTAGGCAAAATCGGGGATGAGTCCGTGACTGGGAAGGCTGGTTATCAGAATCAAGGTTAAGGTCAGAAGACTCACCAGAGCGAATAGAATTTTCTTCGTTTTCCTGATGGTATGGAGTAGGTTAATCATGGTTCTTTGAGGGTTGAATTAAGGGTTGAGAGAGACAGGAGCATGGGTAACATCACAGCTATTCAGGCGATTAATGGCCGCATCAAAGGGAGGAACGAGGAATATTTTCTGGGTTAGGGTTAATTCATCTAACTCTTCACATTCGGCAGATTGATAGGCAGAATCTTGAGCAAACCAACCGCAGCGATCGCCACTATGCTTGCGCCAAAGAGCATCGATCGCCTTTAATAGCTCACAAGGGAGATACTCGGCTTCTTCTGGAGTTTGCAGCTCCCCATTGTCATTCAAATCCGCTTTAGTTCCCCATTCCCGCAGGAGGATAGCGTAAGTGGTTTTTAGCGCTCCCTCCGTATATTGCTCCTCATAATCGAGTAAAGAAGTCTCATCGAGCAATTGGCCGATTTCCCCCTGACTCAGTTGTGCCTCCAGTTCCGGTAGGCGATGGGTTTCAATCGTCTCGACTAAGGCTTGTTCAGTGTCCAGAACCAGGTTTTCTAACTGCTCTTGCTCGGCAGCACTGAGTTGAATCGCTTCATTTTCGGCAGGCTGGAGTAACTGCTTGGACTCGGTTAAAGTTGTGCGGTAATAGGCCAGAGCGCGGTCAATCTCTCCCCTACGCTTCTGTTGGTTGGCAATCTTGAAAAAATCCGGCAACAGCGATAACAGTTGCGGTGTCCCCACCTCGATACCCGCCGAAACATCCTGAAGAATGCGAAGGGACTGCTGTCGCTGCCACCAGGAAAATCCCCCAGCCACCAGTATAATAAAAAACGATGCAACTGCCGCGAGGGTCGTTCTCTGGGCGGCAATTCTGGCTTTGCGCTCCTGCTGTAACTCCCGCTCGCGTCTGTCTTCTTCTTCTTGCAGGAGGCGATCGCGCACAGCCTGGCTGATGATAATATAATCCCTAGCTAAACTCGACAGGGCAATCCCCTCCGAGTCCAGCAGACTCTCCGCGTCCGCTAACTTCACCCCCTGGAGCAGATAACTTAACTCCTCCGGTTCTCCCTGCTTTTGCCACTCTTTCGCAGCTCCCTCAATGGCTCGCTGACGCAGCAGTTGCTCTCGGTTTTCCTCCAACCACTCCCGCAACAGCGGCCAGTGGCGAATTAGAGCTTCATGGACAATATCCACCGAGGTTTCGCTAGTCACCACCAACTTAGCCGCCGCTAATTTCTGAATCACCGACTCCACTAGCTCTTCTGTACCCGACACAGAAGGAAAGGGGGCAATTCGCTGTAACTCTTGCTTCGAGACCTGGCGGCGCGTTTCTTGCGATCCTTCTCCCAACTGGGTTAACTCCAGAAAAATCCGTTTGGCAATTTCTTGCTCAGTCCCATCAAGTCGGTCGTAAACCTCCTGAGCATAGCGAGTTAAAGCCAATTCTACGCCGCCAATCTCCTTATAAGCCGCATGATTCAAACGGCCATTTCGGGGGTGTTCCCAGAGTAAAGTGAGGGCAAATTCGAGCAGGGGTAGATTTCCCGGTTCTGCCTGCACGGCCTCCAAAATGCGATCCGTTAACCCTGGCTCAATCAACATTCCCGCCTTAGCTGCGGGTTGGGTAATGGTTCGCTCCAACTCCTCCCGGTTCATGGGGCCGAGTTTGACATCGGCATTTTGCAGAGCATCGGTTAAGGGTCGGTCGTCGATGGCTTGGGTGAAAAAGTCGGCGCGTAAAGTGATGACCACTTTCAGTTGAGCAATGACTTTGATGGCGCTTAACCAACTCTCTAACCACTGCTGTCGCTCTTGAAGATTCTTACCTAAAGTATACAGTTCTTCAAATTGGTCAATCACTAACAAGATCCCCGTTGTATGAGTAGATCTTGATAAAATCCGTTCAATCACTTCTCGCAGTGATATGGCTTGAGAAGATAAGGCGCTGGCTAATTTTTTGGCTTCAATGAGTTGGTCAGTTTCGCTTAGTTGGGGGTCTAGGTGGGGGATGAGAGCGGTTGCAAGGCTGACAAAGGGCTGGTCTCCAGGACGGATGCTGAGAATGATATGATTATCTGAGCGCCATTGAGGAATTAAACCGGCAAACACCACAGAAGATTTACCGCTACCGGATGCCCCAATGACGGCCACGAAGGGCTTCTCGTGAACTGCCTGAATTAACTGTTCGGTAAAGGTTTCTCGACCAAAGAAATAGGGCGCATCTTCTTCCCGAAAAGCGGATAATCCCCGATAGGGACAAGCGAGGATTTTTTCCGAGCCAATATCGGCACAAATTCCCCCCAAGTCTTCCCAAGTGGGAGGAAGAGTTGCCGGGTTTTGATAGATGACGGGTAACCAAGTGGCGCAAGGAAATTGATCTTCAATGCCTTGTAATCTCTCCCTGGCTTCTCTGACGGATAAGTACAGGGATTGACCTCTGGCAAAGGCTTTGAGGAAATATTTGAGAAATTCCTGAGCCACCACATCGGGCACGGGTTCGCGCATGACGATGACTTGGGGAATATGCAAATCTGCTAGATTTCGAGCTAATCCCAAGCCATCACAAGAGTTGAAAATGGCCAAGCGCAATCCTTGGGCAATAGAGGTTTTGAGGGCATTTTTGAGTTCGGCAACGGTTAAACTATCCGTCTGATTAATCGCTAGTTTTCCCGTCTCGCCCTCCGTTGAGCTATGGCCAGAAAAACAGAGAATATCCCATCCTTTCGCCCATAAGGTATCGGTGAGTTCTTTGCGCTTTGGCTCCACGAGAAAGGTTACTTCTGCACCTGGAAGTTGTTGGAGCAATTCGCGATCGGCTTGAACATCAATGCCTTCACTATTGCCCAAAATTGCCAAAATTTTGAGCGGCTCTCCCGGACGTTCGATCCGCTCCACGTCCTGATATTCGGGGGAACTGAGGGCAATTTCGGCTTTGGTGTAGTCTTCTACTAAAAGTGTCCAAAAGTGCCAAGGTAGTTGCTGATGTTGCAGCTCTTGGGTTTGAATGATGAAGCGAATGACTTCTGAGGATTGTAATTTTTTCAGCAGTGCTTCTTTGATGGGGCGAAACTCTTCCGAGTTGAGCCATTGATTGAGGTGATCTTTAAGCTGCTGGGCGGCTTCCGTACATAGCCCCGATCGCGAGACTTGAGTCTTTTGTTTCTTCGGTTTCTCTAGTCGCGCTGATAGCCCTAAACCGCGATAGGCAACTTGCCATTGCGTATAGCGATCGCCCAATTTCGGAGCCGGAGGCAATGTCCCCCTCACTTCAACTGACGGAATCGAACCGTCTTTACCAATCTGGAGCGTGACCGGAAAACCTTGGGCGAAACTACCGCTCCCTAGTTTGAGAATGACTAATTGAGTCATAAACTTGGCCTGAATGTAGTATCCTATCGGGTCAACAATCTTCGACCTTACCCATTTTTAATTTTTAATTGATCTAGCCGCTATCTTCCTCGTCACGGAGTATACACTAAATTCGCTGACAAGAATGTAACTTTTCTTGTCAGCGAATGTTTCAGAATGTGAATACAGCTCAGGATTAGCGATCGCCCAATAACCAAGCCCCTAGGGCCAGTAATCCCAGTGTGCGGGTGGTTCCCAAGGTCGTATCTTGGACAATATTGCCATGGGTATCAACCACCATCGCTTGCCGGCCATTGCCGCCATCATAGATGATAATAAAGCCATTTTCGCCTTCTTGATAACCGAGGTAGTTGGCAAAGGGATGATATTCGGCAACCAGATTCGCAAACATTTGGTGCATCACAGTTTCAGAAGCAGACATCGGAGTGACTCCTAAATTTTTCTCTACATCTACTTATCGGGATGACTCCAGCAATTTATGCAGTCCGTCCGATCGGAATCTTTTTAGATTACGAATCCCTCTGTGATTGCCGTCTCACCAAGGGCGACTCTAACGCTAAAACGTTCGCCGCGATCGCCGCCTAATTTAAGCTGAATATAATTATCACGCTCTCGGCTTTCGGTTTCCAAGAACGTCTCCCCTTCGTCATCCAGCACCGTTAACTCGACTCCAGGAGGGAGATACATCTGGTTCCCCATCGGATTTAATCGCAGGAGAATCGCCCGATTATCTTCTCTTTTAGGTAAAATCGCCACCATTAAAGCTAGGGGATAATTGCCAAATTGCATTCCTAAATCAGCAATTCTACGAACGCCCGATCCGGGATGGTCTGGGGAAATTGTCCATAAACTTTCGGCTGCGGCCCAACGGGTTTCTTCATCTTCGGTCGTTTGAATTAAATTGACCAGAACGGGAATAATTTGCGGATGACCTTGACCCATTGTGCCTAACTCTTCGGCCGCAATTTTCACTTGACCTTCATCCGCACTAGTTTGTATCCGGTTAATCAGAATGGGAATACGTTCTTCTGGATTTACGGTCATGTCTAGATTGCGAAAGGCCAAACTTAAATTACCCGTTGAGTATGCCATAAATTGCTCCAGGGTTTGCCACTGAGTTTCAATCTGGTTTTCCAACCAATTGGATAAATTGGTTAGGGTTTCCGCAAGCGGATATGAATCAGTGGCGATCGCCTCTACTCTCTCTAGAGTAGTAGTCGTTTCCCATACCTGCTCTCTCCAAGCTCCTTGAGTCAACAACGCAGCCCACTGGGGAAAAGGAAGCCCAAATCGGCGGTAATGAATGGCTTGCGAACTCAGTTGCGCTAACAACTGTTCAGCGTCCTGGGCAGATAAAATCGGTAAAGCTGCAACTTCTACTTGTTCATTCGGACACAGTTCCCTCGCCACCCACATCACATTCAGGTCTTGAATGACATCCACTCCATCTAGACTGTAGGTGCGATCGCCTGCATCATAGACGGCTAATGTTTTCAAGTGTTGATGGGTGGCATATCCCCAAATTCGCACATAGCCATCATCGGGAAACACTTGGACTGCCAGATAATAATTGGCTTTCCAATCTGGAATATCTACCCATTCTTGAGGGACAATAAATTCCTCAGTATCGATGGCTTCACTGGGAATCATGACGATGCGAGTCTCTTCCAGGGCGATCGCCGTTCCATTAATCCCTTCCCACAATTTTTCCGCATTCCTTGCACTGGGGTAAATTTGCGGTTCAATCCCCGATTCTTCTGCCATCCAAGACAAAACCGCCTGGAGACAGAGGCGGTTCAAATAGGCATTCCATTGTCCCTTTTCTGTCGCAAATTGATTATCGGGCGGCCAAGCCGTTTCCCTGTCCTGTGGTGAAATTTCCAGCAAAACCTGGTTAGAATTGAGCATCAGTGATTCATTCATCGTTAACATGGTCTCATTCCTCCTGTTGATTATTTAAAGGGAGCCATAAGGCAATTTATACAGACACATCTGGACAAAATTAGCGATCGCTTTGTGGTCTGATTTGCACCCTTGTAAAGAAAGCTGAAACTCGGTTGCAATTAGAGTGTATAATTCTTGCTCTAGCCTCGACTTGATTTCGGCGATCACCTGCTCAATCTCCCCTTGTCCCCGTCCCATTTCCTGGGCAACCTCCTCAAGCTTCAATCCTTTACCAAAGTGTAACTTCAAGATTTTAAGCTCATCAAAATTGCCTTGATTCATCAGGGATTGCTTTAGGCGAGCGCAAAAGTCAAAGCAACCGATTTTTTCCAGCCAAATATCCAAAATATTAGCTGTCTCGCTCAGTTGGTTAGACGTAATCGTAACCTTCAGAGTTTCCTGACTCCATTGAGCTAAAGATTTCAGCAAAACTTTTTTCAATTTGTCTTTTTTACGAGACACTTGATACTGTTGTTCAAAGCTAAAAATAAGCGCTAAATCTGATTGAGTCATCCCCAAGCCATACCAGAGCTTAAGCAACCTCCGATCGGCTACTACAAATTCATCAAACTTTCGAGAAAGAACTGCACCAATTTGTCTAAAACGCTCCGTTTCTTCTTCTGCCTCTTCTACCTCTTCTAGGGATGGCTCAGAAACACTAGCGGGTTCAAACACACTATCTTCTAGCGCTACAATCTTGGTATTAAAACTCTCTCGAATCGCTTGAACTGCTAGATCGAGTAAGGTTTGAATCATTGCACCATCGGGGGTAAAGTCCTCAGAAGGATAGCGTTGATGATAGTGAGAGGCTATCTGGTCTAATTCTTGCCGATCCGGGGGTTGCAATTGTTTACGCCCATCAGCTTTCCTAGGTACATATTGCTCCCGAAAACATTGCCAAGCTTGCAAACAACGAGAAAAAGTAGGCTCTTTAACATCAGCTTTAGACAAAGCCTCTTTGAGCTTCTTTTTTGTGATCCTTCGTAGCAGTGCCGGCCAACTATATTTGTCTAATTCCATACCGTTACACCGTAGTTGTTCGCGAACAGCACTTTCCAGGGGAAACTGAGCGTAAGTTTTCACGCCACTACTTTTATAATCATAACTTTTGAACAGCTTAACTGGATTTAGTACCACCATTCTAGCCATCTGGAAAACATCCACTTTTCGCTCTGAATACTGCTGGGAAACTTTCCATGCTGTCCGACAACAGGTCTCTTCTAAATAGGCAGCCAGATGTTCTCGTGCCAGCCGATTAACTGGAGCTTCTACCATTGATGCTCTGAGCCAGTATTGGGCCCAATATTCTTTGTGCATTCCTGGCTCTTTCTCCACCTTCTGAGTCATGGACTTGGCCAAACGGGGTGATTTGTGCCACCCCGGCCCAATTCGGTCATATTGGTCATCGATTTGAAGAAATGTTGAAAATAATTCAACAGTATCTTTGCGCGATTTCATGGTCTATTTATCTCCCTGATCCTTACTGTGTTATTGAAACCTTACATAATTATCAGGGTAGTTTTATAGAATTATGCAATTTTCTGCAAAAGTTTCTGCAAAACTGACGTGATTTAGATTGACTCGGCGGTGAGTCCTTCATATGACACAAAGGCGATGTGTGCCCCTTAAACCAATTCAATCTGACAATCATCGCCAATCATAAATCTGAGAGCTGTGGGACGACGGGGCGCAACATTTAAGCGAGCGCGTCTACCCACCACACTATCAACAATCCGTTGTTGAATGTTTTCTAGGGTAGCTTCTCCTAAAATCACGCTGTGTTCAATATCAACTTCCCTTAAGGTTGTGCCACTGGCAATACTACTATAGGGGCCGATAAATGTGTTTTCAATATGACAATTTTCGCCAATGGCAACGGGGCCGCGAATTGTGCTATTAATCACTTTTGTGCCCGCACCGATGCTTACCCGACCAATCACTTGACTTTGGGAGTCAATGGTTCCTTGCTGTTCTGATTCTAAGCGGGTATCGAGAATGATGCGATTGGCTTCTAACAGGTCATCTTTTTTCCCGGTGTCTAGCCACCATCCTTCGATTTGACGCGCTTCGACCTGAGTTTGGCGATCGATTAAGACTTGAATTGCATCGGTGATTTCGAGCTCACCCCGTGGTGACGGTTGAATACTAGAAATGGCTTCATGAATGGCAGTCGAAAAGAAGTAAATCCCCACCAGCGCTAGATTTGAGGGCGGGTTTTTCGGTTTTTCTACCAATTTTAAGACCCTTCCCTGAGTATCAACTTCAGCAACTCCAAAGGCACTGGGATTAGACACCGGACGCAGCAAAATCAGCCCATCTAGGCTATTTTCCTTAAATTGGGTCAAAAATGGGGTTAAGTCACTTTGAATGATGTTATCGCCCAAATACATAATGAATGGGTCGTTTCCTAGGAACGGCTGCGCCACTTTTACAGCATGGGCTAAACCGGCGGGTTGATCTTGCAAAATATAGGTAATTTTCGCCCCAAACCTTTCCCCATCCCCAGTGGTGGCTTTAACTTCTTCCCCAGTTTCGGGACTAATAATAATGCCAATATCGGTAATTCCGGCAGCGACAATTCCTTGAATGCCGTACCATAAAATCGGTTGATTGGCGACAGGAACCAATTGTTTGGCTCCGGTATAAGTAATGGGGCGTAGGCGAGTGCCTTTACCACCAGATAAAATAAGTGCTTTCATGATTTAATTACAACAGCTTTCTCTGTTATAGAGGACAGAATTTAATTTTCAATAAACTTGATCGTGAGTGCCCAAATTGAGCAATAAAATAACTTCTTCTTCCTCTTCCTCCTCTTCTTGATCTGGTACAAACTCAAAAATGATCCGATAGCTATAATCAATTGAACATGACCAACATCCTGAAAAATCTCCTTTGAGCTTATGAGTTCGTAAACTGGGATGAAAAGGATCTTCAATGAGCTGTCTTATGGTTACTTCAATTAAAGAGCGTAGATCAGGATTTTTGCGTGTTAAACGTTTAAATGAACGTAGAGATTTAGGACTCCAAGCAATCTTCATTCCTCTTCGTCCAATGCTGCTAAAAATTCATCTACCGTTCCCAATTGAAAATTTCCCATTCTATATTCTAATCTTGCTTCAGCAACATCTTTGAGTAATTGCGATCGCTTTTGTTCTGCTAAACGCTTATTGAGGATATCGAGGAGAATTTCTTGATCTTCCAAAGAGAAGGTTTCTATCTCCTCAATCACTTTTTGAAAAGCAGATGTTTTAAAATATTGACTCATAAAAATTACCCCTAATACACTAAGTTTTCGGCATATTCGGCTAACATTTTCTGCAAACTTTCGCGCCAGTGGGGGGCAGGGTTTCCCAGGAGATCAGCGAGTTTTTGACCTGAAAGAACGGAGTAAGCGGGACGTTTGGCGGGGGTGGGATATTGGTCGGTGGTAATGGGAAGCACTCGTTTAATTTTTAGGGGAATGCCTAACTTGCTTGCTTCTTCAAAAATGGCGATCGCAAAATCGTACCAACTGGTCACCCCCGCATTTGTGTAATGATAGATACCCACAGTTTCCGCGTTCAGCTTGGGAATCAATTGGGCGATCGCCCCCGCTAAATCCACCGTCCAAGTCGGGGAACCCACCTGATCGTAGACTACACGCAACTCTTCCCGCTCTTGACCGAGGCGGAACATGGTTTTGACAAAATTACCGGTAATTCCATTCCCATACACCCAAGCGGTTCTGAGGATGGCAAACATTGCGCCACTCTCTTGTACAAGCTCTTCCCCCCGCAACTTCGATCGCCCATAAGAACTCAGAGGATTGGTTTTATCCGTTTCCAGATAGGGCTGATTTTTACCCCCATCAAATACATAATCCGTAGAAATATGGATTAACTTCGCGCCAGAAGCGGCTGCTAAACGGGCTAATTGTCCCGGTGCTTCCCCATTCACCTGCATAGCCAGATCCGCATCTTCTTCAGCCTTATCCACTGCGGTATAGGCCGCTCCATGCACTACAATATCCGGTTGTAAGTCTTGCCAAAAGGCTGCCACCTTGTCAAACTCAGTTAAATCCAGTTCCTGGCGATCGATCCCCGTCACCTCTCCCAAGGGTTTCAACAGGGTGACTAGCTCTTGGCCCAACTGCCCTTGGGCCCCAGTTACCAAAATTCGGGTCATGAATACACCTCAGCATCTGACAAGAGTTTACCGGCTTTATCTTTGGCTGATAAGGTAGGTTCTAACCCATCAATTTGCCAATCGATGGCAATATCAGGATCGTTCCACAAAATCGATCGCTCGTGCTGGGGTGCATAATAATCACTGGCTTTATACAGCACTTCTGCTATCTCCGACAGCACCACAAATCCGTGGGCAAATCCCGGCGGAATCCACAACTGGCGGTGATTTTGGGCAGTTAACAGACAACTGACCCACTGGCCAAAATGGGGGCTATTTTTGCGGATATCCACAGCTACATCTAAGATTTCTCCCACCGCAGCACGGACGAGCTTACCCTGGGCCTGCTCAATTTGGTAATGCAGACCCCTTAGCACTCCTTTGACGGAGCGGGAATGATTATCTTGGACAAACTCCACAGATTGGCCAGTCAGTTCGGCAAAGCGTTGGTGATTATAGCTTTCAAAGAAGAAGCCGCGATCGTCTCCAAAAACCTTGGGTTCTAGGATCAGAACATCAGGAATTTTTGTAGGAATATATTGCATAGAGAACAGGGAATAGGGAACAGGGAATAGAAACTAACGAACGGTTTCCAAGCTACGAATCTTGGTGTCAAACTTATCGGTCAAGAGACTTAAAACCGTCCGTTTCCTAACTTTAATACTGGCACTAATATCCATCCCCGCTTGCAGATCCAGTTGCTTATCATTAATTGTGAAATACTGTTTGTCTAACTCAATTTTGGCCGGGAATGCGTAGAACGGTCGCACTTGGGTAGGTTCTAGAGCATCCGAACCGATCCAGGTCAGGGTTCCTTTAATTGTGCCAAATTCAGAAGAAGGGAAAGAGGAGACATCTAACTCAACTTGCATTCCTTCATCGACAAAACCAATATCCTTGTTTTGGATATAAACCTCGGCAACTAAGGCCTCATTCGGCACAATTGATAAGAGGCGCTCTGTGGCTTGGGCGACGTATCCCGTACCCGCTTGTAAATCAAAGACTACTCCGCTAACGGGCGCTCGCAATTCTTGATAACCTAGGGCTTGTTGAGCTTTGATCAGCTCCCCTTCGACTTCGGCTAACCGCTTGTTGGTTTCAATTTTGGCGCGAGCCAGTTGGGAATCGATCTCGGCAATCCGGCGTTGGTTATCAGCCACTCTCGTTAAGATATCTTTGGCAGAAATGGCGATCGCATTAGACAAAGCTTCCTGGGACTGAGCTTGTTCCACCCGCAGCCGTTGTTCCTCTAGCTGGAGTTGTTCAAGTTCCCCTTCCCTAGCCAGCAACTCGTCCTGATAGCGCAGCACTTCCTGTTCTTGGCGATCGTACTGGAGTTGAGAGAGGGCCCCTTCTTCGACTACAGGGCGAATGCGGTCTAAGGTGTTCTCGTTAATGGTTAAGGTTTCTTTGGTCTTCTCTATGCGAGGGGCGATCGCCATGGCTTGGCGTTGGATCAGATTGATCTGTTTCTCCAACTCGGCAATTTTCAGCCGTGCTGCTTCTACCCTAGATTGGTATTCAGCGCGGGAAGCTGTCAGCAAGCGGTCTTGGGTGATGCGAACATCGCCATCAACCGATTGATTGGGGTTATAGCCATCGAGTTGGGCATTAAAGTATTGATTTTCTGCCAATAGGGTTTGGCGCAAACGGGCTAAGGAAGCCAGTTCTGGAGGGCCGCTTTGGATATCTCCCCCAGAGAGGATGCGATCGTAAATTTGTATTTCTTCTTTCAGAGTAATTTGTTGCTTAGTCAGGGATTCAATATCCGCTTGGGGAGCCGTGGGGTCAAACGTAATTAACAGTTCACCCTGTTGTACCACATCCCCATCTTTAATCAAGATTTCCCGCACCATGCCACTGGTGGGAGATTTCACTTCATTGACCGATCCTTGGGGTTCCAGTTGCCCTTGAGCGGGAACGGACTGTTCTATTTTGGCGATCGCCGCCCAAGCAATTCCCGACGACGTAATCAACAGAATCAGCCAAACCAGGACTTGAGACCAAATCACCGGCCGCTCTAGCAATATGGGCTGTTCGACATAAGTTTCTGTGTATCTGGCTTGTGCTTTCATTTGAGTAATGAGTAATGGGTATGGGTACAGTAGAATCAATTTTTAATTTTTAATTTTTAATTTTTAATTGATCTACAACTGAGAGTCCTGTTGCTCAAATAGACAGTAATACCGCCCTTTAAGAGCCATCAGTTCCTCATGGGTTCCCTGTTCTACAACGGAACCTTGATCCATCATAATAATCACATCCGCATTCCGCACCGTAGTTAAGCGGTGAGTAATAAAGAAAACGGTTTCTCCTTTGAAGGTTTGGGCTAGATTTTGGCACACTTGCCGCTCACTGTCATAGTCTAGAGCAGAAGTGGCTTCATCCAGGATCAGTAAGCGAGGTCTTTGCAAGACGGTACGGGCGATCGCGATCCGTTGTCGTTGTCCCCCGGATAAATTCGCCCCCCGCTCGCCCACCACCGTGTTATAGCCTTGGGGTAGGGACATAATAAACTCGTGAGCTACAGCCACCTTCGCCGCTTCGATAATCTCCTGCTCCGTAGCATCAGGATTCGCTAGAGCAATATTCTCTTGCACCGAACCATTAAACAACAGGGTATCTTGCAGAACCACCCCAATTTGGCGACGCAAGGAATACAACTCCACCTTACTCACATCTAACTGGTCTACCAAGATACGGCCTGAACCCGGTTCATACAACCGTTGCAGCAGTTTCATCAAAGTGGATTTACCGGAACCACTTTGGCCGACAATGCCCACAAACCTACCCTGGGGAAACTCTAGATTTACATTCATCAATTGCCAGGTATTGGCACTAGCAAACCGGAATGACACATCCTCATACTTCACATGGCCATGGATGGGAGGCATGGAAATATTGGAGCGGTTGGCTTCATCAGCTTCGGGTTCGGCATCTAAGACATCGGAGAGTCGTTCAATGGATAGCCCAGTCTCCTGGAAGCTTTGCCACAGTTGAATCAGGCGCAAGAGGGGCGAAGTTGTATACCCGGCAATAATCCGAAAGGCGATTAACTGTCCCAGGGTAAAGGGGTTATCGGTGGCGGCTGTGGTGAGTACCATTTGCGCCCCAAACCAGAGAATCAATAGTCCAGAGAGTTTATTCAGGAATCCACTAATGGAACCGGCGGTACTGAAGGTGAGAACGGAGCGAAAGCCGGATTTAATGTATTTGGCGTAGCGTTCTTGCCATTGCCAACGGGATTTTAGCTCAATATTTTGGGCTTTAACGGTTTGAATCCCCGATAGCACTTCCACCAGATAGGATTGCACGTCGGCGTAGCGTTCGGCTTTATGGCGCAGTTGGCGGCGGACAATGGGGGAAGCCACAATGGTGACTAGGGCAAACAGGGGAACTGTCGCTAGGGCAACGAGGGACAGTTGCCAGCTATAGACGAACATTACTGCGATGTAGACGACGGAGAAGACGGCATCGAGGACGACGGTGAGGGCGGTTCCGGTGAGAAATTGGCGGATGTTTTCTAACTCGTTAATCCGACCTGCCAGTTCCCCGACTCGTCGGCGATCGAAGTATTCTAGGGGCAACCTGAGCAGGTGGGCAATGACTTCTGAGCCAAGTCCTAGGTCAATGCGGTTGGTGGTATCGACAAACAGATAGGTTCTTAAGAGGGTGAGGATGGCTTCAAAGATGGCTACCCCTAGGAGGAAGAGTCCCAAAATATCTAGGGTGTCAATGCTCCGTTGTACCAGAACTTTATCGATAATCACCTGGGTGATCAGGGGGTTAGCCAAGCCAAAGAGCTGCACGAAGAAGGAGGCGATGAAGACTTGGATTAGGATGCCCCGATATTTAATTAGGGCGGGAACAAACCAATTGAGACCAAATTTTTCCCGTTGTCGCTCTGGGGGAGACTGGAGTAGCAAGACTTGTCCTTGGACTACGCCCCATTCTTCGGCGAAGTCGGCGACTCGTCTGCGAGCGATGCCTTTTTCGGGCACTGCCATGACGATTTCCCGCTCGCTGATCCGGTAGAGGATGGCAAAGCTTTGCCCCCAGGGAATCATGGCGGGGCCTTTGATGCGGTTGATGGAGGCGGCGGGCAGTTGTACCATTTGGGCTTGGAGTCCCATCATTTCGGCGATCGCCCCACAAGCGTTTATAGAGATTTGGCCGACGCTCCGCAGTTGGTTTTCCAGAATTTTGCGAATTACATCCCGACGGAAGGAGCAGCCCATAAACTGGCTCAACATTTTGAAGCAGGCCATGGGGGCATCGATTTCTCCTTTGCCGCGTATAAAGGGATAGCTGATGCGATCGCCACTGGTCTGTTCTAATTCTGGGATATTTTCCGGAGCGCGGCTGATATCGAGGCCACTGTCTTCTCCCTCTAGCTGTTTCCTGGGGGATAGGGTGCTAATGGGGGCTTTTTTCAGGGGGGGCTTGACTGGAGCGGGTGAAGCCGTCTGGGGCCCCGTGGGAGGGGCAATGGGGTCTTCTGTTTCTTGGAAGAGGTCAACCCCTAATAATCTGGCTCCCCATCTGCCTTTAATGGGTAGTCTTTGATTGGGTTGTTCGGCCAGGTCATCCAGGGGGACATTTGAGCCGGCGGTAAAGTCGCCTACGGTTCCACTACTGACGAGCCAGAGGCGGGAGGGATTGAGGGTATTAATCAAATCCCTGACTTGCAGGTTGCCAGAGGGCAGGTTAACGGCCGTGGTATTGGCGATCGCCTTAAAGGTCAGTTCTTTTAAGTCGGCTGCGCCATCCGCTCTGCGTCCCAGTTCCACACTCAGCAGCTCAAAGACCTCACTCAGGGATACTTGTTGACCTAGGCTCTCCCTAAATTGGGGTTCCTGGTCGATTAAGCGCAGAAAGTCTTGGGCATCTAAAGTGATACAAATAACTTCCGTAGAAGCAAGGGCCGTTTCACACCCACTCTGGCGCAACAAACTCGCCCATCCCATCACCTCCCCCGGTTCAGCCCGTTTTAAGCTCACGGTGGTTTGTCGCCGTTGGTCATAGCCTAAAATCCGCACTTGACCTTGATAAAGGATGGAAACTTGGGCGGGCACTTTTTCCCGAATGATAATCGGTTGCCCGATCGCATAGCGCAGCAGTTTACACCCAGAGGTCAGTTGCTCTAGGGTATGGGGATTAAGCTGATCGAAGGGCGGTATTTTCGCTAAAAATCCTTGGATTTGAGAAGGGGAGACAGCTTGAGTCATGTCAATTAAAAATTAAAAATTAGAAATTAAAAATTGGGTGGCATCAGGTTTCTGGTTTGTCAGATGACCAGAGGGAGCGAATGGGCCCTAGTTTTTGGACTTCTTCTCGCATCCAAAGTTCAAACAATTCATCAATGAGTTGTCGTCTCATGGCATCATCAAATTTGGCAGGAATGAACTTTTCCAATCGGACAATAACATACCATTCTCCTAAATTACGGGGTGGCCAGAGTTGACCCGGTTGAGAAATGGAGAGGAGTTTGGCTAAGATCGGGTGAGGAGTAGCAACGGAGACCGGCCCTAACACGCCTCCTGTATGGCTCTCCGGCCCTTGGGAGTATTCGCGAGCGAGATCGGCAAAGCTTTCTTCTTCTTCTTGAATACGAAAGTAGACTTCTTGGGCTAATCCCAGGTCTTTGGTGCGAATCAGGGAATAGACGACTTGATCGAGGTGGGTTTTGCGACTGAGAAAGTAGGATTCTACTTTGTTTCCCCATTTGGCCTGTTTAAATTTTTCGATCAGCAGGGGACGAATGGTGATTTCTTGGAATTGTTCGGCATTCATGCCCTGATTTTCCAGCCAAGCGGTTTTGTCTTCCGGGGTGGTAAACTTGAGCTGACCGTGGACGGATTTGAGAGCCGCTTCGATTTCTTCGGGGGTGCAAGAGTAATCGGCGATCGCCCCATCAATGACTAATCCCCTGACTACATGGGGCATTAATTGATAGCGGGTGAGTAGGTTTAAAATTTCGTCTGTCTGAATGACTCGGTTGCCGACTTGTAGGATTTCTACCATGGGTTCTCATCGATAAGCGATCGCAGTTAGTTGAGTTTGAACGGTTTCCTTGCCTCTCCCTCCTGTCACGAGGACAGTTTCCGCAAGCGGACATGAACGGATTCAGGGAAGGATAGACCTTTTAGTTTTTTTAATGATACAGACTTCCAAAATAGGATAGCATCCCGATCGCGATTCAGTGTCAATTGGAGACGGGAATGGGGGAATGGGGGAATGGAGAGAAGACATTTTATGAGGGTTGATGATGGTTTACCTGAGTCACATCAGAGTTAGAGTCAAGCGTTGGTTGAGTGATTCCAGATTATGGGCTTATGGGTTAGGGGTAGTATTCTCCTTGATCTGCGCTATGTTCATGTTCTTAGGGACTCCTGCCTTTACCCAAACCCCAGTACCGGTTAAAGTCTTAATTCAGGCGATCGATGCCACCCACTGGCAACCCCTAGTAACCCAGTTTAACCAAACCCACCCGAATATTCAGTTACAGGTGGTTAAGGGGCCCAATAATACCAATTTAGTCGAAGATCTCTATACTTCGGCCTTTTTATTGGGGGATTCTCCCTACGATTTGGTCTATATGGATATTGTCTGGGTACAAAAGTTTGCGGCTGCGGGATGGTTGGCGGATTTATCGGATCGCATGACTCCAGAAGAGTTAAATGTTTACTTGCAGGGGGATATTGAGGGGGGACGCTATCAAGGGAAGCTCTACCGCATCCCGTTTCAAACCGATGGGGGAATGCTCTATTATCGCCGGGATTTGTTGGAGCAAATTGGGGCAGCTCCTCCAGAAACTTTTGCTGAGTTGATGACTATTGCCAAAACCCTACAGGAGCGCAATTTAGTGGAATGGGGCTATGTTTGGCAGGGGAAGCAGTATGAAGGGTTGTCGGCCATGTTTGTGGAAATTCTCGCTGGATATGGGGGATTTTGGATCGATCCGCAAATGCAAGCGGTAGGATTAGATGAAGCTCAGGCGATCGCCGCAGTTGAGTTTTTGCGCGATACTCTAGCAGAAGGGATTTCGCCTCCAGGGGTAACCACCTATTCGGAAGAAGAAACCCGCCGCCTATTTCAAAATGGAAAAGCGGCTTTTTTACGCAACTGGCCCTATGTGTATTCCCTGGCTTCGGATTCGGATTTGGCGGGCAAATTTGCCATTAAACCGATGATGCATACTCCAGGAAATACGAGTGGCGCGTGTTTAGGGGGTTGGGGGTTAGGTATGGCTAAATCGTCTCAACATCCCGATGCAGCTTGGCAAGCGATCGAGTATTTTAACCAGCCAGAGGTACAGCGCCAATATTTTCAGCAAACCGGATATGTTCCCGCTCGGCGATCGCTCTTTTATGATAGTCAATTAATCACTGAATCGAATTATCTCCCCCGCTTGCTCCCCGTTCTCGATAACTCGGTGTTGCGTCCTCCCATTCCCCAATATGCCCAAGCCTCAGACATTCTGCAACGGTATCTGAGTGCCGCTCTAACCGGTCGAGAAACCCCCCAGAGAGCTATGGAATTGGCAGCGAAAGAAACTCGCGTCCTGTTGAGTAGGGGTGGGGGATAGGGAGATGGGGGGATAGGGGGATAGGGAGATGGGGAGATGGGGGGATGGGGAGCAAAAGTCCCTCTCCCCGTGGGAGAGGGATTTTCCGCAAAGCGGACATGAAAGGGAGAGGGCTTATAATACGGGTAAAATTCTCGGTTTGAGCCATGCCAGAGGAAACGCCAGAAGAGCAACAAGAAGAACAATTTTGGCACAACACCAGCAAGCCTTAAAAGAGTTTGGCCTAACTTCGCTGGCCATATTTGGCTCTGTTGCTAGGGATGAAGCTAGACCCGATAGTGATGTGGATATTTTAGTAGAATTTGACGGATTGGTGACCTTCGATCGCTATATGGATGTCAAGTTTTATCTTGAAGATCATTTAGGGACGCGAGTCGATTTGGTGAGTCGAGTAATGCTCAAACCTCTGATTCGTTCTACAGTAGAACAGGAGGCAATTTATGTCGCGTAGTGTGCATCTGTACTTGGAAGATATCCTCACTTGTTGTGCCAAAGTCATTAAAATATGTACTGTACAATAAAATTACTACCAACTCCCTTGCACTATGCCTGCCAAAGACATTTATCATGATGCGGTCAAGAATGCCTTAATCAAAGATGGTTGGCTGATTACCGACGATCCTTACTTCATCAAATATGAAGATGCTGAACTTTATGCGGATCTAGCAGCCG
The DNA here is from genome assembly GCF_030068475.1 of Roseofilum acuticapitatum BLCC-M154. Lineage (GTDB taxonomy): Bacteria > Cyanobacteriota > Cyanobacteriia > Cyanobacteriales > Desertifilaceae > Roseofilum > Roseofilum acuticapitatum. The sequence continues at coordinate 1,950 of NZ_JAQOSP010000041.1, read as the reverse complement.
AAAAACCAATTGCCGCAGAACGAGAAGGCAAAAAAATAGTTGTTGAAGTCAAAAGCTTTGTGGGAAAATCCCTAATGTATGACTTTCATGGGGCATTGGGACAATACATTGTATATCGAAATCTAATTCAACGTACTGAACCAGAATATACCCTGTATTTAGCAATTGATTATCTGGTCTATGAAGATTTTTTTCAAAGAAAATCTGTGCAAGCAGTGATTAAAGATAATCGAGTTTTGTTAATGGTAGTAGATACAGCGAAGGAGGAACTGGTCAAATGGCTGACTTAGAACATTACCGCCGGATCATAAAACGAATCTTGACTGAATATTATGGTATGAAGATTCATCAAGTCCAGAAAAATCCTGAATGTGAAGTCAGCGATCGCCTAGCTTTAGATGAAATTAGAGATGAATATCTGTGGTTTCGCTTTGGCTGGAAGGATAAGAAGCTAGTACAGCATATCATTATCTATTTAAAAATTAAAGATAGCAAAGTTTGGGTGGAACAAGACTTAACTAATTTCTGTATTGTCGATGATTTACTCGCTGCGGGCATTCCTCAAAATGATATTGTTTTAGGGTTCCATCATCCTAGCAAACGGCAGTTCACCGAATTTGCCACAGCTTAAGTTGTTGGTTTAAAATAAAATTGACCTTCAGCAACTAGACTTTCGGGAAAAATCATGACCAACCCATCCAATGAACAAACCGGAATTATCCGTACAGAACGAGGACTAACCCTCGCCGGAACACGGATTACGATCTACGATATTATGGACTATGTGACCGCTCAATATCCCCCTAAGTTTATCCGGGGATTATTTGACCTAACAGAACAACAAATCAACGACGCTTTAACGTATATTGAAGAAAATCGCGCTCTGGTTGAAGCCGAATATCAGCAAGTTTTGAAGGAAGCGGAAGAACTGCGGCTATATTATGAAGAAAAAAATCGCGATCTGATTGCCAAAATTGCCGCCATGCCACCGAAACCGGGTCAAGAAGAGATTCGAGCAAAAATTAAAGCAGCTAAAGCCAAACGTGAGGCTAAAAAATGATGCAACGGGACAAAGTATTGGAGATTTTGGCAGAACACCAGCAAGCCTTAAAAGAGTTTGGCATAACTTCGCTGGCGATATTTGGCTCTGTTGCTAGGGATGAAGCTAGACCCGATAGTGATGTGGATATTTTAGTAGAATTTGACGGATTGGTGACCTTCGATCGCTATATGGATGTCAAGTTTTATCTAGAGGATCATTTAGGGACGCGAGTCGATTTGGTGAGTCGAGTAATGCTCAAACCTCTGATTCGTTCTACCGTAGAACAGGAGGCAATTTATGTCGCGTAGTGTGCGTCTGTACTTGGAAGATATCCTCCGCGCCTTTTTCTTCTGCTCCGAAATCACCCCAAAAAATAGAAACCGGGTTTTTCCAAAAAACCCGGTTTCTGGCTCTCGTCTAAGAATCGCCGTAATGAATATTATTGATTTTCGTATTTAGTATATAATAGCTATGAAACAATTCATCCTCACTGATGCCAGCTAGAGATCTTTTTCACCAGATTGTTCGTATAGCCCTTGAAAAGGATGGTTGGGAGATAACTCACGATCCGCTTTATCTTCGAGTGAGTGAGAAGATTGCATTGTATCTGGACATTGGAGCAGAAAAACTTCTGGGTGCAGAACGAGAAGGATGTAAAATTGCTGTTGAAATCAAAAGCTTTGTCGGTCTTTCCAGTTTGACGGAGTTTCATTTGGCCCTTGGTCAGTTTCTTAACTATCGTCTAGCCTTAGAAGAGATAGAAAGCGATCGCCAACTCTATCTTGCGATTTCGTCTGATACTTACGAAGATTTTTTTGTTGATCCTTTTATTCAAAAATCAATCAGCAGGTATGACTTGAATTTAATAATATTTGATATCAAGCAGGAGATGATTATCCAATGGAAAA
>NZ_JAQOSP010000040.1 GCF_030068475.1 Roseofilum acuticapitatum BLCC-M154 | reverse complement strand
CAATACCTTCGCCAAAACCAAAAATGCCTTGATTCGTAGGTTGGGTTGAGGAACGTGCATGTCGGCGACAGCCGAAAACCCAACAAATACGTTGGGTTTCACTTCGTTCAACCCAACCTACGGGAAAATGGCGAAGGTATTGCCAAAGAGACTTAGTTGTTGATAGCGATCGCCCTCCGACTGCTCCACCGTCGCGATCTCAGGAACCGTTAAAGGAATGGGAGGATAGGTTTTCTCGTCCGCTCGATCGCGCTGTAACCATTGCTCAAACACCTGTTCTCTAGGATCATCCGGACAAACTAAGCCATAGATCCGTAGGCGTTTCCCCGAACCCTTAATGCTGGTGGTGCGTTGATGCTCTAAACGATAACCCAAAAGGTTAATAAACCGGCGCACGATCATAATTCCAGAGGCATTTTTAGCCAGTCCGATACCAAAGAGCGATCGCACTTCCTCGCGGTTAGACAAGGCAATGTCCTGTAACTGCTGTAAATCCACATCGGTATTCATAAATACTCGCTCTGAATCAGCAATTAAGCCGGGAATGCCTAAAAGCTCCATTGTGCCAATCTTTGACCCCAATTGAGAGTGATTAAAGTCGGGCAAAAAGAGACCGCCAGATCTCTTTGAGAGGAGTTCCCGCGCCATGGCAGTGTCGCGATCGGCTAAATAGGGACGGCCGACGGTGAGAAAATAATGATACTGTAATTGCTCGTACCAGCCGCGATCGTCTAAACTGACTAACTCAGGGGTAACGGGAATTCCATACTTTTGCCACAGTTCCTGATGGCGCGATCTGCGTCGTTGATCCGGAGTTTGGCTGGTACGATAATACAGAGTGGATGGTGAACTTACGGAAACTTGTTCAACCCCAGAATCGGCGATCGCCTCACATTCTGCCTGATAATTTTGCTCTAAAACGCGATCGATCGTCGTCTTCAAAGTCGGTTCGCTCTCCTCCTCTGCTGCTGGTTTCTGCTCCACTGCACTCTGACAAACATGACCTTCAGCCAAAAGTCCGCCGATCGCCGCTTCCCGATATCGCGCCATCCCCCCATTAAACCGTACCGCCAACTTGGCCCAAGTCATCAGGGACTCCGCTTGAAAGCCAAGATCCAAGCCGTCTAACTGGGTAAAATCCGATTGTTGCAACAGGCGAATATTCACCTGGGTTAACCGATGTTCGCAACTGAGCAAACTGGCTAGGGACGTTGAACCATTTCCCACCCGGTTAAAGCCATAGGGAGCGATCCAGACATAGCGAGGCACACTTTCCCGCAGTCGTGACAGCGCTTGACGGACAGAGTTCTCGGCTTGGATGCCTTGGGCGATCGCCCACACGGAGGTAAAATGACCCTTGAGATCGATGCTCACCCCGGTTTCAATCGCGGGAGAAGCCAACACGCCATCATACTGACTTAAGAGGCGATCGAAACGCTCCCCCGTACACCCATAAGCCGGATGAGTCGGATCGGACAGAGTTTCCGAATCAATCCGCAAAAACCGATGCTCTGGAAAACGCTGCTTTAAATAGCTCTCTAGGGTAATCGTTCCCCACTTACTCCCCCGTTTCTGAGCCGACAAACAGACCATCGGCCGCCCCCCAGAGGCAATATGAGCCGCTAGTTCTTCCACCAGGCGCTCAGGGGTTTTATCTTCATAGCTATAGACCTGCCAAGCCTCTTCCCGGCTCGGTTTCCAAGTATTTTCGACTACAGCCACATCCGGGTCAATGCCCGAAAGAGCCATCAAATACTCTAGGGAAAGATCGCTTAAGTCGGCATCTGCAACCCAGACTTGACCTGTGCCTCCTAAGACAGTTTGGATGAGGGTTTTCAAGGTGTTCAGAATAGCCACCCGATGGCGACGACAGGTGCTGGAGTTTAAACCATGCCACAGAACTTGCTCGATTTCATCAATGACGACGAGGGCGTTTTTCCAGTTTTGGGGGTTGAACTGGGCGCGGGAGTGGGGATGCAAAGAGTCAATGCACAGCACGACCCCTGGTTCTGGGGAAGCTTCACCCGCGAGGGCTGGCAGTCCGAACCGAGCCGCTAATGATTCCACCAGTTGCACCCGATGACTGATGACGAGGACGGGTTTCCCGGCGCGTTTGGCTTGGTTAACGATGGTTTCGAGCAGTTGGGTTTTGCCGGTTCCTTTGGCGGATTTTATGGCCACGAGTTGGGCGGTTTCGGGGATGGGAAGGGTGGCGGGAAAGTAGCGCTCATGGAGGGTGAGGGTGCGGGGATGGGTGAGCTGTTGGGTGATGGTGGCTTTCCAGCGATCGAAGGGGAGGGCTTGGCTGTAGGCTTGGTGAAAGGCTGCTGCTCCTTGGCTGGCGATCAGGTCGTCTACGCCTTTTCCCCATTGGGGGTTCCAGGTGACGATGTTGACTTGACATCCGGCTTGTTGCAGCAGGTAACCCATGCGGCGAATGGCGCTTTGCACGGCGCGGAGGGTTTGGGGTTTGCTGTCTTGGTCGAAGACAATACAAATAGGGCGGTTGGGAGCGATGAAGGGTTGCAGTTCGGGGATCAGATGGGGGTGACTAATGCGCCGACCTTGGTCATTTTTGGGGATGCGATAGCCGCTATGGATGCCGGGAAGGGCGATCGCCGCGTAGCCTGCGGTGAGCAGAGCGCCCGCTTTTTTGGCTCCTTCGGTGATGCACAGGGGCAGGCTGGGGTTATCTTTGACCCATTGCCAAAAACCGCGATCGGAGTGTTCGGGGTGGATCTGTTCGGCGCTTAGGGGGGTGTTTCCCCGGTTGGCGATCGTTTGCCAGATGGACTGGGTAACCCTGAGTGCAAAGAGTCGGGTGGGGGTTTTGGGAGGATGTTCGTATTTGATGGCTTTGCCCTCTGCATAGCGGGGTTGAGCGGGTTTGAAGCATCCCCAGTCTTCATCTTCTCCGGTAAGGGGGTTAATGCCAGAACACCACCATCCCCCTTGCTTGAGATGCTGATAGCGTTGCATAATATTGGCTCGCAGGCGGCCATCTTTGCGCCGGGGTAGGTCATCGGCGTAGAGGAGATAGTTGTAGGGGGTTTGGCCTTCGAGGGGGATGACGTTAAGCTGGGTAAGCTGGCGATCGACTCCACTGGCTTCCCATTCGAGTAGATGATTCACTGCGGTTGCGTTGGCTTGACTAGAGGTGGGGGTATTTATCCTAAACTACACTATCTGTAGCGGTCAAGTTTGTTAAGGAAGATTTATGACTCTAGATGTGGATTGTGTTTGGCGTTCCCGAAGGTATCGCGCAGCGAATCGCCATAGAGAAAGGCAGCGAGCAAGATGCTCACACTCCTTTATGACCTCATTTTTAGCTGTGTCACGGCACTACTGCTAGGGTGAATATGGAGGTAATGAATCAATATTCCCTAAAGCAAAATTCAGCATTTCTTCCCCCTGAGATATCAGTTGTTCCACATCAATTTCTGGAATATCGAGTTCGGTGTTGTAATCAGCTCTTAATCGGATTATTTCCGCATCAATGAGACGGCTATCTACTAGCTCATACGGAAAGTGATGTAGTATATCAACCGGAATGCGATTAGTGCGAGCAAATATCCTACTGAAAGCGGCGATAACTGCTGAATGTTTAGAGTAGGACAACCCCTCGCCTGCTAAAAATGATGTGGCAATGTCTAATATAGCGTAGTAAGTGCACGATGCCGCAAGATCCGGAAAACCTTTACGGTTTAACTCTCTGGCAGCTTGTAGACGGCGATTCGCTTTTTCCAGCAATTTTTGCTGTTCTGGTGTCATAGGGGTATACCTTCTCGGCGGATGTTACGAAAGAAGCTATTGTTATACTCTTGGAATTGGCGACTACTGGCTAAAGCACAGCTTATCAACGTATTATAT
>NZ_JAQOSP010000039.1 GCF_030068475.1 Roseofilum acuticapitatum BLCC-M154 | reverse complement strand
GGAGATATCCACCGTTGGACATTGCTCGAACCACAACTCCCAGTACCGTTTTTAGTCGAATACCAGTGTTGCGCGATAGGGGATGCCAATTCCCACTACTCTGTCCGGTGTTGCCACCATTCAGGCTACTTGTAAGTATTTGCTTCACTCGCTCAAAGTCTTTGCTTGTGGGGGCTGTGTTCAGAGTGTTTCCACCAAGCTAACCATTTCGGTTAGCCGTCTTTTAACTGAGTGTCCCACCACTGGGAGTTTCACCCACCTTTAAGGTCAATGTGGCTCCCCTATCTTAACATAAAGCCGTCCTAAAAGGACGGGGTTTCTACTCACATTTTTCGATGAAACACTCAAACACAGAATACTGCACTCGCCGGCCATAACCTTCAAGAAACTTCGCCAGTTTCGTCCGCCGCTTATCGTCAGGAATATCATAAACGACTATTACCATTCTTAGGTGTTACACCTCGCGCCGATACAGATTCATGTAAATACATGCCAAGCAAAGCGTTAGAGATCATCCCTGCCTCAAAAACGGCTCGTAGACTGTCCCATGAACGAGACTGCGTTTATAGCGCCGCACCTGCAATTGAATCGCTTGTCGGTAAGTGACCGGAGATTGTAAATCCGGGTGAGAAATGGCTTCATTCATCCGCTTTTCAAGCTGCTCTAAAAACCTGCGTCGTCCTAATTGATTCAGGTAAATTCCGCCAATATTCCGAATTGGCTCAAAATCTTTTGAGTTGAAACTCTCATTATTAATCACTCTCAACACCAAACTATCAACAATGGGCGAACGAAACTCTTCGATTAAATCAAATGCCAGATAGGGTTTACGGTCTTCTCCATAGTGAAGATTACCAAAATAAGGCGATAAGCCTTCAGCGATAATCAAACTCAGGACATTATTGTGCAAAATTGTATAGCCAAAACTCAACAAGGCATTCACCGGATCTGTTGGCGGGTGGCGCACGCGCTTATTGAAGCTAAATTCTGAATTGGTAATCAACTCACCCCAAGCGGGAAAATACCGCGCTGCACCAATGCCCTCATATCCACGCAATTGGTCGATGTGTTGCACCCGTTCTAAAGAGGCTAAATCAGCACTGATTCCTTCTATAGCTTGGCTCACTTGTTCGACTTTACGCTTCCGATTCAATCGCAACAGCAACTGTTTAGAGTTCAACAGCTTACCCCGAATAATGCTCCGGCAGGTTTCTCGCTGAAAGGGTTCATCCTTATGCTTTTGAATCTGAATGATTTCACTCTCCAGATGCAAGGGATTTAAGCTGCACAAATGCCCGCGATAGTACCCGGACTGGCTCAAAAACAAGACCGGAATGCCCTCTTGCAAACAGGCTCCCATCACTTGAGTGGTGAGTTGAATATTGCCAAACACCAAAATACGCTCGATTTCGCGAATGGGAATTTCTAGTTTGCCACCGGGAGCCATACCGACGACAAATCGCAGATGTTCTTTGTAAACGGTTGTGCCTTGGTCGGTTAAATATAAGGTGGCCATGTCTCGATTCCAAATTTGGTTCCAATGTTGATAAATGGCTTGGGCGCTGAGGTTATTGTCCGATGTTGGGTTTGCCCAGTCCAAAAAGCCTAGAAGATTTTCCAGGGCTGATTTCGGCGCGTTGACCTCTTTTTTTTTTGCGAGTTTCTGGATGGACGGGGAGATTTTTTCTCTTCTTTCTCCTTGGGGGGATCGGCGGGAAAAATGGCGTTTTCTAAAAAACCATGACCGAGAAAACGAAAGCCGCGATTAAAGTTAGTAATTTGGGTTTTCTTGGGGTGCAGCTCTAAGCCAATTTCAGCCAAGTATTGCTGCACTTCAGATAAAGTGGTGACAATGCGATCGCGAGTGGCAGCTAAAATGACGAAATCATCGGCATAGCGCACCAGTCTAATCTCGGAAGCGGAGAACCGGCAATCGAACTCATGCAGGTATAGGTTCGCCAATAAGGGGGAGATGACTGCTCCTTGGGGAATGCCGCGATCTCGATTAACTATGCCTTCCGGAGTAGAAACACCCACAGAAATCAGAGATTTTATCAAACACAAAACTCCCGAATTGTCAATATGTTTTCTCAATTCTTGCAGTAATCTTTGCTGGTCAATACTGTTAAAATAGCGAGCAATATCAGCATCAAGAACCCAGGTATATCCCAAATCGCGCCAACAGGCGACTTTATCGACGGCATTGAGATAGGATAAATTGGGGCGGTAAGCAAAACTGGCTGGGGAAAAGATGTCGTCGAGCAACGGTTGTAGCACATTTAACAGCGCCTGACCGACGATGCGATCGCGAACCGTAGGAACCCCAATTTCGCGGGACTCTCCCCCACCTTTAGGAATTAGCACCTGTTGATAAGGAGAGGGTTGATAGGTACTGTTAGCCACAGACTCTCGCAACTGAGTTAAATTGGCTCTAGCTCGACGGCGAAACTTAGGAATCGTTTCGCCATCAACACCAGCAGAACCTTGTTTTTTAGCCACTTTTTCCCAGGCTTGGCGAAAGTTTTCGGGACGCAGAAAGTCTTCGGTAATGCTCATGAATGGGGAATAGGGAATGGGGAATGGGGAATAGGGAATAGTCATTGACATTATGAAACGACGATAGAAACCCCCCTATCCCTCCATCTCCCCATCCCCTGTCTAGGTCTGTGTCATAGTAGTCAAGCACACCTATAGCACTTGCCATATGAGCAGTACCAGCAGTTACAGGATCGCCTTAGTTGAAGATATTCTCCGGGTTGGCTTCAATAAGGAGATGGCGACAACCGGCGATCGCATTGTCCGGGATGCGATCGCCCAACTCAATGTCCTGATCGATGCCGGACAACTCCATGGGGGACAATTAATCAAAATTAATGGCAAGATGTCTCTGATCGTCAGCTATACCCTCGCCCATTCCTTGATGCATTTATATGGGGCGATCGCCGTGTTCGACCCACGCCTAAAAGCTTATATTGTCGTCAAAAGCGAAACTCCAGACTACCCGATTGCCAGCCGCATCGATGCTGAAACAGGAGAGATAACATTAGTTGAAAGTCACCTTGAGCCTTCCGGCCCCTCTTCCTTTCTACTGAACTGGGACGGTGATATTTTGAAAGCTCAACTCAACGGTCAAGTCACAGCCGAGGGCGATCGCATTGTCCGCGATACCTACCAACAACTGCAAACTTTAATGGAGACGGGACAACTGCCTGGTGGTCAGAAACCGCTTTTGATTAACGGTCGAGCCTCCGTACTGGCTAGTTTCGCGATCGCTTCTCGGTTAGCCCATCTTTACAGCAGTGTTGCCGTTTTCGATCCCAAAGTCGGAGAGGGCGGTTTGAATCAATATGTGGTGGCGATCGCCCATGGGAAGCATCGACCTGGAGAAATTCTCTGCGGGACTTCAGAAGCGTTTGGGCAACAACAAAGCACGACAACCTCCCAAACCCACTCTTGCCCAACTTCGAGAGTCAAAGTCGTTATCTGTGGGTTTCCGAATACGGGCAAAACTAATCTACACAACGGACTTAAAAAACTGCTTTATCAGAGTCCCGACGTTCCCGATGCCTACGTTATCTCCGGTTGTCCCGACGGTGAAGGGTCGTGGTTTTCGGAAACCGTCTGTCACGACGCGCAACTGGCACGACAACTCAAAGATGAATACAAAAGCAAATTTACCCCAGAGTTTGCCCAAGCTAAGGCGCGGGATATTAAGGTTATTTCTAATTCCCTGCTGGTGTTTGATGTTGGAGGAAAAATTTCGTCAGAAAACCGCACAATTATGTCTGAAGCAACCCATGCTATTATCTTGGCTAAGTCCGACGCAGACGTAGAAGCGTGGCAAGCCTTCTGTTGGGAACTGAATCTTCCAGTGGTCGCCATTGTCCAGAGTGACTATCATGGAACCAGCGATCGCCTTGAGAGCGAATTTCCCCTCCTCAAAGGTTCCATTCACCGTTTAGACCGGACTGAAGATGTATCTTCTCGCCCGATGGTGCAAAAGCTGGTGCGGGTGCTAGTGAATTTGGTACTCAAGACTAAAGTTCCAACAAATATAGAGATGAGAGAGAATTGACTCAAGGAAATCGTCATTAAGATCCTATTAACTCTTAACTCTAATCCTTATTGATCCGGCGCTTCAAGTCCTTACTCCGGTTCAACCAACCCTTAAGAAAAACTTCTTGATCAGGCTTACGGGAAACAATATCGCGGTAATAATCTTCTTGGCGCTGCGCGTAGGCGATCGCCTCCTCTTTGGCGCTCCCATCCCCAATCAGCCCATTAAATTCCATCGCCTTCCCTGGCCCAGAGTTTACGGCAGTATTCATGCAGGCTAAACTTAACGGCCACTCAAACTCATTACAACCAGCCGCGTCCCAATAGTCAGAGCGATAAATCTCAGTTGCTTTCTCTTTAGTAATCTCATCTGGAGTAAGCCCGTGTTGCTTGGCCCTTTCTTCCGTAATTCCCATATTGGTACGGCCGCCCGCATCATTGGGATGGTCGCTTAATCCCCCTTCCCACTTAAAGATGAACGCCATGGCTTTATCAAAATCTGAGCCAGGTGTATCAACAAAAGGTTCCAAAGTGCTTCTCAATCTCACCCCTACAGCAAACTCAAACTTAGAGATAGAACGTTTTTGAACGGGTTCGGAAGCAGTCGGGCGATCTATCATTAATCCGTTTCCGATGTAGATGGCGACGTGGGTTATGGTTCCGTCGGGCCAATCGCCATAAGTGTTACTGAACATCACTAAATCCCCTGGTCTTAGCTCGTCTTTAGATTCAATCAGTTGTCCCACATCAGCACCGGCCAAGCTATTGGCATACCCTTCACTGGTGGTATAGCCATCAATCGGGTTAGCTGTTACGCCGGGTTCTAGTCCAGCTTCCGAGAGGACGTGCCGAACGAAGTACATACACTGAGCTGTAGCACCAGGGTTGAACTCTTTGCCGACCCATTGTTCGGCGATCGCTACAATCTTGTTCCCATCAGCAGTGGACATGGCAATTTGCTCTACAGCTACACCGTCAGAGAAGAATTGGCCAAAGGGAGAGGCTTTAACCCAGGTGTTGATATTCGGCTCGAACGTGGCGATCGCTAACCCCAAGCAGATCACCCAAGTGGCTGCTGTTCCTCTGGATCTGGCTCTCTCTCTTCTGGTGATCTCTCCCCACTGCAATTCAGAAGGGGTGAATCGCAAAAGTTGATCGGAAGTTGGGAGGGGGCTGGCATAGGATTGGGTAATAGTTGCTGTACTTCTGAGCTGTTCCAAAGGGTCGTTATATGCGTCCATAATTTATCCTTCCCTATTCTTAAATCCCCATAAAAAAGCCCTAGGCATACCCCTAGGGCTAACCATTGAAACCATCGAATCTTTATCATTTTGGAGTGGTGATTAACGTCCAGATAGACGGGCGATCGCCTCTTGCTGTTGTTGGGTTAACCCTTGAGTGGGTGCTAGAGATTGTCCCCCATCACTGGTCAGGAGAACACCAGAAGAGTAATTATAATTTGCTGGTTGTTGGTTGACTTGAGTCGTCTTAAGCTTCCCATCATTGGCATAAGTTTGGGTTGCCAATTCAGTGACAACCGGACGGCCAAGAGTTGAGCCAACATAATTAACTGTCCTCCCCACGAAATTGCCCATTCTCGCGTACTCGTTTGCCTCGGAAGACAATAGAGCAGGGGCAAAAGAAGCAACCAGAGTATTAACCAAAAAGAGAGGGACAGCAGTAAAAGCGGTAAGTAACCCCAGTGCGTACAACCCCCCTTTAACCTTATTCTTTTTCAGAGATTTCCAAGAGATGATTTGACCATCAATCACTCCTTCAGGAGAAGAGCTGATGATATCAGTTGCCATCTCTGTCCCCTCTTTGCGAGACCTGACAAACCGTTCATAGTCTAGGAGCGCGTTGGGTTCTGCTACTCCATCACGGTTAGTGTAAACTTGCCTTTCAGCCATAATTTATTCCTCATTAATGTTAGGAAAATAGGAGATAAACCCCAGACCAGGGGAGGGAGTTGCACCCGTCCTAGTGGCTTCATACCGTCCTGGTGTAGTGTGTAGCGTGACCTATAAATGGGCTGTAGTGTAACGATGCAACAGGCACTACAGCCCACACTACGCGCTACACACTACGGTATTGGAGGCGATCGCCCTCACCCTGTAGCTCTCCCACTTGATAATCATTAGCTAACTCTTGAAAGCAATCCCTAATCTCATCAGTAGGCGTTCTTTTGAAGTAGTTAAAGTTCTGCTGTTTTACTTCCCTTGCTGTTATCCACTCGTTCCGTTTTCGGGCGAAGTCAACGATAGACTGAAGATAAGGGGGGAGGGCGATCGCTGTGACGGTCTCATCTGGACTTGGTATAGCATAAGATTTCTCTAGTAATTCCCTGGGGTCTTGAGCTTTGGTGTACTCAGAGAAGTCAAAGCTAACGTCAATTTTGGGGATTTTAATATGCTGACGTTTATCTATCGGTTGACCCGGCATTTTTAGGAATGCTTCAAGTCTTGGGATTGGTTCTCCGGTTTCTGGATGGCTATCAACCAATAGTTCAATTTCAGCAATTCCATTATCCCGGACTGCCGCCATACCTTTTGGGTCTCCTAATGCTTGAAGTGTCCGATTGTGACTTATGAAAATAACGCCTAAGTTGATTTTCCTGATATCGGTACAAGCCGCCATAAAGAAATCAGCCGCACTACTGCAACGGGTGGCCCAATTGGTGAATTCATCACAGACCAAGGTGAGTTTAGGCGGGTTGTAGTTAGGGGTGATTTCTGCTTGCTTGTACCGGCTCTTAACTTCCTCATGGAACCATTGCAGCTTCATATCGATTTCTGCGTAGTCCATACCACCACCAAAGACTTCTAATCCTTCCCATTGTCCATATTGTTTATGGGGGTCTAAAACTTGCACGATGTGACCGTTTTCTATCCGTCGTCTCATCAAATAAGCGGCGGTTGAGGTCTTACCACTCCCTTGTGGCCCGTAGACTAAAACGCTTGGGTATTCGTCTAAACGGTTTAGAGGATTAGGGGTCACATTAGACTGTGTATTGGCTCGTTTAGCGCCCCCATTATTGACCGGCTTAGGGGGTGTGGGGATGGTTCCATCGGTGGGTAAAAGTGCCGGAAAATTGGTACTTTGAGCTATTTCGTCAGAGCGATTGATGATGACTGTACCGGCGATCGCAAACCCAACAGACAAACCACCATAGAGCAGTGATATGGGGTTTTTGTGAGTTGTGCCGGGGTCAACGATGATATGGGTTTGGGTCTTATTGAGGGCCATCTGTTGGACACTCTCAACGGTGCGGGTGATTGAGTCTTGATCGGGTTTGGTTGCGGTTGCTGAGGTGATGCCAGCGATCGCCATTAGCGCTGCCAGTGAATAGCACCCTGCTGCTACATAATTCTTCATAATTCTGGCTCCTGATATCTGTATCGGTTTCCCTGTAACTGCTGCACTGCTGGCTTTTGAGCCAAGTTGTAGTGCCGATATAGTTGATTCTCAAAATTCTCGATCAGCGCCGGGGCAATGTAGGTGGTAGGGGCTGATGTTGGAGTAACTCCCCCAAAACGGGCTTGGTTAACCGCCGCGTAACGGAATAGGGCCGTCGCCTTTTCGGTCTCAGTTTGAGCAGCCGCCATCTCCTCTAGAACATTGTCAGCAATGGAGTTTAGGCACACCTCCAGAGACTGGTTAAGGCACTTGGGATTCTTGCTATTGCTTTGCTCAACCACTGCCCTAGACTTGATTCTGGCTGATTCACGCGCCACCATTTCCGTTATTAGCCCAGGTCTCCCCGTCTCTGGGTCTTTGTTCCAGAGTCTGAGGGTTAGTTGCTCGTGGCACTCCTGGATGGGTTGATTGTCGCAATAGGTGGGGCTGTTCTCCCATGCTTGGTCTATGGTGGGAACTTCAGGACGGGCTATGGGAATCTCTAGGGGTTCGTGCTTGGCAGGGATTAGAGCGTAGGCGATCGCCGTCAGTCCAGGAATGCAGGTAAGGGTGGCGATAACTGCTATCTTCTGTCGTTGGGTAAATTTCATGGCAAAATGATGATGTGAATCGCGGATTTTTCCGTGGTGGAGAGCGATCGCCGCGAGTGGTATTGGGGCGATCGCTTCTCTGTTTAGTGGTACGGCTTGAGTTGGATAGGATAGTCTTCCGAACGCAAGTCCATATAGGTCTGGAGCCGATCCAATTCCCGGCACGCTTCCCTAAAGACTTCCACCTCCTCCGGTAATTCAAGTTTTTTTAAGGCTTCGATTGCCAATTCTCGGTAGTGTTGAATGCGTTCCCGACAATGGTCAGTCATGTTAGTTAGTCCTCCAGTCGAATGTGCATGGTGGTTCGGATTGCTGACCGCAAATCATTGGCATCGTGCCCATTCTTAATAAAGTATTGAGCCAATTCTAGAGCTGTTCCAATGGTTGCTAACTCTTCTGGGTTACGGGCGGTAATCTCGATGGTCTGGGATTTGGTTCTCATGTTGCATTCCTCCTTATCTCCTCAATGATGGTGTCAAGGTCTAGGAGTTTGGTTTCACCTTCCGCGTAAATTGTCATCAAGCGATCGAGAACTGATTTTGCCTCTTTTTCGTCATGTGTCTTATAGAGAATTTCGTATCCGGGAAAATGGTCTTCTGTTCCCGAGAAAAACGGATAGAAAGCCTTAACACAACATGGACTAAGCTCTACACAAAAGTGAGAAAAGCGATCGAGATTATAATAATCTCCTTTCGATTTCAAAATCATCGTTAAATTCCTCCCAACGGGCTAAGGATAATGGGACTACTGTACTCTAGCATGGGTAAAGCTTCCGGCATTCGGAGAGCCTCGGTAATTGCGGTAAAGATGCGGGTTAACATGGGTGATTGTTGGTTAGTTTTCAGGGTCAGAATTAATCGGCAGAGGGTAAAGCAAAGTAGTTCTTGTTCGGCTTGGTTGGTAGCAAGTTCTGCTTGATAGTTTCCCCTGCTGCAATGTCCAAAAAATCCTGAGAGTTCCAATCATCTGCCAGTGCTTGCATCGCCGCTTGGGTCATCTCTCCCGAATAACCTTGATTGAGGTATGCCATGGCTTTGCGGTAAGAGGCTGCTTGGATAGCATCAGCTAATTGTGCGCCACGGCGATCGCTTGCAGCTTCAATGAAAAATCGGTCTTGCTCCTGGCTTTTGTTGCCGGGTTTTGGTTTGTTGGTGCGTTCGGTTTTGGGATTAGGGCGATGAGGCTCCGCATCACTGGCGTGACCGCCATTGTTGTTCAAAACTTGGTTAACGTTCGTTGCCATTGTTTGGGTACTCCTGTTTGATTTGTTGAATTGCAAGTCTTACCCCTGCAACCGTCACTAACTCGCGATACCTTTTGAGGATTTCAAAGGCGATCGGGCTAAGAACTGGGTCGCGTCGGTAATTGTCAAAATCTTGGGTTATTAGCTCCCTATCTCTCAGGGTTCTAAGTATTCGCAGATCTATTGAATATTGGCTCCTGGATACACCTAAAGAAGTCATAGCCTGAGCATTTGTGATGAAAAGGTTCTCCATGCTTAATGCATACATTGAGCCTCCTGGAGTGCATTATGTGGGCATCTGTTGGGCATAAAGTAGACATAAGGGTTACGTCTTCCATGGCGCTACATGGTTTCCCCCGGTTGTCTACCTGATGTGTATGCACGTATGTTATTATAATTTCTAGATTGTATGCAATAAATTTGTTTATGGCTGTATGCAATCGTGTAACTACCATAGGTTGAGAGTATGTTATTATGGAATTAGATATGTATGCAGAGACAGATGCTAATGAAATGGGAAAACGAGACGACCCAAACTATTCCCAGTGCTGTGGGATGCTTCCAAGGTCTTTGGTGGCTGATCTTAAATATGAGTGTTTTAAGCAGGGGATTACTCAATCAACAGCCCTAGAGCAAGCAGTAAAACTTTGGTTGGCAGCACAGGGGGTAAAAGAAACAGAAGAGGTGGGAGCCAATGAAACGTAGTGCCACGGCGATCGCCCTCACCCTTAGCCTTGCTTTCATCCCTAGCCCCGCCAAACCCAACCCAGCAGCGACTTTAGCCATACCCGCTTGCGCTTCCTTTCTCCCTGGATGTGTCGTTCTGGGTACAGTGGCGATCGCCGGTTCCCTTTATTGGGTTTACCAGGACGCTAAAGGGTTATGGGTTGCCCCAATTATTGACCCAGAAAACCCCGAAGGCTGGGAGCTTGGGGAGGAGATGACCGTAACTGCTGAGAATGAACGGGAGGCAAGAGACCTGTGTAAACGCGCCGCTCGTAGATACGGTAAAACTTACCTTGGACTAAGAGAAGCAGGAGAAACTATAGGAGGAGGAAAAACCTATGTTTGTCGATTCCGTTAAAGAAAGACCAGCCAACCTACCAGACTTCGCGGTATGGCCACAACCAGACAACAGCACAAAGATTTTATTGTGTGGACATGAAGAGGAGCGCGGGTTTATTACCCCCTCCCTGCCCTTACCACCATTTGAGGACGTGCTAACGTTGGCGATCGCCGATCCGTTCGAGGGAATTGAGGACATGAGTGATGAGGACGCTTCTCGATATCGGAGAGAGGCTAAGGAGTTAGACCGTAAGCTAACCATTATCGGTGGCATCTTTGTTCGCCCAACATTCACACTTCCTTGGGACAGAACTCGACTGGCTCATTACAGGGGACTGATTTATAAGAGTGAAGCTGCCGATGTAGTCGCCAAACTCATTAACGCCGGATGTCCTCTGGACATGATTATCCTGGTTGACCGCGATGGCAATCGAGTCGTTGAGGGTGAGAAAGTTGAGACGTAACGTAACACGCCCCCAAGGAATGCCAGAGCCTCCTGCGGAGGAGCTTCGCTATCGCGTAATTCATCCCCACCCTGACCTATCTAAGTCAATCTCATTCAAGTGCTGGGATTGCGATCGCGTTTGGCCAGCGCAAGAGAAATTTCTAGAGGGATATTACCCCCATCAACACTTTGCCGATCGCCCCTAACCCTTGCAGTCTGCGGTTTTTATATACTAAATATGTTGTTTTTAACACTTTTAGCCAAAAATCCAGCCAAGTCCTACTGCTGTCTCAATTTATATTTTTCTCAGTTTTAGACTAGATGTTAGTTGGGTAGGGAAAAATCTTGTGTAAATATAAGGAGTCAGAGTCAAAGGCAATTTTCAGAAAGGATATGCCTTGATTCTGTTCTAAAATAGACACACAAGTTGAGACATAACTTTGCAAGATTACTCTGTCAGTATTGAATTTAGCGTCAATTCTTGTTGAACAGCTAGGATTCAGAGTGGGAGCGATCGCCCAGCCTTTTGGGGGGAACTTGGAATAAAAAATCAAAGATGTATAATTGTTGGAGAGGACTTTAAAACTCGAATCCCCACCAAGATCTGACCTTCGGTGGGGACTTAATTCGAGATTTTGAGAACTCTAAAACGCCGAAAACCCTCTGGCGGGAGGGATTTGAGGCGATAAATTAGACGGGTTGCCGATACAAAACTTACCCTTATTGTAACAGATATCGGCAACTTGTCACCCACATCCCGCCGCATGATGTATATGGTGCCGAAAAATGTATATAGATCTAGAACAGTATTCACTCGACTGGCCCCTTACTCCGGTTAGGGAGAAAAAAGCCTATAAGACGAAATGGCAATCGGGAACAGCACGGAAGGCGATCGCTGCTGACCTAAAAAATAACCGGGCTGATGGAGTGGCCCTAATCCTTGGCGAGAAGTCGGGGATTGTGGCGGTTGATTTAGACGGCTCAGGGGCGATAGGCCTGTGGCAACAATGGGAGCAGGAGAACGGAAAGACCAAAACCATTGAATGGACATCTGGACGGGAGGGGCGTAAATGTCTGATTTTCGTTATCCCTAGTATGTTCTGGGGGCAAGTCAGGAGCCAGAACTACAAAGGGGAGAATGGGGATGAGATAGAAATCAGATGGGGAAACCGGAACCAGACATTACCCCCATCGATCCACCCCGAAACCAAGGAGCCTTACTACTGGATCAACTCACCGGCTGATACGGAAGTGGCTACAGCCCCCAACTGGCTAATCGAGAAGATGCTGGTGGAAGAGGAAAAACCCCAACCATTACCAGCGCCGTCCCGTCCCCCTGTTTTCCAGGATGGTGTTGTGCCTATCCCTATTGAGGTTTGCTTAACTAAATGTGATCGGGACGATCTAGCCAGGGGAGTAGCTGAGGGTGGACGGAATCAAGCGGCCTTCAGGATTGGAGTCAATGCCATTGCAACAGAGAGGGAATTGCAGCGCCTGGGTTACTCAACAGCAAATACAGCAGAGCAAATCTACTGGGATTTTTGCCGGTTATGTGGTCTTGACCAAAAGAAAGAGGAAATCCGGGAAGCACGAGCCACTTGGCAATCAGCACTCAAGAGCTGTGATGGGGCCAGCCTGACTGAGGAAGCCTTAATCAATTGTGCCAACGCCTATATATATAGGGAGTCTCGTCAGGTTGTCGGGGGGCGATCGGTTTTGGTTCAGGGGCGATCGGGGACTAACCTTGTAGCACTGCCTAAAAAAGATGAGCTGACTTTTGAGGAGACGGTAAAGGCTGTTAAGGAGGTCTTAGGGCAGCAGTTGAACGACATTGACGAGTTAGGACGGTTGATAGAGATTGAATCCCGTTCTGGTTTGTCTGGATCTAAGTTTAACGCCGTGGTTAGGGCCTGTCGTTCTCAATCCCGTTCTGAACTATTGGAAGAGGAGATCAAACGCTATAGAGACGAGACTGACCCGATTAAGCGTATGAAGCTTAAATCACGGATCTGTGGGCAGTACCAGTTATCAGGATGGGACTTGAAGCAGTTAATTGAGGAGACAGAGCGGAAGGAGAAAGCCCCCAAAAAATCAGTTTTCACAATGTCTGAACTGATGGCGATCGAGACAAAATCGATCGATTACTTAGTTCCTGGTTTATTGCCCAATGGGGAGATGGTTGTATTAGCAGCATTGGCCAAAGTAGGAAAGACTCTATTAGCGGCGGATCTGGCCCATGCTGTTGTCTCTGGTGGTGAATTCATGGGAGAGAGGGTTAGGCAGGGGAAAGTGTTGGTCATCTGCTCTGATCAATCAGACCGGTCTACAGTGATCAGGCTAAAGCTAAGGGGAACCTCTGATATAGACGGGATAGACGATCGTTTTCGGTTCATGAATTACCTGGATGTGGGTGACTTGTCTGAATTGGAGAGGGTTCTATCTGAGTTTAGGCCTGATTTAGTTGTCATTGACTCTCTGACCTCTATTAGCCAAAACTCCAATGTTTCCGAGTATGACCCCGCGATCGTTAAACCGTTAATCGTGATGCGTGACCTAATTCAGTCTTACGGTGCATCCTCAATTCTGATTCACCACGAGGGCAAAAGCCGCGATCATGTGGGGATATCCAAGATTAGCGGTAGCGCTCGGATACCTTCTATCGCCTTTTCCGTCTGGCAGTTGTCAGGCACGGTTAACAAGGAAGGGGATATCGTTGGGGATTCAAGATTTTTGAAGATTACTCCACGGGATGGAGAACGGACAACACTATCCCTCAGCATCAAGCCTAGAGGGGAATGGTTGACAGGGATGTATGAGTTTGAGGGTGAGCATGGAGTTGATGATGAGTCTAAGAGTTTAGGCGATCGCGTAACTGCCCTGCTTCGGACTTACTCTCCCAAGGGTCTTGAGTTTTCAGAAATCAATCAGCACCTAAATGCAGAAACGTCATCGCTCTATAAAGCGCTAGACCGGCTAGAGGATCGCCAGGTGATTGGACGTAGAAAATCCCAGGTTGATAGGCGTAAATGGGTGTACTACATCGGGGGGAGTGAGACTGACGATGTAGTACAAAAATCGACCGATCCGGTTTTAAAATCACCCCCCCCCTCTCCTATTTATCCTGAAAATGTCCAAGAATATGATCAAACCCATACACAGAGAGAGATACAAGAATTAGACATTTATTCGACAGATATTAGACACCCTAATTGGGATGAACCCCCTGTCGAATATTTGAAACCCTTACCCAGTAATGAGTCTAGGGAGTTATTAGACACTACCCCGAAAAAGAGGGGGGGGGGTGAAAAATCGGGTGTTGATGAATCAATCAATAAGGAAGATGTAGCACTACATCCTGCCCCTAAATCAACCCAGAATTGCAATGATCGCCTAGCTAGTGCTGCCCCTTCTGGTGGGAAGCCTGCCACCGGAACCGGTCTTTGTGGGGTGGAGATGCCTGAGCTAGATAACAAAATCATCGTAATGACAGAGGATGGCGATCGCCTGACGACCATCATTAGGATGTCTGAATCTGGATCGTCTCCCTTTCCGACATATCACACCCCATTAGGTGACTTCACTTTTGATCAAGTTTGTTTCCCTGAACCCCAGGAAGGGGGTGTTAAATGAGCGTATCAACCCCCACAAAACAACCCATCCAAAGTGAATTGGACGTTATTAGCAATCGGCTATTGAAGGCAACTACCCAAGAGGAGTTACACGATATCAGACGGTTACAGAGAATGAGATGGGATGAATTTACCATAGAGCGGGCTAATCGCTCTCTGACTCTGGATCAACGAAGGAAGATCGCATCCTTGCCCAACGGGACTAAACAGGAAATGCTCAAGGCTCAGACCTGGGAAGACAAACGGAAGATTTGGAAATATCTCCGAACGGTCTACGGTGAGCAAGCTGGGACTAAATACAACGAAGCCTTTAACCAACTTTCCCCAGAACAGCAGCAGAGATTTAAGGCGATCGCCAAGCATAAACCTGAACCACAACCCAAACCCGAGCCACAACCCGAAGCTATAGACCCCAGACAGTACCGCCAAGCCACCGAGAGAGATCTACATATTGAGGTCAGGGTGGTAACAGACCATCATCGTTATGAGAGAGTACCTGGCAAAGTAGTGGCAATCGAGCCAGCAGGGAAAGGGAATCGCTCCAACCGCTATGAGGTCATGTTGGACGGCTATGATGACGGGAAGATGTTCAGAGCCATTGATTTGATGGTCAAGGATGAATCTTTAGCGATCGCCCCTGAACCAGAAGATACGAATCCAGCACCAGCAAACTTTAACAGAGAGTTGACTGATGATGACTATCGCGAGGATCTGCTTAAGGCTCAATGCCAGCAAGACATTAACGACTTGGCCGAGTATCTCGGAGAAGAGCGGTTTACCCGGATTTGGGAATCATTGGACAACAGCACCCGAACATCCTTAAACGCCTTACCGGAGTTTGATGCGGATGAGTAGCGCTCGATACGATCTCTGTTAGGGTAAATTTTTCCTTAATACTTTTCTGGTAAAGGGTTACAGCTATCGTTAACCCTTTACGCTTGTGGTATAATATGGGTATCACTACAGAGAAGAAATAATGAAACTATCCAAATATCAAGAGGAGATTTTAGACTGGTTACAGCATGGCAAAGGTAACGCCACCTGTAACGCTGTGGCCGGTTCCGGTAAGTCAACGACGCTAAGATATGCAGCCGAAGCCTTAGAGCGTTCTGGCGTTTCGCCCAACCGGATTAAGGTCTGTGTCTTTAACAAGAGTGCTGAACAAGACTTAAAAGCTAAATTCGGAGCATCTTGGCGGCGGTCAATTTCTACTATCCACAGCGCCGGGTTTACGATTCTTAAGGAAGGATTGGGGATTGATAAGGGCAAGAAGATCCCCGATATTCCTAAAAACAAGTATCGCCGCATTGCTGAGGATATGGAGTTGATCGCCTCTAGGCGTAAAGGGGGACGGATCACCGGATCGCTCAAGAGTGCCGAAGCTATCGAAAATGATGATGATTTCCTTAAGGTGGTTGACTTGCTACGATTAACCCTTGAGCCACCGACATCGGATTCGGTTCTTTACTTCCGTTCTCACTTTGAGCTACCAGACCTCTATGAGCCTCAGACCATAGCCCGCGCTGCCAAACGGGTCATAGAAGAGGGTGAACGGATGGCTGAAAAAGAATACCTATTCGATTTCACCGATATGATTTATCTGCCGGTTACCTGGGAATTTGAAACGGAACCCTATGATTTTGTACTGGTGGATGAATGCCAAGACCTCAACCGATGCCAGCTAGAACTAACACGAATGATGGTAGGGAACCGTGGGCGATCGCTCTATGTGGGTGACCCTTACCAAGCGATCTATGGTTTCGCCGGTGCGGATTGTAGGAGTTACCAGAATATCGTAGAGCGGATTAAAGCCACTGAATTACCCCTATCACTGTGCTATCGTTGCCCTCCCAACCATATCGCCCTAGTCCGGTCTGTCTTTCCAAATATCCCTATAGAGGCGTTCAGAGAGGATGATGGAGAACTCCTATCAATCAAGGATGGGGAATTGTCTGATAATCCGGAGAAGTGGGTCAAAGAGGACGATCTAATCCTCAGCCGCAAAACAGCGCCATTGGTGAGTTTGTGCATTAAGTTAATATCCAAAGGTTATCCGGCCAAAGTAAAGGGAAGAGAGATCGCCTATCAGCTTAAAAACCTTCTGACAGAATTTGACAAACTCAGATACCCCTACGAGGATCTGATTAAAAGCTTAGTTGACTACATCGACATCAAGGTACAAGCCTACAAAGGACGGGACAATGAGGAGGAGTTAATCGAGCAATTGACTGACAAAATTCAAGCTATCCAGGCGATATACAGCGCCAATCCCCAATCAAAAAGCTACGAAACCTTGGGACAATGCATTGATGAAATCTTTGACGATAAGCGATCGCCGATAACCCTCTCCACGGTTCATAGGGCCAAAGGACTAGAAGCTGATAGGGTGTTCATCATCAACCCCAAGGATATGCCCATGACCTGGAAGAACCAGCAGGATTGGCAGTACCAGCAAGAGCGGAACATCCTTTATGTAGCGTTGACACGGGCTAAGAATGAGCTATATATCTGCGGGTCACCTTCGTGGATGCCCAAAGAGGAAGAGAACGAAACCGAGACAGAACAAGACTGTAACCCCTTAGCGCCCACTACCCAACGTGAACCAGAAGCGTTAGTTGATAATGGGGATGAAGAGTTAGAGGAAGAGGATTTACACGACGTGGAAGCGATTAAGAGAGCCATTAATAATTTGACTTTCATTGACCGGTGTCGGTTGCTGTTGGATTTAACCAATGAGGTGAACGATGAGAGAGAGCGACGAGTGAAGAGCGCCATTCTAAGCTATCCAGGCAAGAGCGATAGAGCGATCGCCAGAGAATTAGGATTTACCACCAACGTAACTGTCTCAAGAATTAGGAAGCAGATGAAAGCCGAAGCGGATACTCTTTAAGGATGACTAAAATCTAGAAAGGGTGTCCATTGCGGCTGTGGTGTGTCGTTGGTGGATGCCCTCCCCAAACTCACCCAAACTTCACCCAAATTCACCCAAATTATGGGGGAAATGGCCAACAATTTGTGGGAACCGGTGAACATTTGTGGGAAATGCCAACAATTTGTGGGAATTGGTAACCGGCGATCGCCCCTTTGCCCACAACAAAGGCGACTGGAAAATACCATCGTCGCCTTTGTTGCCCGCAAGTGGCCAACTTGTGGTGGGTTTTTTAAGTTTTCCCCAAACTAGATTCCACTTAACGTTCTTCTACTGCCTTAAGGAAGTGGATTCTAAGGATGATTTTACCATCATGAGACTCATCCGGCGATCGCCCTCCAGAATTACCGCTTTTACCGGTTTTTACCGGTAATCGCCCCTAACTTCCCGGCTGCCTATCGCCCTCACCGCTTGGTTTTGGGGCGTTTTGGTGAGGTGGATCAGGCGGTCGGCAAAATGCACCATAATGTACCATCCCCACTTGGGCATAATGTCTGATGATGTCTAATGGTGTCTATGGCGATCGCCCTTAGCGCTTGATATTGGCTAGGCTAAAGGTGAGTTACCCCCAATTTACCCCCAATGGTCAGCCAGAAGGTTAGAACGCGCATAGACTCAATATTTGACCGCTTCAAGAGGGGGGAGAAGAGCGATCGCGGTTTTGCTGATGAATTGGGCATAGATAAGAAGACTTTCCAGCAGTACAGGCGGGGTCAGTATTGGGCCAAACTGGAATCAGAATGGAACCAGCAGCAGGCGAAATTAAGGAAGGTAGAGATGGAGAGAGAACGAGACCACATAGAAGCTTACGGCGATCGCTACCGGCAAGATTTGGAGAAGATGCAGCAGCGCCTCTCTGAACTGAGCAATGCCCATGTAGCGATCGCGGAAAGGGAGATAGCGATTGTGATTCTGGCGATGAAGAAAATTCAGGAGGAAATTAACCGGGGAGACGACCCCATAGAGGCTTGCCACCGTATACAGCGCAAGGGGGTGAGTGCTACGGCGATCGATTCGGCAAAACTGGCCAAGGAAGCGCGAGAAGAGTTTGGAGAAGCTTATGGACTAAGGGAGCTGCTCGATCGTCTGGAGGCGGTTCTAGAGCGGTTGTAGGGGCAAACTCCACTAGACCTTTCTCCCTTAATGACTGAATGACTAAAAGAGTTGTAGAGATAATGCTCCGCATCGCTGTCGCGATCGTTGATTTCTTCTATACTGAAGGAAAACATTAATGCTGTATGAAGAAAGCTGCTAACGGGGCCGTTATAGCATCTTTTCCCGACAGTACCCTGGCTGCATAAATGGCATAGACGGGAAAGACTCACCTCAGCTAAAATCAAGAAAGCGTATCAACAAAAGGTTCGATGTGGCTGACATTCGGTGAGGACTCCAACCATAATCTTGTGCCGGTAAGTCAAGTATCGAGAGGGAAAACCCAACTGCGTTGCCCCTACTGCCAAGGATTCCTTATAGCCAAAAAAGGGAGAGTCCTTGCTCACCACTTTGCTCATGCTGGGGAAACCTGTCGGCAAGTTCAAGATCCTCGCACTCTTCCTGTGTTGCCTTGCTATGACAAATTTGACTTGCATTTATCAGGGAAAGCTTATCAGGAGTTGATTGAGTTAAGTGAAGATGGCTTCTATGAACCAGAGTGCTACAGAGAGTTGGAAGGGAAGAAGTGCATTGAGTTCAATGAGTACAGGACTAGATACAAGTGGCAACTAACGAAGCTGGGTAAGATGGCCAAAGGGTCTTTATCACTGATGCTATTCAATCAAATACAGGAGCCTCTACTAAGCGATCGCTTAACAGAGCTTGAGGATACAGTTATTTCTGCGAAGCGAAAGAAGTTAGATGCTCAGTTAGCTGATGCCCTAACTGATTTAAGGCTCTACCGCGCTCAATACCAGCGAATTCTTAATCAAATGCTTTATTTCCTGGAGATTAAAGCTGACGGGGAAAGCTTTTATAAGATTGGTGTAACTACCAGGGACATAAGCGATCGCATCCCAGAAATTGAACAGGACTTAAAAAAGTATTACCAGGAAATAAAAATAAAATGCTTGGGCACTTGGCAGTATAGGGGAAATGTTGAACCATATTTTAAATACCGTTACCGCGATTGTCAGAAGAAGATTGGTACATTAACTGAATACTTTGATTTTCCTGAAACAAAACCAGTGTTGCGCGATTTGCGGCGAATGAAACCCAAGGAAATATCTGAAGTTGAAGAGAAGCTATTGACTGATGATTTTGCTAGAGTGCGGCGATCGCTGCTCACTCGCGCTGGAATGCTTAATGCGTCTAATGTAGGGAGACCCAAAGAAAAGCGTTATGCCCCCTTGGTAAAATACCCCGAAGTAGTTAAACTGTTAGAGCAAGGGATGTCGCTACGCAAAATATCAGAACAGACTGGAGTCGCCATCAACACTATCCGCAAGGTCAAGAGCTGCATGAGGCTTCTTTCCTAAGTTCAACGCACTCAACGCCGAAACTGCCCCGCGCACCTGGTCGGGATGCACTTCAAGATATCGTTGTAATTGTTCCAAGTTTCGGTGGCCTGATATTTCCTGTATTACGCGCAAAGGAATTCCAGCATCGCTCATTCGAGTTAGGGCTGTTCGACGGAAGGAATGGGTACTTGCACCAACAATGCCTACTCGACTGCAAGCCTTGCGAAATACTCGTGAAGCTGAGTCAGGATGCACATGGCTTCCTTTGAGTCCAGGGAAAAGAAAGCGGGAATTACCAGGATGATACTCTAACAAAATGCTGCGTAACTCCTCAATCACAGGAATAGCACGGGTAGCAAGTTTTCCTTTAGTGTTGCCTTTCCTGAAGATTATTTCTTGGAGTACAATTCCCTTGCGTAGGTACACATCCTTGGTTAATAATGTGCAAGCTTCTCGAATACGGCAGGCACTGTAGAGACAGATGCCGAATAGGGCGCGATAAAACTCCGTTTCGCTACCGCGATCGCGGTTGGTCTGCAACCCCACCTCAAATAATCGCTCCAGTTCGTCAGAGTTGAGGATTTTTGCTTGTCCATGGCGATCGATTTTCATGGGGGGTCGCACCGCTCGTTGCTATCCCGATCTAGATTACACTTATTACAGATACAACAGGAGAAAATTATGGTAGCTAAGGGGAAAACACAGAGCATCCCCATATTTGAGGCATCGGGTATGGAGTCAGAAAACTTAGCCCGCTTGGAGCAATTACTCACAGATGCTCACCTAAAATTAATTGGGGTGGATGGAGAACCGATCGAGTTACCAGAGTCGATTTATCAAATACTGCGATCGGTGACTCCTCTGTTAGCTGAAGGGAAGCAGATTACATTAGTCCCTAGCGAGCATTACCTGACGACCCAAGAAGCTGCTAACATCCTGAATATTTCTCGCCCCTATCTGTACCAGTTACTCGATCGCCAGGAAATTCCTTATACCCAGGTGGGGACTCATCGGAGAATTAAGGTGAAAGATCTGTCGAACTATAAGGAAAAGCGCGATCTCCAGCGCGGACAAGATTTAGCTGAATTGGTGGCTATAGGAGAAGAGTTTGGACTTTATGAAAGCGAGCAGGAAACAGCAAACCAGAGTTAATGGCAGTATTTCCAGTTATTCTTGATTCTTGCGTACTCTATCCCATGTATGTTAGGGATACTCTACTGTACGCTGCCTATAGAGGTTTGTATCGCCCTCATTGGTCAGAGGAGATTCTAGATGGGGCGTTTCGTAATCTCCTGCAAAATGATGAGCGCATGACTCCAGAAAAAGTGGAGCGCATACAACGGCAGATGCAAAAGTCTTTCCCTGAAGCATGGGTGGCTGTAACTGAACGTTTGCTTCCCTGCATGGATAATCATGAAGGCGATCGCCATGTCCTAGCTGCTGCTTTGATTGCCAAAGCCCATGTGATCGTCACCAACAACCTGAAGCACTTTCCTGAAAGCGCTCTAGAGCCGCTAAATATAACGGCTCAAACTGCTGATGATTTTCTGTTGTCTCTGTTGGATTTGTCTCCAACGGAAATGCTTGACTCGTTACAGTACCAAGCAGCCGCCAAAAATAACCCTAGGTTAGAGGTTGGGGATCTGCTCTCTCGGCTTGAAGGACAACTCCCTAAATTTGTGGCCCAGGCTCGTAGTGCATGGCGTTAATTCCCTAAAGCTTCACTTGCTTGATTTCCTTGGCAAAGCATTTATGGAGAAACTCATGTTAACATTAAATTGAGTGCAAATTGAGTGAACATCTATTATGCTCAACCTAAGTCGCGATATTCAGTCTCTTTCTAACTTCAAGAGAAATACATCTGAGTTTATCGAGCAGATGAAACAAACGGGCAGCCCCATGGTACTGACTGTTAATGGCAAAGCTGAATTAGTGGTTCAAGATGCAGCGTCTTATCAAAAACTTCTAGAGGCGATCGAATACTTGGAAACCCTGAGTGGTATCCATCAAGGGTTAGACGATCTTAACGGTGGACTCGTTCGACCTTTGGAAGCATTTAAGCAAGAAATGCAACAGAAACATGGAATTCCAAGTTCAGATTACTAAAAGTGCGGAAGTGGAAATTGAACGCGCTTATGAGTGGTTAAAAGAGCGGAACCCAAGCTACGGCGATCGCTGGTTTCGGGAATTGATGGATAAACTGGCTACATTACAGGCTCAACCCCGACGCTGTGCTTTAGCCATTGAAAATGATGTATTCCCCGAAGAAGTCCGACAATTACTCTATGGAAAGCCTCCAAATGTCTATCGTATATTATTTGTAATTCGTGGTGAGCTGGTCTATATTATTCATGTTCGTCATAGTAAACAAGCACTCCTAACGGCTGAAGATTGGGATGAAGAGGAAGAATAGAGTGCGATACTACCCATCACGCGATAAAACTCCGTTTTCGGCTGTCGCCGACATGAAACGCTATCGCGATTGCATCACTTGATGTTCATTGATAAACCTCAGTATTACCATAGCTCTAATTGTCCTGGAGAAACATTGCCTCTACGGTTTTGGTGATAACCTAGATGGCAACCTGTACACAGAGCTACTAAATTTTCTAATCGGTTGTCCTCTGGCTTAAAATTACGGTGATGAACGTTCAATGTCCTGGCCCGACGCTCTGAAACCGATAGACCTGGGGTCTTCTCTTGGGGGCGAATGCATTGCTTTCCACATTTCTGGCAACGCCAAGAGGCAGCCGCTTTAATAGAAGCTGAGAGTTCATTCCAGTTTTCAGGGTAGCGATCGCGTGAGCGATGCGTAGCATTATCAAGAGACATTGCCAGTAGATAATCTCCTTTTCCAAGTGTAAGGGCAATGTTTAAGCAGTGGTCATAACGTTATGACCAAAGGCAATATTTAAGCAGTGGCCATAACGTTATGTCCAAACCAAAGGCTTTAAGATAATTAGACTCAACACCAAGGAAGAATATGACTTCTGTAAAAAATACCCAACCGATAACAATTGGGTTTGTCAACCAGAAAGGGGGCGTAGGAAAGACCACCCTAGCGGTTCATTGCGCTTACTGGTGCAGTAAAAAGGGGTCTGCGATCGTGATTGATGCTGATGCCCAGCAAAGTAGCTCCAATTGGCTCAAAGATCTAGAAATTCCCTGCAAAGTGGTCAACGATCCAGAAGATCTCTTAGATGCGCTGGCTGTGTTGCCCGAACAATATGATTCAGTGATTGTGGATGGCCCTGGAGGAATGAGTGAAGTCACCAAAGCGATTCTCTATGGTGTGGATATCGCTCTTGTGCCCTGTAAGCCTTCCGCCCTAGATACCCACAGCAGCAGCCGCATTATTCGCATGATTCGCCAAGCCCAAAAGATTAGATCGGGAAAACCTAAATCGGTGATGTTTCTCAATCAAGCGGTCAAGGGGACGTTGTTGCTGCGCGACTCTCTTGAGATGTTGAATAATTTTGGTTTTCCTTCTCTGAAGAGCATTATTTACAATCGGCAAGCGATTTGCGATGCTCCAGGGCAAGGGACAACGGTTTGGGGTATTTCTGGTAGTGCGGCAAAAGCGGCTCGTAAGGATTTTGAGGCCCTGTTTCAAGAAGTTATAAAATTAGCCCATGAGCAAGAGTAGGCGATCGCTGCTGGAATTTACGTTTCGGGCTGACACGGAACCGGGGGCGCTGATTCCCTTAGAACTGATTCGTCTACCCGAACAACAACCCCGACGATACTTCGATCCACAGAAGCAGGATCTGCTTACTGAATCGATCAAGCAACATGGCATTTTAGAGCCTTTATTGGTGCGGCCTCATCCGGAGGATAAGGGTAAGTATGAATTGGTAGCAGGAGAGCGCCGGTATCGGTCAGCAAAAGCTGCGGGTCTGGGAGAGGTTCCCGTGGTGGTGCGTCAATTGAACGATCAAGAGGCGCTACAAGTGGCGATCGTTGAAAACCTGCAACGGGAAGATCTTAATCCGATTGAAGAAGTGGAGGGAATTCTACAGATCCTGGCGATTGAACTGAAGGTGGAAGTGGGCGCGGTCTCTCCCCTGCTCTATCGACTCAGGCATAGTGTTACGTCTTCTGGCCATAACGTTATGGCCAAGCCAGAGAGTTCGTCCTCTGGCCATAACGTTATGGCCAAGCAATTAAGTCAAGTCGAGAAGGTTTTTCAGGGATTGGGGATGTCTTGGAAATCCTTTACCACGAATCGCTTGCCTCTGTTGAATTTACCAGAAGAACTGCTTCTAGCGCTGCGATCCGGGAAAATTGCTTATACCGGAGCATTGGCGATCGCCCGAATCAAGGATGAACCCTTGAGAAAAGCGCTTCTTTCCGAAGCCATAACCGAGAAGCTGTCCCTGCAAGAAATTAAGAAACAGGTGAAAACTATCAATAGCACTCCCCCAGAAGAGAGCAAGCAACAGGATCTCAAGAAAAGGCTAGACAAAGCATTTCGGCGAGCGCAGAAGGTAAAAGCCTGGGACAATCCCCAAAAATGGCAGCAAATTGAAGAAGCCTTAGATCGCTTAGAATCTTTACTGGAGTAGAAGCAAGAAACAAGGAATGCTACGCTACTGAAACAAAACTTGTTTCTTGCTTCTGTAAGCAGTGGCGCGAGTTGCCATCAGGCTGAGTGCAGCTAGAGAGGAGAAGGGCAACTCCTATCAGTAAGGTTTTGTTGGGTCTGTAGTCCTGTAACATTGTGGACAAGAACATTTACGTTATTTCATTCTATGTCAGAGTGTAGAGTGTAACGTTAAAAAATCCTAAGATCCATTCCTAAAATCTGACTGAGCAAAATATACTGAAGGAATCAGCATAAGTAATTTACTAGACGCTTTCATGTCGGCGACAGCCGAAAGAATTATCAACGCTTGGAGTCTTGTTAGTGACTTAGTATTGGGTTAACTCACGCAACCACATAGAGCTTGACATATGCCTGGACGGTATCTACAGCTTGATGATCTAAGACGACTAAATTCACCAGAACAGATTACTGATGTATTTAGGAAACTGGGTTACAGCCCAATTGGTGAGTCGTTGGATGTTACAGACCTTCAGTTATCCCCTCGTAACGCTGAAGCAGTGATGCCAAAGGTCAGGGGGTTGAAGATTGGGAAGCAGAGATAGACGATCGCGTTGCCCATCTGTATGGGTTAACTGCTGAAGAAATGAAGATTATCAGGGGAGAGTGACATGCTTAAACTCAATCTTAAACTCAATGATTTGTCTGACATTCATGATGCGACAGATCTAGCTAACTTATTTGTGAGACTAGGGTACGAACACTGCTTTGGTCAATTGAACACAGAAGATTTACAATTATCACCAGTTTTAGAAGAATCAATCTATCGCTCCTATTTACTCGCTTCATACCAAGAGACTAAATTACAAGTGATTTTATTTGAGAAGACTTAGAGGAAGCTTTATCTACACTGAAACCAAAGGAAGTAGACATACTGAAGCAGCGATTTGGTTGGGACGATGGTTGTGATAAATCCTTGCAAGAAATTGGCAACTTTTATGATATAACCCGTGAGAGAGTTAGACAAATTGAGAACAAGAGCTTAGGGAAATTAAGATATCTCATGTCAGCATATTCTAAGGCTTCTACAGACCATTTGAGATCAGAGGGTGAGAAACCAAAGGAAATCCCATCAACAGAACCACCACCAGCACCAAGAACACCAAGCCAATCCAGGACAACCCACGAAGTAAACAACTCCAATAAGACTAATAAGACTCCACTCCCCTCAATTCACGATGAAGTAAAAGTCGAGAGAATTAGAGTATTCAAATGTTCTGGCTTTAGTGACAATAGAATCATCAGCATACTTTGGAAAGTACCACAAGATTCTCCAGAGTTTTACAAAGCCAAACAGGAGTATCAGCAATTGATCAATCCTACTCATAATTTAGTTTAACTATGCCTATCCCTGACTATGTTGACAACCAACAATACAAACTAGAATCGGTTCTCAGACAGCTTATCCTTAGCGATCGCCAACGGAACCTCGATATCGCTACTGGCTTTTTTCGGATTGAAGCCTGGGTAGCATTAGAAGAGGAGATGAACCAGCTCCAGTCCCTGCGGCTACTTATTGGACGTGACCCGACTATCCGTCCGGCTGAGAGCGATCGCCTAGACTTACTCAAATATTTCCGAACCGACTTACGAGACGAACTTAACCAAAAGCAATTTACCCTCAGCTACAAGCAACAGATTGATCGTATTATCGCCTATCTGGAGCAGGAGCATATTCAAGTTAGACTCTACGGAGCGACCACCGGAGAGTTTCTTCATGCCAAGGCTTATATTTTCGATTCCTACAGTATTGTGGGATCGAGTAACTTTACCGTACCAGGAATAAGAAAAAATAAAGAACTCAATATTGTCAACAAAAATGAGGCGATCGCTAGTGACCTCAGACAAAACTGGTTTGAGACATTCTGGAATGATTCGAGTGTTGACCTAGACTATAAAGCTAAACTAATTGAAGCCCTCAATGCTTCCAAGTTTGGCAGTAAAGCCTACACTCCTTATCAAGTCTTTCTCAAGGCTCTCTATGAACTATTTAAGGATGACTCAATTGTTGGAGAAGGAGAACAGACTGCATTGGAACTGGCCAGTTTCCAACAGGAAGGATTTGAGAGGGCAATTAAAATTATTGAACGCCACAATGGTTGTATGGTAGCTGATGCAGTAGGTCTAGGGAAGACTTATATTGGATTGCGTGTGATTGACTATTACTTGATTAAATTACGCCGTCCCCGTTATGTCCCTAAAGCTTTGGTCTTGTGTCCGGCTCAGTTACGAGATTTAGTTTGGCGGAAAAAACTAGATGAATTTGGTTTAAAGGCTGATATTATTTCCCATGAAGAAATGGGGCGTTCTGACTTTGATCGAACTAAATACAGAAACTATGATTTAATTGTCATTGATGAATCTCACAATTTCAGAAACAGTGCGACTAATCGCTATACTAATTTGACCAAAGTTTTAGGAGGTGGGAAGCGCTACAAACGAGTTTTGCTGCTCACAGCTACTCCGATTAACAACAGTCTATTTGACCTTTACCATCAAATCCTACTTCTGACTCGAAATAATGATACTTACTACAGGGAATGGGGAATTAATAACCTGAAAAAATATTTTCAGAACTTAGTCCAAGGTAAAGAGGAAATTACAACTTTACTATTTCAGACTATGGTACGCCGTAGTCGTCAAGATGTGATTAAACGCCTGGAAGCAGGAGAGGAAATCCGTATAGCAGGTCAAGTGATTCGTTTTCCTAAGCGTCAACTTGAAAAGTTTACTTACAACTTTGAAGAAATATTTTCTGGATTATATATTGGTATTGCAGATATTATTGACCAATTGAATCTAGCTCCGTACAACATCAAGTCTTATAAAAAACGTCTTGGGAAAACGGAAAAGATTGAAGTGCAGCGTAATCGTGCCCTCGTCGCTTTGCAGAAAGCACTCTACCTTAAGCGATTTGAAAGTTCTCTGATCGCCTTTGAAAATACTGTAACAAACCAAGCGAGGTTTCAGCAAAAGTTTTATCAACTTCTAACTAAGGAAAACAAACTACTTGATAGTAAGAACTTTCGGAAATTACTTCTAGCCACTCAACTTGACGATGGAGAAGATGCTCTCATAGACATCATGGAGAAGCTAGAAGACATCGATCCAGCAGGTCATGACATTGGGAAATTGACCGAAGCGATTGAAGCAGATATCCAGAAACTCAATGATATCCTAGACCGTCTCCAACAAATTCATCAGTCTGTAGAAGCAGGAGAAGACAGCGATCGCAAACTAATTGCCTTCAAAGATTTGTTACTGACTCTCAAAAACCAGAAGATTTTAGTCTTCAGTTATTTCAAAGATACTGCAACTTATCTCAACCATGAGTTAGAGAAAGATACCGATTGGCGTGAAGCCATGGGCAATCCCACCATTGACCTGATTACTGGGAACACATCAGGGAAGCAACGGGGAATCAAAGTTAAGCGCTTTGCTCCTAAAGCAAATACAGAATCAGAAGAAGAGCGAGAAGCGATCGCCCAAGACTCCATTGATATTCTCATCTGTACCGATGTCCTCTCGGAAGGTCAGAACCTGCAAGATGCTGGGATTTTAGTTAACTATGACCTCCACTGGAACCCAGTACGAATGATTCAACGGGCTGGACGCATTGATCGTTTAGGAACTGATTATGAAAAACTCTATATCTATAACTGTTTTCCAGAAGAAGGATTAGAGTCCCTGCTTAACCTCGTTGAACGGCTTCAAAAACGCATTGCTGATATTGACAACAATGTAGGCTTAGATGCCAGTGTCTTGGGTGAAGAAATTTCTAACCGGTCTTTGGAAGAATTACAAAGACTCAAGCAAGCAGATAGTGAAGCAGAAAAGCAAGCGATTCTAGAGGAACTAGAGCAAGTTTCTGATTTAGTCTCTCTAGATGAGATGCGTCTTCCCTTGTTGGAGTTCATGCAACGGATTGGACAAGAGGTAGTCTCAGAAATTCCCATGGGGATTCACAGCCGTAAATACTTGACTATCAACGATCCACAATATGCAGAGGGGGGTATCTTTCTGGCATTCAAAGCCAGCGATCGCCACTTCTGGCATTTTTATCCTCGTCAAGATGGGCAAATTTGTCTTGATGCGAACCTACTCATGACTAACATGAGGAAAATATTTAACTGGTTAAAGTGCCAAGAGTCAGATTTTCCACACCCTGATACCTTGCCTCCAGTATCTTTCGATAACTCGATTTTTGATGTAGTAGAAGGTGCAACTAAAAATCTACTGCAACACTTCAAGCGCCAAAGTACCGGCTCAAGAATTAAGCCAAAGCTCCAAGGAATTTTACAGAAAATCCACCAAGCTCTGATTCAGTCTACTTTGGACATTGAATGGACAAGTGATGAGCAAGAGATTAAGAATCGTGTCTTGCAAGTCATAGAGAATCGAGAATTACAGACCTATAAACGAGAAACCAAACAACTTTGGGATGATTATAGGAGTCACCATAATGAAAAAGAAATGCTTGCCCAACTAGATGAACTTTTTATTGATAATGAACTCTATCAAGACTTAGATGGCAATAATTTAGAGTCAATTCGGAAAGTAATTAAAGCTGAAGATATAGAACTGGTTTGCTACGAGTGGTTTTACCCAGAAACCCAGAGACCCTGAAGATTGTCAACAGCTTACCCCCATTGAATGAACGGAATTGACCACAGTTAACCTAATGAATACCAGGAGAAATCCATGAAAATTATTAACATCTTGAGAACATCATGGCTACATCTAGAAAAATTTAAGCAGAGACTTTTGAGACTTCCTTTTCAGATCGTCTTTTCCAGAAGATTTCAGAACACTTCTTATTCAGAAGTTATCATGATTATCCTTATGTTTGCTGTAGGAGTCAAACTGTTTGGCTCATTGGTCAGTCTTATTGCAGCAACCAGTACATTCTGGATAGTCATACCGGGGGCAGGAATATTAGTCTTACGGGTATTAGATTGGTTAGTCGCATTGGCAGTAACATGGACAATTGGCTCGTTAATAGCAAGCTCGCGTGGTTTCGGATTGGCAGTACATAACTTACTCAGAGAGTTAGATAACTGAAGGTAGTCAATAGGCAGCAGATAGGATGGGCAATAGAGTGACCCTATCCCTACGGCTCCGGTTCTTAGCAGGACTTAGACAAAAATCAGTTTAGTTTCCATCTATCCTAGCGATCGCCTTAACCATAACTCTTCAGTTCCTCCTCCAATAGCTCTGCCTCGTAGATAACTCTACCAATCTCCTCTAACAAAGACTGCCGTAGATCGCCATCAAAACACTTTGCACTCTGTGGTTCTCTCATCTTAAACTCATGGTTGTCCGAATCGTAATCGATATACACAAATGGTGATTGAATCCGGTAAGAGTAGGGTGGAGCGCCATTCAAGATGATTCTCGTACCCTCATATTGCACCAGAAAATCTGTCAAGTCAGCCCCCAGATGATCGGCAATGACCCCCAAGAAAAATTCGATCTTCTCTTGCTTTTTCCTATACTGTTCTTCCCGCTTTGGGCGATCGCGATCGAATTTGGCTTTATAGGCTTGCCGTGCTAATTCTTTGATGTCCATGGTCGCTTGAGTTGTCTACACTAAACCAAGTCTAAGTTGAGCGATCGCTAAAGTGGAAGGCGATCGCACTAATGATCTTCAGGGTTGTACAACTGGTGAGATTGCCGTGGAACTCGCGGATACCTGTACGTTAGCTTTATCAATCCTGAACAAATCCCATTTTATTTGTGTTAACCCTCTCATTTTCTCTAGAGTCAACTTCACTTCGTATTGAATCTAGAAGATTATACCTCTTCCGGGTTAATCCTGTAGGTATACAACGGGGTTTACTGTTCATTGTATGAGGAGTTAGGTCTCCTGTTATCAATTCTTCTTCATACATCATCATCAAATGTTGCTCAATGATATCTGTTGATGCGTCTTCAAGGGATAGGTTTTGATTTTCCTCTGTATTCTCCATACTTTCTATTTGCAGCAGAATTTGATAAATTAGATTAGGATCTCTTTTCATTTTTTTTTCTAAAATTTAAGATCACATAAAATATGCTAGACATTGCTTTTTTAATCTTTGCAATAACTTAAGATTTTCTGAATTAGAGCGATCGCCGTGATTTTGCCTGATGGTGAAATCACCCCTACCAACTGGAGACTGTAGCCATGAGAGAACCCAACCCCCTCGAACAACAGCAATATCAACGGTTAAGAGAAATCTTTACTCTGGCTCGAAACCGATATCTAGAGGCAGGGGGAAACCTTTAAAAATATTGCAGAACTTTGTAAGCTTGTTAGACGTATACAAAACAGAGAGTGTCGTAATTCATCAGGAGTTAGAGGAATTCCGATATATTTGTATCATGGGGATTTTGGAGGGTTATTTTATTTGGCAATCTTTAGCCCTAATATAGTTTACCATACTCCTATTGACTTCGATGGTGAACAAGGAAATGGAACATGGAATCGTGGTTCTGTAAGGTCTTCTATGTATTTTCAGAGTGTAGTCGCCGAAGTCGGCTTTATTTTTGGTCAACCTTGGAGTGCTTATCATCGATATAACACTCTTGATGCAGCAGATGAACTCCGCCGTCAACAAACATTGGAACAACTAATAGAGCTACAAGGAGAATTTCAAAGGCTCAATAATAGATATTAGAGCTGATTCCTAAAATAATTTATTTCACGACAGGCAATCAACTAATTCTATTCTATGATTCGCTTTAAGTCTGTACTTCGATTAAGCCAACCTTTTAGAAATACTTCCTGGTCTGGCTTACGGCTCACAATATCATGGTAGTAATTCTCCTGGCGCTGGGCGTAGGCGATCGCCTCCTCCCTCACACTCCCTTCACCAATCAACTCGTTGAATTCCTTAGCCTTTCCCACCCCAGAGTTGATGGCGGTGTTCAGACAAGCCATTGCCAACGGGTAATCAAATTCTCCAAAACCCGCAGGCTTCCAGTGGTCTGTGTAGAAAATTTCTGTAGCTATCTCTTTAGACCTTCAACGTCCCTCCCATGAAGCCATTACTCAATCCCTGATTTGGGTAGATGTATTAGATTCCTTAGACGATCGCGATCGCCACTGCTCCAAACCGGCTATTCGCAGTTGCCGTTCCATTGAGACTCTGGAGACCAGCTTAGGTTTACAGCAAGTCACAGTCGAAAAACTTGTACCCTACTCTAGCGACCTATCCTCTCTGCCCCCTTTGTATTTGTCAGGATTATATCTTGGGCTTGGTGCGGTACTGGTTTTTCAGGCAATTATTATCTGGAATGCCATTCGATCTCGTAAACGTCTATAGCCCCTCCTATTCTATTTCAGTCTTCAACCCATTCTTTGAGGTTGGAGGCTGATTTTTTTTGACTCAGCGATCGCGAAGTGATAATACCAATAAGTGAACTTCGATTAGAGCTAAAGAGAAGGCGATCAGTTCCCATTACGGTGTAATTCCTAAGAGAATCCTTACTTTGTACCTAAAGCCAGCCTTTCAATCTTAGATTGAGGTCGGCTATACAAGCTGTATATTGACCGGGTGTTTTGGCTGAAGTTTCGACATAAAATTTGACCGTCCAAGTTCCATTACTGAAAATTCCTTCGATTTGTTCTCCATGCATTTTGAACTGGGTCACTGACGATAAATCCGGGTTCCAATAGTGAGTTCGGCACAAGCGAACGTAAGGACATTCATCAGTTATTTTTTGGAAAAAATTGAGAATTATTTGTCTTGCATTTTTCCAATCATGGTCACCGAGTGAGGGCTTGTCTTTTTGAGCAACAGGAGATGGCAAAACCTCATCTTTGCTGGCATCAAACCGATTTTTGAAGGTATCGTGGAAAATTTGCCCGGTGGGAGACATTTCCACAAAAACTTTACCGTCAATCGTTTCTCGTTCGACAGTTACTTCCATTTTTTCATCCCAATCTTCTTCTAGGCTATCCCAACTGAGCATATCCTCTCGTTCTAAAGCTTGTAAAACTCCGGTATTTTTCTGCCATAACTCGAAGTCCAAGCTAATGGGCATTGGGGGAAACGCAATGATTTCACTAAATCGTTCATGCTTGTAATAGACGGGAATTTCCAAAGCTTGCCCCATCAAAACGGCGATCGCAATTTGCGCTTTGTAGCCTCCCGTCGCATTAATGGCACAAAACTCAGATCCCCTTTCTCGGACAATTTGACTGATTTTTTTCGCTAGATTACGCAGTCCTTTAGTGCGGAAACGCTTGGGATTTTCATCCTGTAAGTCTACAATCTCTTGCGGCAGAGCAACTGGATATTTTTTTGCTCGATAGTAATGAGTCAAAATGGTAGCAATTTGTCGCCCACTGTCAGTTGCCGAATGGCAAAAATAAAGCTGACAATTACTCTGGCAATATTCGCGAGCGATCAGGTCGGAAATTGAGTTGATTTCGGCTCCGCATAACCGGGTTGTTTCCGGTAGCTCTGCAAGCAGTTCGGCAAGAGTTTGGTAAGTGCGATCGCTCCCCGATCCTGGTTTCGCTTCTTCCTGAAGTTTGTCATAGGCTAACCTCAGTTTTTCCACGAATTCAGGCGATAGGTGAGTGCGATCGCTCTCCGGTTGTCGTTGCAACCAATTCTCATACTTGTCGGGAGTCGGTAAATTAACCAGATTGGGATAAAACAAACTGGTTCCTACCGTACAGATTAAAGTATGTCGAGGCTGTAGATTCATCGTTTTTGCTTACCCCATTGTTCCACTTTTCAAGATATCTTCAGCCTGTTTATGGTAGCTCTTCGCATTCTTAATCGCATTGGTATAACTTGACCTCTGACTATCGATTAAAGCATGAGCGATCGCATTACGGGTTGGATTCACCTTAAAGTAAAGTTTTGCTAATGCGGTATGTGAATTTTCATGGAGTAGAGTCTTCATCTTATTGCGAGCAGATTCCGAGCGAATATCTTGTTCGTGCTGTTCGCAAAGATAGGTGATAATTGCTTCGGCTAAGGTAATGTAACCTGTTGCGTAGCGTTTATTATCAAAATACCACTTGGCAAGTTTGAGCTGAAAAACTGATTCTGGCTCCGATCGCTTTGAGAATTGTTGGGTAAATTTTTCCAGAATATTTCTTAAGTGTTTAAAAGGACTACTCAATCCTTGACTTTTCAGGGAGGTTTTGAGATCGATACTGCGCTCTCTAATGGTCGGTACATAGTTGATATTAATGGCTTCAGACAGTGCCTCAATTCGATTCGCAAGTTCTGTTTCTCCTTGTTCGTCCAGAAGTTGCGAAATTAAGTAACCGTTGCCAAACTCTTTTAAGCTGTATGCACCTTTAATCCATTGCGTCAGGTCAAAAAGCGATTTTAGATCGACCACAGGAGCATGTCCTACTTCGCGAATCACATCCAGCATTCCATAGAAGACTCCTTTAATTTTAATATTCCTCTCCTGTTCGAGATCGTTCAGAAAGATGAGAACGATGAATAAAAAGATGGAGAGGGAGCGAAAGGAATGGGTGATATCAATGTACAGTTCATCTCCCGCTTCGAGGTAATCAACAATTTTGAAGATACGGTCGAGGTTTTCCTGAAGTTCGGCTTCGTTGAGTCCATACTTAATTAAAATACATTTTGAGCGATCGCCCAATACCGTTTCTACCGGACTCAAATCGAGAGAGTCCAGAGAACTATTGAGATCCAGTTTTTCAATCTGCTCGGCTAGTCCTATCCATTCATCTTCGTGAAAATCTTTACCTGTTTCTTGAGCAAAAGCGCGATACACCTCCTCCCACATGGACTTAACCGTGCCGATAAAGATAATGCCGTCTAGCTCTAAATGCTCGTAGAGTACCGAAGCAATAAAGCTTTTCTCATAGTCTTTATCGCTATCATTCATGCGGTATTTTGCTGTGCGATAGGCTCGTGCGGCAGCATTATTGCGATCGAGAGAGCCTGCACCTAAAGAGGAAATGAGAATTTTAGCCATAATTACACCTATCTATTTTTGAACTCAATAATTTCTTGTGTTATCTCTCTTTTCTTAGAGATCCTTACCCCAAAGTCGTTGAAATCCTTGGGGTTTCGACTCCAGGAAGTCCAGAAAATCATCTGACTCTGGCGTGCCATTGGGAAAAAACGTCAGCAATTCCCAAAATTTGGGTGTTTTCCTCGCTT
Source organism: Roseofilum acuticapitatum BLCC-M154 (assembly GCF_030068475.1). Taxonomy (GTDB): domain Bacteria; phylum Cyanobacteriota; class Cyanobacteriia; order Cyanobacteriales; family Desertifilaceae; genus Roseofilum; species Roseofilum acuticapitatum. The sequence continues at coordinate 12,040 of NZ_JAQOSP010000039.1, read as the reverse complement.
GCTTTTTCTTTGGATTGTTGGGGTCTGGGATGACTCGCACGACTGGATACATTCGATGCCATAGATGACCCACTTTACTCACCTGCCCTGTCACCGAAGTTTTGTAAATCGAGCCTTCTGGAATTCTAGCTTCCCGAATGGCTTGTCGATAGGGGCCGTGGAACCACGCGACGGCTTCGCTATCTTCGCGATCTTCGGCTAAACGTCCCCAAACTTGCACTTTGTCGGGATGCCAAGCTTCGCGCCATTGCGTGGCATAGCAGTTATTCGGCTTGACCTCTTGGTGTTGCATCCAAGTTTTGGCCGCATCGCGCACGTGGTCGATGAATGCTCCCACGGAATCTAACTTGCGAATTCTATTGTCGTTGATTAGAGAAGAATCAGTCCATTGCCAGTGACAGCCAATCAGGGCTTTCGATCGCACTCCCTCGTAATATTCTGGATAGAACATGCGATGGTCTACTCGCCGCCAGGACTTGCCAAACCCGCCTAAGAGCATGGCAAACCGCATCAAGTTTTTCAATAATTTGGTGAGTGCTTCTTGCTTTTCTGGAGATAGATTTTGGGTTAATAGCCAATTGAGCTGTCCTTCCACTCCATAGGCGGGAACGGCATAGGAGCCGTCGCCATAGTCTTTAATTTCCAGGCGAGTATCGCGGAAATTCATGGCCAGCAATCCGACAGTGGTATCACCTCGCACTCCTCCAAATAGGGTTTGTACCAATTTTTCTGCTTTGTCAGGAGCGCAGAGACCGCCAAAAATTCGCAGGGCATGACCGCGAATGGCAGCGCGGAATGTGTTGGGACGAAATTCGCCTTCGCCATCCAATAATTTGGGTGCAGCGCCTTGTCCTTTGAGGGTGCAGCGATACAATTTTTGACCTTGGAGTTCTTTGGGTTGTCCGTATCCGGCACAGACGCGACAGCCTAATCCGCGATCGATCGCCTGTTCCCAAAGTCGCCAGACTTCTTCCCAGTTGGTTTTCTCTGGTTTGGTGCTGGAAATGCCGAATCGCAGGGTGGGTTTATACAGAGAAATCATGGCAAATGCGCCACTACTTTTGTCGTTGCTCTTGACTTGCCAATCTTGTTGGGGATGAACGATATCAACTAATCCTTCTTGCCAACTGTCGTCGGTGGGATAGCCGCCGTGAAACCGGAGCATCCCCGGCTCGAAGTCGCCACCGGAGAGTTTTTTGCCGCAGTAGCGATCGCCCTGTTCAGCACTACAAACCCGCCGAAAGGCTCCTTTCATACTGCTTCCAGGGTAGTACGGCAGTCCATATGCACCGATAACGGGGCGAATAATGCCATCATCTTGGCCGCTGTTGGTGACAAACCGCCAGCTCAGAGTGTAGTCTTTGGTGTGGATCTCTTGGCAAGAGGATTGGGGAACCCGATGGGCGCGATCGATCCATTCATCTGTCCACCGTTCTACATCGGACTCGTCACCTTTTGTAATTCGCTGTAACTGGCAGCGTCCGGCAGTTTGCGCCCGAAACATCATGGGGACTTTTTGAGCTATATGGGTAGTCTTAGTCATGGTAATCTTCTATCCATGGGTTACTGCTTCTTTAATTGAGTCATCTAGGGCTGCCAGTTTACGGCTTCTTTCCCCAGATAAGCTTCAGATTTTTCCCCTCTAACTCGTCTGTAAATGGTTTGAGTTGACTGTCTCCATTACCGTTATTGCTTTTCCATTGAGAGCGATCGCCATGAAATACCGTGACAATTTCTAAATACCGGTTGTCGGAGATGGGTAACATCCTGTGCCAAACCGAACTCACGTATTTTGGGCGATCGTCCCCTGGGTTTTTCCCGCCAATGGCTGGAATCGTTTTAAACTTTGGCTCGTGGAATAATTCGATCGCCTGCGATCGCTCTGTCACTGCTGCATAAACCCCTACCCGGTCTCGATGCCAAGCTTCCCGCCAATCCAGCGGCCCGGACTTATTACTACCGCAATAGTCCTGACAAACCTGCTCTAGGCGATCGAGAAACGCTGTTAACTGTTTGGGTTTCTGAATCTCCTCAAGGCAATCTTCATCTGCTTTCCAGTGGCAGCCGATGTCTTTATCGTATTGTCGATTCGGGTAAAATTTTTTATGCCATACCCGCCGCCAAGACTTGCCGAAACCGCCCATAGTATAGGCAAACTGAAACACTGATTGAAGCAATTTTTGCTCTTTAGGTTTTGGGGCGCTCATCCACAGTGTGCCTTTGACATCATATGTTGGGGTTGGCTCAGAGGGTAAGTTGCCATCCCAGTAAATTTCGACGAGAGAAGGTGCTTTCGTGCTGCCAAAGAGTTCCCCAACAAGGCGATCGACTTGTGATGTACAACCAGCTAATAAACGCCGGGTATGACCACGCAATGTTGCTTTAAATATGTTGGGGCGAAATTCAGGGTTTTTGCCCAACAGAACGGGGTTGATTCCTTCACCTCTCAAGTAGGCGCTGATCTCATATTTGTCTTGGGGTTGATAGGCTAATCCATAGCCACTGCTTGTTTTTCCACCCAAACCCGGACGCAGGGCATATTTAAGGATACCTTGAATCTTTTCCCACTTCTCCTTGCTCAAGGCTTTAGAGCTACTAATCTCAAAAACCAGCATCGGTTTATACAGGCTAATGAGAGCGCTGGCATTCTTTTTCCGAGAAGGTTTGCCAATTTGCCAATCTTGCTGGGGATGAACCACATCTACGATTCGATATATAGAGCCATCTGGGTTTTTCTCCTCAATTGTTCCAGCCCAATCCCCTACAGGATAAGCTCCATGAAAGCGCAGGATTCCGGGTTCGAGATTTTCTGTATCCCCACAGTAAAGATTCGTTAGCTTTTCAGATTCGGTTTTTTTGCGATCGCGCCTCTGACATTCACGGCGAAATAGTCCTTTGATACTGCTACCGGGAATGTGGGGAATTCCCCGAACGTCGAGAACTGGACGAGCAATGCTATCCTGCCCACTATTGGTAAATACCCGCCAGGGAAACTTAATTTTCGTGCGGAAAAAGTATCCGTCTGCCAACACATTTTCGGGTTCTTGGTGCTGATGGCTGGGTTGGGACTCCTCTGATTGGCAATTGAGTAATTCTTTTGTCCAGCAATCTCGATCTGAAGAACTGGCAAACTGCAAACTGCAACGTCCAGATGTCTGGGCGCGAAACATCATGGGTACTTTTTGAGCAATATGGGTAGTTTTAGTCATGGTAGTATCGAGTCATTCGCTATAGATGCTGTCACGACCAAGTGCAGAATCGGGTAAGTTAGGACTAATAGTTCCGGGTTGAGCGACGGATTCGCGCCACTTAGCTGCACGCTGTGCGGGTGTTGTTGTTTGCCATAATGGAAAGCTATCTTGTTTGGCCGTAAATTCGACAAATGCAATAAAGTTAGCAACTTGTTGTAATTGATCTTCATTCAAACGATCTAATTCTTGTTTCAGGGTTTCTTTGAGTGTCATTATCTTGTCTCTGGTCTGATTAACTGGCACAGTTTTAATTCTTATTAGCGGTTTCTTTTTCTCCTTTATATCGTTGCGTCCACCAGACCAAACAATCGCAAAGTTGGGTTAGTACAGCGATCGCTACTCGTTGGTCTTGCAAGTTCACCTCCCACAGTTTTTGTGCCATTTCCTGTACCTTGTCGGTTTGGTTCGCCTTCACCGAATCGTTAGGAATTGTTACCCCTGCATTTGTCATCAGTTCCACCAGTTTGTCCCAGGTAGCTTTCCAATATTGGGACTTAGCAGTTTCTTTTCCTTGCAAGCGCAGGTGTTCGCCCCAAAAGCGTTCGAGTCCATAAGCGACTGCTTCACGCATTTTAAAGGCTTGGTTCAGAGAGTCGCGATCGCGCTTTTTGGCATCCAACACCAATTTTTGCGCCGCCTGATCCAAACCGTAGTATGTCCATCCCATTAGTTCTCTCTCCTTATGTAACGTCTAAGTTCTAGGCTATAACTGGATTAGGCAAAATAATTTCCAGCCAAGGTAACACGACAGCGACCGAAACCAATCGATTCCAAACCGCCGAAATATAACTCTTCCGTGAGGGTTTCGCCAAAAGGCTGCCATCCCGCGTCTTTGATCGCGATCGGAAAGACTAAAACGCTTCCCTCCGGCAAAGCTTCTACATCAAAAAATGCCCCTTGTTTGGCTTTCTTTTGGTTGGGTTCTAAGGAAACTCGACTCTGACGGTACAAAGCCATATCGTGAAGCATAGAGATATCATTATCAGCAACCACCACCAAATTTTCCGCCGATAAATCTGCACCGGTAGGAATCCACGACGTGAGGTCTACTTTATGTTCGATCTCCAAAAAGCCCAAATTGAAAAACAAGACAGTTTTGTTATTGCCCACATTGCGCCCGACTAGAGAAGGTGAAGCGGTGTAAGGCTTGGGAATCCCAGCCTGAGCAACGCCAGAAATTTGCTTATACCGTTTCAGTAAGCGCGGACAGCTCACCCAAACGACCGGTTGTCCCGGACAAAAGACAGGCAACCATACGAGGGACGCATACTCAAACTTAACTTTGGCTTCCGTAGTTCCGCCATCGGTTTGTCCAGAAACGGCTTCGTGTCCGTACCAGTTATGGGTATCTGAGTCTGATTTAACGCGCATATCGGCTCGGAACCGGCCGCGTATGGAGCTACCGGGAATCATGCCAGTTTGCGTAAACTGGTCGCGGAAAATCAGGTTGAGATTGCCCGCTTCTTCTCCGGCACTAGCTCCGACATGCAGGGGTGCTAAGGTTTCCATAATTCCGTAGGCTTTGTGATACATAGGTGTAATGGGTTAAGATACTGACTACTTTAATCGAGGGGTGGAAAGGGATATTTCTACCTTGGGAAATCAAACATCAATTTTCCCCTCCTGAATTGTTGCTGCTAATGGCACTCTCCAAGGGCAGCGCTAAACCACATCCCCAACGTTTGAACGAATACCCTTCTGTGGGAAACCATGCCTCCTCCCAATCCTGCCAAGTGCGATTGAGTGGGGATTCGAGAATGTAAACGCTTCCGCCTGCAACGGCATAGCGACCACGGGAGAGTAAGCGGGGTTGGTGGGTTTGATGACCATCTGTCCGTTTGCCCAGACGGTGACGCTGGGGTGTAGCTCGTTGGGTCAGGAGTGCGGCGATCGCCGATTCCCAAGCCTCGGTAGGGTTCGGATCTTCGGGTTGCCTCCGCCATGCAGGAATCCAGGTATGCCCATTGCGAACCATCGGTTCGCGGTAGGATAGGCGGTTCGATCCCCAAAGGGCTGGAGCGATCATGGCAAAACTGCGATCGATCTTTTGATTGAGTAACGTTTTCACGGACTCATCCAAAGGCAGGCATTGTATCTCTACCAGGTGTCCTTCTCCCCCAAATCGATACCATCCGTCAGAGAGTGAAACATTTGATAAGTACACCAAACACGCATTAGGATCGAGTTGGACGGCGTTTTCCAGAAATAAATCCCCTTCTTTGGTCGTGCGTTCATCTGCCTTCAATCGTGGATGCAGGTGGGGCACAAACTTCCAAGGTGAGGTGCGAACTTCTGGATACGTGGGTAAGGTGTGCCCATCTTGCTGCACGTTAAAATGCTGCCAATCATTGAGCGCTATCCATGTCCCACTTTGAAACTTATCGTTGGGTGGAGTATCCCATTTCCCTTCCCGGTAAGTTTGCCATTTCCGGTCGCGCCAAGACATTTGATACTTGATTTGGTTGTCTTTGACCAAACAGTGGATGGGGGTGGGAACATAGAAATTATCCGGAGCGTCTTCTTGCGCCCAAAAGGGGCCAGCGAGTTGCAAGTTACTCAACTGGGTATTTTCGGCTCCGAGATGGTGGGCAAATAACCCAGAGAGGGCAGCAGCACTGGGCGGAAAGCTGTTACCAGAACGACCAACTAGGTTGTCTGGCGACAGGAAACGTCCAGCACTCCCGTAGAGCAGTCCAAGGGGACGAATGACAACGAGGTACTCGAATAAAGTTTCACTCGCTCGATAGTTTGGCTTTTTGCGGTCTAGCTTTGTTTCTGCTGACATAAATGAAATCCTACTTTGGCAAGGTTGATAATCCAATCGTTCAAGGCGTTGTTAACTGCTGAGTCATCAAGTTGACCTTCTTGACCTTCTTGACCTTCTTGGTAGTAGTTGTCTTTTTCTCCCAAAATGCCGGTGTGTTTTGTTTCTTTGTCATTCCACCACAATTGGAACTTGTCTAGATTGACGGAACTATTTTTGTTCTTTTTGTTTTCTTCAGTGAAGTAAAGTTTGAAGAGGTTGAAAGCTATCTGATGTTGTCCTTGGAAGGCATGACGGGATTGGAGAATGGCGACATCGTTATAGATATGTGTCCAGCTTTTGCCGCCGTCACGATCGCAGTATCCCTCAAAAATCGGTTTCAGCAACCACCAAGGACACACCCATTCCAAATGGTTGCCGCTATTGAAGAGAATCCGTAAGGCAATGCGATCGCGACCATTACTTTTCGCTGACTTTTCCGCTTCCCGGCAATGTTGCAGCACCTCCCGTTGCGGTACACCTGGTGCAGCCCAAACAAATCCGACACTAACGGTAATTTTTTCCCCGTGAGATTCCCAAATCTCTGGAAATCTATAAAACCAATTTAGGCATTCGGATGCCGTTAGTGTAGGCTCACTGTTGCGATAAAGTACGCCGAGGAAGTCGTCACCCCCTGCGTAGATAATGCGTCCCTCGCGTTTATTGGTCTGTACGGCTTCGGGTAAGGTGTACTTGAAGTTTTTGCCCCAATCCATCATTGCTTGGCTAAAGTCGTGCAGCGCGTCTTTTTCACTTTTTTCACCGCGATCGACCATGGCTTTGAGATAATCGCCAATCTTATCGCCATCTCCTTGAAACCAACCCGTCCAGCGATTGTCTTCTGGGTTTTCTTTTTTGCGGTTGATATCGACAAAGCTTAGGGGAATTTCGACGCTGGGTAAATCTTGTGGGTTAATATTAAGTTTGCTGGAAACTCGATCTAAGGTAATCAGACGCTTGATGAGTTCTGGGATGCTCAACTGTTCCGTAGGATCGAGGATGGATTCGCCCAATGCGCCACTCAGGTCTCTGTAAAAGTCACGGATTTTCTCTGTGATTTCGCTGGCTTTCGAGGTTTTCGGATGCATCTGATCTTCCATTCCGTACCAGGCGATCGCATCTGCTCCCGAAAGTGTTGAGCTTTCACCCACCCAGTTAATTCCCGTCCAATCCCGCGATCGCTTGATTTCATTCAACTTTTGCCGTACATCACTGATGGTTCCTCCGGGTTCTCCTGCCCCATGAAAGAACTCCCAGGCGTGATTTGCCCAAGCCTCCCAACTGCGCGACCAACAGTAAGAATAATTAGGCAGAAGGCGTTCAATTTCCTGACGGCAGACTCTGACTACAGCTCTCCAAGCGCGATCGAACTCGGCTTTAGCTTCATTTTTGGGAAAAGGTCGATCTCCGGCAATAATAATTTGATTGGGTGTTCCTTGGGTCAGATTAATTAAGGCTGGAGAAACGATGGGATCTTTGGATTTATCAGGTAAGTAATTGTAGTAACTCCGTGCTGCTTCGCAAATGGAACGGGCTAAATACGAGAGTAAAAAGGAACTGCCATATAAATCTCGTAACTTGCGCGACTTCTCGATAAAGCCCTGTACGGGGGCAAATGTAATTGCCGTGTAAATTGTTTCCGTCATAATTCCTTCAGATTAGCAAGTGAGTTCACCGTAACACTAAGGTGGAAACGGGGATTTCCAAAGGCTCCTACAATAGCTAATGAGTATAGATTTTGAACAATAATTCCCAATCCTTGCTATCGTTTCTTGCCCTGGGGCGTGGAAATGATGCTTTGTTACCTTGTTAACGTTATACAATAAAAAGACTAAACATCCGTACAAGTACACTTTTTGTTACAAAAATTAGAAATAAGATATGAAACGGCGCAACCCAATTGTCGAATTAATTACAGACCCAACCAAAAATTTCTTATCATTTTTCGCGGTTGGGACAGTGCTTTTTACTGTTGTTGCCAATGGAGTCTCTGAGCTATTTTTTGCTGTGAGCGGGATTTGGCTACAAAAACGATTGGGAATCAACAATCTATTAGTGTTGCAAGCGATCGCGATCGCCGTCCTCATTGTACTGATCCTATTTATCATCTACATCACGCCTTTTTCTCTGTGGTTCAAGCGCCGCCTGTTCGACCTATTTAGAGGCAACGAACCCCTAGAACTTGAAACGAACGCCAAACCCCTAAAGGAAACCTTCCCCGGTTTGATTGCCCTCATGAGTCCTAATTCCCTAGTTCGCGCTCGATCGCACCTTTGGAAGATTCGACAGCGCAAGAGGGACTGCGAAGCATAAAGAAATTTGCGGCGTTTAAGCCTAGGCTGGAAGCCAAAACAACCCAAAACAGACGACTGTAAATGGTTCGCAGCTTTTGCACGGATAAACCGATCGCATGAATTTGTTGTACAGACTCGCCCTGGGGTAAGCTTGGGGCGATCGCCTGTTGGCTCTCTAGGCGATCGCATTTGCGATCAATTTCTTCGACGAGTTGTTTCACTTCATCGAATTCGGAGGCGTTGACGATAATCAGTTTGCCGTTAATGGTGTGCATCATGGTTTGGGTGAAGGTGTGAATGGGAGCAAGCATGGTTCCAGAAAAAGTGAGAAGGGTTTGGGGAAATTTCATCAAGTTCATGGCGTTCTATCCTTGTACGGTTTAGGGTTTATAACTCAGTCATTGCGTTTGGGCTTCGCGGACGATCGGTATCAATCGAAAATATTGGCACTACCAATGCGGTGGTAGTCGCGATCGCTTTTTTGAGCTTGAAAGCGATCGAAAATACCAATTAAATCAATGACGCTACTAGCTGCCATTTTCAGATCGTTGCCGAGAGATTGTTCTACGGAAGCGACTTCGACTCGGATTCCGCGCCGCCGCAATTTTTCGGCAAGATAGGCGAAATCGGAATCTCCGGTGACTAAAACGACGATATCGGGACGGACTTCGATGGCGAGTTCGATGGCATCCATCGCCATGACAATATCGATATTGGTTTCGTATTCATTGCCCTTGGTTTTGCCTTCTTTGAGAACGACTAAAAACCCGTTACTTTTTGCCCAATAGACAAATTTCTCTTTTGTTTTTCGCTGTTCTTCAAAGCGCTCTCGCCCTGGCGGAAGTCCGACGTAAATCACCATTTCAATCAGTTCTCTGCCTTCCTTGGGGTCGGCTAGATAATCGCGAATTTTCTGCCAGTCCAGGCGACGGTTAAAGCTTTGGGCAGCTAAAAAGGTGTTGTCGCTATCGGCGAGAATTAAGACGCGACGAGAGGTTTTCACATTGCAAGTCCTCGCTGGTGGTTTGCTTACTTCCCATTAAACACTCACCCTATACAATGCCCTTTCCAGTTCTAGCCCTACTGGTTCTGCTGCGGCTTGAGGAGTTGTTGCTATTCATAAAAAAAGGTGGAGCATCTCCACCTGGTTATTTCTCAGTTTTTCACTAATCCGATTTAAGGCAATCGGTAAGCATTCTGCCTGTTCTATTTGTCTTGCATGGCTTTTGGTTTCCAACTAATCCGATTTAAGCCAATCGGTAAGCCTGGCTGATATAAAAGTTTTTCTTGTCAATCAAAAAATTGTTTCCAACTAATCCGATTTAAGCCAATCGGTAAGCGTGGCCGAGCCACCGAGATGTGGCAGGCAGTCCGCATGTTTCCAACTAATCCGATTTAAGCCAATCGGTAAGCGTTGAGAATGACTTGCAATTGATAATGGATCTTAAGTTTCCAACTAATCCGATTTAAGCCAATCGGTAAGCTGTACTCCAATCCCTTGGTTGAGGTGGTTGCGGAGGAGGATAGTTTCCAACTAATCCGATTTAAGCCAATCGGTAAGCCTTACCATAAAAATAGGATGGCTGTTTTTGGCGGTCATCGTTTCCAACTAATCCGATTTAAGCCAATCGGTAAGCTCCAGTGCTTGAGGATGATGTTAAGTCTGCTGGAGTGAGTTTCCAACTAATCCGATTTAAGCCAATCGGTAAGCAATACAATTTGGAGGTAAATATGAGTTGCCCCGTATGGTTTCCAACTAATCCGATTTAAGCCAATCGGTAAGCTCATCCTCCTGTCTTTCCTCACTTATTCCGTGACAACGTTTCCAACTAATCCGATTTAAGCCAATCGGTAAGCTTACTACCGTCGAAAAAGACAATGAGGGCTACTACAGTTTCCAACTAATCCGATTTAAGCCAATCGGTAAGCCCTTCGCTGTTATGGTATTTACACTTTCAATTCTAGGTTTCCAACTAATCCGATTTAAGCCAATCGGTAAGCCGACGGGCATAACGTGGGATCGGTGAAGGTGACAAAGGGTTTCCAACTAATCCGATTTAAGCCAATCGGTAAGCTACGAGAACGAAAATGTTCCAGAAAGCTTTACTGTCCGCGTTTCCAACTAATCCGATTTAAGCCAATCGGTAAGCCCGCAGAAATTTCAGCCCAAACAGGGATGGATATTTCGTTTCCAACTAATCCGATTTAAGCCAATCGGTAAGCGTTTCATTGATTGTTTTAAGGGGAGGAGAACAGTGTTTCCAACTAATCCGATTTAAGCCAATCGGTAAGCACTGGGCTACAGGCGAGTACCACGCCTGAGAGCGTGTTTCCAACTAATCCGATTTAAGCCAATCGGTAAGCTTGAGTTTAACATGCTAAAATCTGACTTCTTCATAAGTTTCCAACTAATCCGATTTAAGCCAATCGGTAAGCTTGCTTTATTGTTTTTTAGGAGATTACGAAATGCTGAAGTTTCCAACTAATCCGATTTAAGCCAATCGGTAAGCGTGGGACTCCCATCTACAATGATGACGGAACTTACAGCGTTTCCAACTAATCCGATTTAAGCCAATCGGTAAGCTGGAGGAGAAGTTGCAGAAGCCATGCAGATGAATGGTTTCCAACTAATCCGATTTAAGCCAATCGGTAAGCATTCATGTCATGGAGGTAAAACACATGACTTTAGGTTTCCAACTAATCCGATTTAAGCCAATCGGTAAGCTCCAGAAGGTGAAGATCGCTTATGTGTAGGCAATAAAGGTTTCCAACTAATCCGATTTAAGCCAATCGGTAAGCCGGAATATTTCTGCCAGTATAAGGATCCAGAAGGTGTTTCCAACTAATCCGATTTAAGCCAATCGGTAAGCCTGGGTGCATCTGGGGCAAGGCTGCGGCCAGCCTGTTTCCAACTAATCCGATTTAAGCCAATCGGTAAGCGCTCTCTATGCCCTTGGCATTCTTGCTGCTGGTGGAGGTTTCCAACTAATCCGATTTAAGCCAATCGGTAAGCTGCTCGTCTGGGAGACCAGACAGAGTAAGGGTTTGAAGGCTGCGATTCTACACACCTCCTGTAAATAGAGTAAATCGCTTGTGCAAGAGAGTCAAATATTAGCCTTAAACCCTTACGGAGTAAGGAGTCTACACACCTCAACGAAATCATGGGACTTTCGGCGATTGTCCGAGGTGTGTAGATGGAGAGGCTCTGGTTGGTAATATCGGCTAAGACCATTATTCTATAAAGATTAGAGGCATTATAGAGCGCTATTCTACTCCCCAAAAAACCCTCCTACACACCTCCAGGGAAAATAAACAGAGATGGAAGTAGGGGGTTCCAGAGCGATCGCCCTACAAAACATAGTAAGTTGGTGGTGCTTCAGGGGGTTTGCTGCCCAGGGTGAGAGCATTCGATGCTGCTTCTGGAGATAACCAGTAAAAACGGACATTATCCTCTTCCAACTTGATCTTGGTTTTGACCTTGGCATAGAGTAAGCGCATCTCATCCAAACTGTTGACACTCCTCGACCTAAAGGTACGAGGATTCTTTAAAAGGAGATATCCACCGTTGGACATTGCTCGAACCACAACTCCCAGTACCGTTTTTAGTCGAATACCAGTGTTGCGCGATAGGGGATGCCAATTCCCACTACTCTGTCCGGTGTTGCCACCATTCAGGCTACTTGTAAGTATTT
>NZ_JAQOSP010000038.1 GCF_030068475.1 Roseofilum acuticapitatum BLCC-M154 | reverse complement strand
GAAGCGGAAATACCCTAATTAAAAATCCAGGGAGCAAGATGCTCCCACTCCAGTCATATCAAAGAATTCGAGGAGTGCGGGCATCTTGCCCGCTTCTTAACAAATTTTCATGTCCGCTTGCGGAAACCGGACTTGATATCACCCTTTATCCGGACTTGATATAATTCCTCAACTGCCCGCTTTTTAACCCCTCAACCCGACTATTTCCAACCCGCTCGATCCATAATTTTTAAAGCTTCAGCATTATTTTTACCGAACACATCCGGGTTGAGCGGATCGGATTTGAAACTGCCAAACCCTTGCAGCACTGGATCGAGGGAGACTCCAGCAACCACCGGATATTCATTATTACCTTCAGCGAAAAACTGTTGAGCTTCACGCTCGGCTAGATGTTCTAAAAATTCGATCGCCGCCTCTCTATTTTTGGCGTGCTTAACCACACCTCCCCCACTGATATTGACATGGGTTCCGCGACCATTGGGGCCGGTTTGGTTGGGGAAAAAGATCCCTACCGTATTAAATACCTGTTGATCTTCTCGTCGGCTAGATTTACCTAAACGAGCTAGATAGTAGCTATTAGCAATGGCAATATCACCCATCCCCGCAGCACAGGCTTGAATTTGGGCTGTGTCATTGCCTTCCGGCGATCGCGCAAAATTCGCCACCATCCCTCTAGCCCAAGCCAGGGTCTTGTCTGCACCATGGGCCGCTAACAGGGAACCCACCAAAGATTGATTATAAATATTGCTCGAACTTCTAATCAGGATTTTTCCTTTCCATTTGGGATCGGCTAAATCCTCATAGGTCGAAAGTTGCGATTTACTCACCTTATTCTTGTTGTACATAATCGCCCTAGCCCGCTTCGAGAAAGCAAACCAATGACCTTGGGGATCTCTGAGATTACTGGGAATTTTGCTATTCAGGGTCGAAGAACTAACCGGTTGTAGGATGCCATCTTGTTTGGCTCGCCACAGGTTGCCCCCATCAACGGTTAATAAAATGTCAGCTCTGGTATTGGCTCCTTCGCTTTTAACTCGTGCAATCAGTTGTTCTGCTTCCCCTTCAATCAGATTCACTCTGACTCCTGTTGCTCGCGAAAAGCTCTCGTAGAGTTCATCATCAGTGTCATAGTGACGAGAGGAATAGAGGTTTACAGTTGTCCGTTGGGCGATCGCCGGCACTCTACTGATTATCTCCTTACTCGCAACTGCTACAATTCCTGCTCCCGCAGCCAGAATAAAGTGTCGTCGGTTGAATCTCATGGTTGTCTTGTCGTCTCTTTTGAGAAAAGTTACTAAAAATGAATCCACAAGTTATTGTACAGCTAATGAGAGTAATTCCTAATTAAATTTGAAATTAAGTTTTGTAAATTCTCTCCAATAGCCTATACCATAAGCGCTATACATGATTAATTTCCTTTTGTCAACCCACGTATTAATCAGAATTTCTATGAATTTATACGAGTAAATAACCCAAACTAATCTATAACTATTATCAATAAAGTAGGGGTGGGTTTCAAACCCGCCCCTACTGGCGATCGCACAACCGAATTAAATCCTCAATCCTCTTCAGATTCGGATCGCCCGCCAAATAGCCAATTCCGCGATGGATATGGCGGCGACATTGAAGCGCCAAAGTCTCCGGATCAGTGCCGAGTCCATCATTGATGCAGCGTTGTTTAAGGGCGATCGCCAAAACATCCGCCAACTCCCCCCCAAACACCCGCCAAGACAACTCCACATTACTATCGCGAGGAATCGGAACCGGAGAAGGGATCGACGGTTCCGCCAAAGAACGACAAAACGCCCAACGACAGAGAATATTCCACTGTTCAATCTTCGTATACCGTTTCAACTTCGTCAGTTGATCCTTCGCCGTTTGCGACAATTGAATCCGTTCGAGAGGTGCATCCATGGAAGAGAGGTCATAAGTAAGGCAATCTTCAGTTTAGGATACTTCAGCACCATTAGTAATGAATAACTCCTTACCCTTTTCGGCTGAAGCTTGCTTATAATTATTCATCCCATATTGCAACTCCCACTCAAAAATCTGAGCAAACTGAAAATTTTCTCGAATTTCTAACGAATTATCATAGGTAATCAACCAACCATGACAACAATCTTTCATCTCTTGGGCAAAGCGCTGATGATCAAAGCTAGTATGAAGATCGCCATCTTTGCCATATAATTTAGATTTTTTAGCAACCAAATAGGGTGGATCTAAGAAAATAAATACCCGTTTACCCTTCGGTTTCAGCACTTCGCTATAGTCCAAATTAGTGATTTTCACATCCTGCAAAACCGGGACTAACTTCGCCAAGCGATCGATCGAAGAATCCGTAAACCGTCGTAAAAATGCCTGCTGAGAAAATCCCCCCGATTCCACAGTTCCCGAAAAACTAATCCGGTTGAGGACAAAAAACCGAACCGCTCGCTCTAAGTCCGATAACTGCTCTACGTTAACTTTTAAATAATCCCGAAACAACCGCTTACCATCAGTGCAGCTTGCCTTAATTTGACGCACTTCCCCGACTAATTGATCTAAATCAGATTGGGCAACTTTCCAAAAGTAATATAATTCGGGATTCAAGTCATTGATCCAAATCTTTAACTTAGGATATTTCTGTTTCAAGTACATAAATAAAGATCCGCCCCCAATAAAGGGTTCGCGGTATTCCCAGCCTTGGTCAAATTCCTTGGGCAAATGTTGAATAATTTGTTTGATCGCTTTGGCTTTCCCACCCGGATAGCGTAGGGGACTTTTAATCATAATAATATAGCGCTTTGCGCTGTATAGGTGGACAACAGGAAAAGATCCCCCCTTGCCCCCCTTAAAAAGGGGGGAATAGGAAAGTCCCCCTTTTTAAGGGGGATTTAGGGGGATCAAATTACTCATTTCTACTCAATCAATCCTTCAGGGGGCGTGATTTCTATTCTCCCCTTTTGTAAATCTACCACCGGTACAATCTCTTGCACAAAAGGAATTAAAATAGTTTTCGGTCGATTAGTTTTGCGGCGCGGCTTTTTGATTTTACTTTTACGATTGGGAGTAGGTTTAGGAGATACTTCCGACTCTTCTGGATTTTCTTCTTCGTTGTTCTGACTCAGTAATTTGACTTCTAATAAGTCATTTCCAGCAGTAATGAGATCAACGACCACACCTAAATTTTGTCCGGTTTCCTGTATGTAAACCTCTAAACCGAGCAAATCTTGGACATGATATTCATTATCCTCTAATTGGGGGCGATCGCTCACAGGAACCAAAAGTTTCGCTTTTTGCAACGCTTCCGCTTGCTCGCGGGTGTCAATTCCGTCCAAGGTAACCACATATAACCCCTTTCCCGGAATTAAGCGCCCCTCCAATAGCTCAATGGGTTGGGGAGCTTTTGCACCCAAGGGTTGTATCCAGCGTGTTCCCGGTTCCAAAAACCGCTCTGGAAAATCAGAATCGGGATAAACTCGCACTTCTCCATCTAGTCCTTGAGCAGCGACAATATGACCAATTTCAATCCATTCATTTTGATTCATAAACTTTATAGCGCTTCGCGCTAGGGAATGGGAAATAGATTAGGGTAGCTAGGTTGCTGGGATTTACATGAATTGATATGCAAGCAATCTAAAGCAAGGTTAAAAACAATTTCAGGTGCATGGCAATACTCGCATTGATGTCCAGCACGTTCGGCCACAATGGGATAATTGGGATTCACGACATTCGATCGCTTTGATTCGGTTCGCTTTGGATTTGTTGGAGAAGGTTTTGAGAATGTTTGATTGCCGCTTCCCACTCCATTTCGACTAAGTTATTGAGTGCTTGCTGGGTGTTCCCAGGAAGAGGCTCTCCAGTTGCTAGACTTCCCTGAAATTCAGTCATTAGATCTTGTAGCTTTTCTTGTTGTTCTCTAGAAAAAAAGCGATCGCCTTGAGTGCGGTGTAAAATAATAGCCGTTGCACTTTCTCGCCCGATCTCTAAATCCCTCAATTGTTGCTCAATCTGGTCTAAAGCTTGACCGGGTGTTTCCCCAACTGCTTGTTGCTCGCCGCAAATTGCTCGGTATCGGGTGGGGAGATCGCGATCGCCGAATTCTGGAATAATGGCAATAGTCGTCATCTCAGGATTTTCTGTAATCGGAATTTTACTTTCCTCATCTTAGCAATACTCGCTTTAAGTATCATCTGTCTGCTCGCTCGCTAGAGAAAGGGAGCGAGCAAGATGTTTGCACTCCTTCAACGCTCCCCCATTACCCATTAACGAGATACTGCACTTTGAAGATAGGTTTCTTCTACGACTTTGGCAAGTCTGCCCATGGCGGTGACAATTTCCTCATCGGTGGCGGTTAAACTAATGCGAATACATTGATTTTTATGGGCCCACTCTTCTTTTAATCCAGGGAAAAATGTGCTTCCGGGAACCACAATCACGCCGACTTTTTTCAGATTTTGGTAGAGTTCCCAATCGGTAATCGGTAAATCGCGCAGCCATAACCAAGCAAAGATCGCCCCTTCTCCTTTATGTAAAAACCAGGGTAAAGATTGGGGCATAGCCTCGGTTAAACTGGCTTCCAATTGGGCAAATTTGCCTTGATAATGGGAACGAATGACGGTTTCTGACAAATTTGCCAGTTGACCGGATTGAATGGCTCTGGCGGCGATCGCCTGACCATAGCGTGAGGAGTGGATACACAAATTGGTCTGGAAGGCTTCTAAAATGCTAATTAGACCGGGATCGCCAATGGCCACCCCAATCCGTTCGCCAGGTAATCCCGCCTTCGATAAGCTCATGCAATGCAATAAATTCCCGCCAAATTGGGGAGTCATTTCGGTAAAATTCAAGGCGGGGAAAGGTGGCCCATAGGCAGAATCAATCAGCACCGGTACATCATATTCGGAAGCTAACCCACTGATTTTATTGACTTCTTCATCCGTGAGAACATTACCCGTGGGATTACAGGGACGGGAAAAAATTAAACAGCCCGTATCCTCTGTAATTTTCAACTGACTAAAATCGGGGCGATATTTGAACCGATGATTACTTTCATCAATATCTAACGTGGGTTTATAGGCTTTTAATGCTTCCGGCGTTAAACACACGCCCCCATAACCCGTATATTCAGGACTTAAGGGTAAAACCACCTGCTTAAGTTTTCCCTCAGAGGTATAGCCCCCAAAGGCATTCGCTGCATAAAAATAGACCGACTGAGAACCTGGAGTAATCAGAATATTGCGATCGCTCAAATTCAAGCCGTAGCGTTGATTAAAATCATTCACCACCGCATCAATCAACGGCTGATAGCCTTGGGAAGATCCGTATCGACAAACCACTTCCCCATATTCAGGACTCGCCAGTAAATCAGTCGTACATTCCCGCCACATCTGTTCCACGGGCGGTAAAATCACCGGATTCCCCGCACTCAAATTAATAAATTGCTGCCCTCCTCCAGCACGCAATGTTTCAATAATATCTTTCATAATGGCTCGTACTCCACTAAGACGAGACATCTGAGTACCAAATTGAGTCAGGGCAGGTTCCATAAGCAATTCTAGAAATTATTGGGTTAGCATAGGATCTAAGATGACATGATTTTTCCCAAACGGAATCTCCTGTAAAGAAAACATAACGATTGGATCGATTCCTATGCAGACTTGGCAAGTAGATTGTTATCGCCGACCTTCAGAAACCGATACCCAGGAGGAATTCTGGGAATTGTGGATTTGTGAGCCGTCCCCTGGTGAGTTTCGTTATCGGGCACTTTGTCCCCAGTCAGAACTGAGTCGGGATTGGTTACTGAGTCAATTAAAGCAGTTTTCCACTCTTCCCGATCGCCTGCTGGTGTTCCGTCCCACCACCCTCCATTTACTCGAACCCGTCGCTCAAGCCCTCGGTATTGAACTGATTCCCACCCGACGCACCCCCACCCTCAAACAGTGGATCGTCGATGAATTAAAGCAACCCATCGCCCTAGATCGACCCCCTCCGCTCCCCCTACCCGAAGAATTATGGGGCGATCGCTGGCGGTTTGCCACCATTAACGCTCAAGATCTCATCGAAGGAATCGGCGATCGCCCCATTCCCATTAAATCCCTACCCAAAGACCTGTGGCCCATTAATCTCGGTCTTCCCTCCACCGTCTCTATTCCCGGAGTCATTATTGACGGCGATCGCCAATCTTTACAACTCACTCAATGGTTCCTCGAAGCTAACCCCATCAGCCTCAACTTTATTCCCGGTCAACCCGATGGCCTGATTTTAGAATCCGGATTGAGCGATCGTTGGATTATCACCACCTTTGAAGATCGCGAAGTTCGTCAAGCCGGTTATCAATACGAACAGCGAAAACAACAGAGTAAAGGACTTCATTTCCTCCTCATTCAACCCGATAATTCTGGCATGACCTACACTGGATTATGGCTACTCCAACCTGAAAACGAATGCACCAGTTAAATCCCTATGACTTCCCTAATTACTCCCCAAACTTCTCCAAATTCCTCCATTATTTACCCCAGTGCGGACGGTGAACCTATGGCTGAAACTTACGATCATTGCTATGCAATACTCACGACTCTCCAAGTGCTGAAAAATTATCTGGCAGGTCAACGAGTCACCGTCCTCGCTGACCAATTTCTCTACTATTCCCAAGGGTTTCCCAAGTTGCGAACCGCTCCCGATGTGATGGTCATCTTTGACGTAGAACCTGGTGGGCGAGATAACTATAAAATTTGGGAAGAAGGGCAAGTGCCCAAAGTAATCTTCGAGATGACCTCAGAAAGTACCAGAGACCGCGATCGCGTCTTCAAAAAAGACCTCTACGAACAACTGGATGTAGAAGAATATTGGCTCTTTGACCCCAAAGGAGAATGGATTGAAGAGCAATTAGAAGGATATCGTTTAGTGAGTGGAACCTATCAACCCATTACCAATAGCCTTAGCCAAGCCCTAAACTTACGGCTGGTTCCCGAAGGAAAGCTGATAGGATTTTATCGGCAAGATACGGGAGAAAAACTGTTACTTCCCGATGAATTAGTAGATGCGTTGCAAGAGGCTTCGGAGCGAGCCGAACAAGAGCATCAACGAGCCGAACAACAACGTCAGCGAGCCGAACAAGAGCGTCAACGAGCCGAACAACAAGAGCAACGAGCCGAACAAGAACGTCAGCGAGCCGAACAACAAGAGCAGCGAGCTGAAGAGTTACAAGCACTTTTAGAGCGTTATCAAGAACAATTTGGCAATCTAGAATAAACAACAATGACTAACGTTTACTTCATCCGGCATGGTATAGCCGCGAACCGAGCCGACTATAGCCAAGGCGATCGCCAACGTCCCCTAACCCCAGAAGGCATCAAGAAAACCACCAAGGTTGCCCATCGCTTACAAGAATTAGGCATAACATTTAACTTAATTTTGACCAGTCCCCTAGTCAGGGCCCAACAAACAGCAGAGATTTTGCAAACCGTGGGACTCAGTAAGGCATTACAAACTTCATCGGATCTAGCCCCGGAAGGCCACCTTCTATCCTGGTGGCAGGAAGGTAAAAAATGGCGCAAGTATGAAAATTTAGCCTTAGTCGGACATGAACCGAATCTTGGCCATTGGGCCGAGTTATTGGTATGGGGAGAAGTCAAATCTCGCTTGATTGTCAAAAAAGCCGGTATTATCGGTATTGCCTTACCTGATGTGGGTTCTCCAGTGGGCAACAGCGATCTATTTTGGCTCACCCCTCCCCGATTCTTATTGAATTAATGGGTGAGTTAATGGGTAATCCCCATCTCCCCATCTCCCCAACCCCGTAGCGCTATACAATAACGAAAAAATATTGAAGATTCCCCAATCCCTATGAATGTATTATTTCAAGAAATCCAAAGAAGTATCCTGAATCTGGTGGGAGCCGGAATTGAGGCGCTTCCGGGTCTTTTAGTGGCGATCGCCTTTTTTATTTTTACCTCCTGGGCCGCTAAATTTTCCCGCAGAGTGGCAAATCGTATAACAGAGATGACGATTAAAAACCAGTCCTTGCGCTCTCTCTTGATTCAACTCAGTTATGTGGCAACCTGGGTAACAGGGATTCTAATTTGTAGTGTAATCGCCTTTCCAGACCTGCGTTTGGGCGATATCATCGGATTACTGGGTTTAAGTTCCGTCGCCATTGGTTTCGCCTTCCAAGATATCTTTAAAAACTTCCTGGCCGGAGTTTTACTCCTTTTACAAGAACCCTTCCGTTTAGGCGACCAAATTATTGTCGATAGTCATGAGGGAACCGTAGAAGAGATTTCTATTCGCTCGACGCAAATTCGCACCTATCAAGGAGAGTTAATTGTCGTTCCCAACTCCATCGTGTTTACCTCCACCGTGGAAGTGTTGACCAATTTGCCCCGTCGTCGCACGGATCTGGCGATCGGAGTAGACTACAATACCCCCCTCTCCCATGCGATCGAAGTGCTGTATAAAGCCATTTCTGGAGTCGATGGTGTGTTAGGCGAACCCATCCCAGAAGTCGATATTATTGGCTTTGGTGATAGTTCCATTGACTTAAAAGTACGCTATTGGACAGTACCCCATAAAGCCGATGTGCGTCGCATTCAAACCCGTGTAATGTTAGCATTAAAAAATGCCTGCGATGGAGCAGAAATTAATATTCCCTATCCCATTCGCACCGTTTATCACTATAACCAAGAAAATTTTAGTGATAATTTTCCACAAAAAAATATATTTCCCGTCGATTCATAACCAAAAGACTAGGAGCAAAAGAGGATATTAAGGTATGAGAAATAATGCTTTGTCCGATCCCGAAGGAAAGATGACACTCACCTGGAATCAAGCCGGTCAAGATGTTCGCTATAATCTATCCGACGATCGCCTCATTTATTATCGCTTACTGACAGAAGTGATCGCCAAAATCCGCTCATCTCTAGATTTCGACACCATTTTGAGGACTACCGTTGTGCAACTGCGGGATGTTCTCAAAACCGACCGAGTAGCAGTGTTTCAATTAAATCCCAATTTGGTCGGACAAGGTGAAGTCATTTGTGAGGATGTTCGCGCTCCCTGGAAACCGGCAACGTCCATTCAGGTATATGATCGCTGTTTTGGAGAGGAATTTGCCGATCAATACCTAAAAGGCCGCATCAGCGCCATTCCAGATATCTATGCTCCCCAAATTAGTGATTGTCATCGGGATATCTTAGCCCAATTTCAAGTCAGAGCTAATCTAGTCGCTCCCTTAGTCAAAGGGAAAGAACTCTGGGGATTGCTCTGTATTCATGAGTGTGGTCAATCTAGGGTTTGGAGTGCCATTGAAATAGAATTTGTCAGTCAAATTAGTCAACAACTAGGGGTTGCCATTCAACAGTCTGATTTACTCGAAAAAACGAAAAATCAAGCCCAAGAGTTGCGTCAAACCCTAGAGCAACTACAACGCACCCAAGCACAGATGATCCAAAATGCCAAAATGGTGAGTCTAGGAAATTTAGTCGCTGGAGTTGCCCATGAAATTAATAATCCTGTAACTTTTATTCATGGTAACTTAGATTATGTTCAAGAATATGCCCAAGATTTATTGCAACTTCTGAGAAATTATCAACAGGCTTATCCCGATCCAGTGCCTGAAATTGAAAAGTCTTTAGAAGAGAAGGATATAGAGTTTATCCAGGAAGATTTAGAGGATATCCTAGCTTCCATGAAATCGGGAACAGAAAGAATCAAGGGGATTGTTGCTTCCTTAAGAACATTTTCTCGCATGGATGAAGCGGACATGAAGACAGTGGATATTCATGAGGGAATTGATAGCACTTTGGTCATTTTGAATCATCGTCTCAGGGTTAAGAATAATGAACGGGAGATCCAAGTGTTGAAAGAGTATGGCGATCTCCCTTTAATTAATTGTTATCCTGCCCAACTTAATCAGGTTTTTATGCATCTGTTAAATAATGCTATTGATGCCTTATATCAGAATAATGGAGATGACCCCCAGATTAAAATTAAAACAGAACTAGAAGGATCGCAAGTCAGGATTTCGATCGCTGATAATGGCGCTGGAATTCCAGAGTCTATCCACTCTCAAATATTCGATCCTTTTTTCACCACTAAACCGCCAGGTAAAGGTACTGGCTTGGGATTATCGATCTGTTATACGATTATTGTGGAAAAACATCATGGACGACTCTGGTATGATTCATCGCCAGAAGGGGGAACTCGATTTACCATTGAGTTACAACCAGAGCTAATCTGAAAAGAGTCCCCAGATTAGCGGTTAATTTTATCTTGCACATTGTCAATGGCTTTGAGGGCGTAGGAGTCTCCAGGACGGTATTGTAGAGCTGTTTGAAAGTTTTGGAGGGCGATTGCATAGTTTTTAGCCTCAAAAGCTTGATATCCAGCCTTCATGAAATGGGTATAGCTGTTCTGTTGAATGTGTCGATTGGTGTTTTCAAATGCTTTTTGGGCATAAATATTATCGGGACGCTCTTTTAAGGCTTGTTCAAAGTTAATTAAAGCAGTGTGATAATCCCCAACATCAAAGGCCTGATAACCCACTTCCATGTAGCGCTTGAATTGAGAGCGAGAGGTATAGGATTTCAGGGAAATAGAGGGTTCATAGCTGGGTGGAGGCTCTGCGGATAGGGCAGGTTCAGTGGGATAATTCAGAACCAGTTGAGTCATAGCTGGTTCTGATTTTCTTTGGGGAGTCCAGCGAGCAATGAGATTTTGAAAACTCCAATTTTGGACTAGCATAAAAATGCCGCTACCGATCATTAAAACCACGCCAAACACTTGAGTCAAAAAACTGATTCTTACTGTTTTTTTATGCCATTTTAGATAGACAAATAGGATAGCACCGATCAAGGGCAAAAAAAGATAAGAGATTCCCCAGAAAATGCTTTCACTAAAGGAGATGACCATTGTCCAGATTGTCCCAAATCCGGCTAAACCTAGACCAATGAGAAATAAACTAATGACCCAAATTTCCATGTCCTTTTTGACCTTTCTGGTAGATGTCGCTTTAGGGGGTTAAGCCCTTGTGGTGTGTGAGCCATCAAGGGCTTAACCTCTCATCTGTATTTGTTTTTAGTTATAGCATGTTGTATTTGAGGTGTGAAGCCTTCCTTTAGTCCCTCCGATCTCCGTTACATCTGAAACGAAAGTTTTAGGAAAGTTAAATAATTTTAAGAATGAGTCCAAGTTTTTCCTTTGGGCTTCTCCCTTCAAAGGGACTGTAAACCGATACAATGGGATTGCTCTGAGAGGGTAATAGTGCGGTTATGGATAGAGTCTGGAAATGGATCGGTACACTGATGGTGGTGGTTTTCATGGGGCTGTTAGTGGCTTGTAGTGCTACGGGGGGCAGTCCGAATCAAGCTTTGGTGAACAAGGCGATCGCCCTACAACTGCATCTGACTCAAGAAGAACTTAAGTCTCCTCTGCATCTTGAGCGATCGCCCCAAATTGAGGTTAAAGGGATTCAGATTACCAACAGCGATCGCCTCCCTGACCAAAAATTACCCACATTCCATATCCAAGGAACCTATAACCTAGAGATCGAACTCTCTGAACAAACCCTTAAACAGCGCCAAAATCCCTTTGAAATCTATCTACAACAACAGATCGAGGGAGAAACCTGGCGACTCTTGCGCCCCACTTCCCAGGGAACCGAGTGGTTCAGCTATCAAATTGATGGCGACATGGGGAGATAGGGCATTATATCAAGTTCGCTTATTCATGTCCGCGAAGCGGAAATACCCTAATTAAAAATCCAGGGAGCAAGATGCTCCCACTCCAGTCATATCAAAGAATTCGAGGAGTGCGGGCATCTTGCCCGCTTCTCTTTTCCAATTTTCA